>NZ_CP083370.1:3755000-4051102 GCF_017488845.2 Ensifer canadensis
GTGACCCTTTTTGACGCAAGTCAGAAAGGGTGGCACAGACCAGGGGGTAGCGACTGTTTATCAAAAACACAGGGCTCTGCGAAGTCGCAAGACGACGTATAGGGTCTGACGCCTGCCCGGTGCTGGAAGGTTAAGAGGAGGGGTGCAAGCTCTGAATCGAAGCCCCAGTAAACGGCGGCCGTAACTATAACGGTCCTAAGGTAGCGAAATTCCTTGTCGGGTAAGTTCCGACCTGCACGAATGGCGTAACGACTTCCCCGCTGTCTCCAGCATAGACTCAGTGAAATTGAATTCCCCGTGAAGATGCGGGGTTCCTGCGGTCAGACGGAAAGACCCCGTGCACCTTTACTATAGCTTTACACTGGCATTCGTGTCGGCATGTGTAGGATAGGTGGTAGGCTTTGAAGCAGGGACGCCAGTTCTTGTGGAGCCATCCTTGAAATACCACCCTTATCGTCATGGATGTCTAACCGCGGTCCGTTATCCGGATCCGGGACAGTGTATGGTGGGTAGTTTGACTGGGGCGGTCGCCTCCGAAAGAGTAACGGAGGCGCGCGATGGTGGGCTCAGACCGGTCGGAAATCGGTCGTCGAGTGCAATGGCATAAGCCCGCCTGACTGCGAGACTGACAAGTCGAGCAGAGACGAAAGTCGGTCATAGTGATCCGGTGGTCCCGCGTGGAAGGGCCATCGCTCAACGGATAAAAGGTACGCCGGGGATAACAGGCTGATGACCCCCAAGAGTCCATATCGACGGGGTTGTTTGGCACCTCGATGTCGGCTCATCGCATCCTGGGGCTGGAGCAGGTCCCAAGGGTTTGGCTGTTCGCCAATTAAAGCGGTACGTGAGCTGGGTTCAGAACGTCGTGAGACAGTTCGGTCCCTATCTGCCGTGGGTGTAGGAATATTGACAGGATCTGTCCCTAGTACGAGAGGACCGGGATGGACATATCTCTGGTGGACCTGTTGTCCTGCCAAGGGCATAGCAGGGTAGCTATATATGGAATGGATAACCGCTGAAGGCATCTAAGCGGGAAACCAACCTGAAAACGAGTATTCCCTTGAGAACCGTGGAAGACTACCACGTTGATAGGCTGGGTGTGGAAGTGCGGCAACGCATGAAGCTTACCAGTACTAATCGTTCGATTGGCTTGATCGTTCCCATTGCTCATGCTCATCATTGATGAGCGACGTGTTCAAAACAAAACGAGGCGGTTTATCCTCCTCACCAGCTTCTCATTCGGTTTGCCCCAGCTAAGGGCAAATCTTGCGCTTTGCCGACCTGGTGGTTCTGGCGGGGTGGCTGCACCCGTTCCCATTCCGAACACGGCCGTGAAACGCCCCAGCGCCGATGGTACTTCGTCTTAAGACGCGGGAGAGTAGGTCGCTGCCAGGTCTGCAAAACGCAAGATAAAAAAACCGCCGCTCCCCTTCGAGGCATAGCCGAGAAGGACAAGGCAGCGGCGAAAACAAACCGAAAATCTTCTCTGAACAAACGCTCGGCCAAGCCGAAACGCAAGGGCCGCCTACAAGCGGCCTTTTTGCTTAGGTAAAATCAGAACGTCCCTTACGCGAGACAAATCCGTCGGATTTGCTCGGCACAGACCGTAAATCCCAAAGGGATTTACCTTATCGCGATAAACCGCACAGCGGTTTACGCACCGGATAAACCGCATAGCGGTTTACCGAGATGGCGCGGGGTGGAGCAGCCCGGTAGCTCGTCAGGCTCATAACCTGAAGGCCGCAGGTTCAAATCCTGCCCCCGCAACCAAATCAAAAAAAAAGCCCGCGAGACCGAAAGGTCCGCGGGCTTTTTGGCGTTCAGGGGCAAAGAAAACAAAACCGGCTAACCGCCAAGCGCGCCCAGAACAAAGTCCAGGACCTTCGGTCTAAGAAGACGATGGCCCACGATGGCCCACGGCAGCCTGCAATATGCAACGAAGGCCTACAGTCCACTATCTCTGGTTTGCCCTCATCCGCCAGAGATAGGCCATGCCCTTTTCAAGCATGCGGAAACGACTCCGCAAGGCAGCATTCGGCGAAAAACTTCGCTTGGTCGTGCAATTTGGCCTTGCAGCTCTAGTCACTAGAGGTCGTAGCCTTGCGTCAATATATGCAAGGAGCAGGTCATGGCAGCAAATATTCGCGAAAACCGATATCGGGTCGAAGGCATGGATTGTGCTTCCTGCGCATCGAAGATCGACACCGCCGTCAGGCGCATGCCTGGTGTTGAAGATGTCTCGGTTTCCGTTGCCGCGGGCACGATGTCGGTCAAGCATGCCGACGACGGCGATCTTGCCGCGAATATCGTCAGCCGGGTCGGAAAGCTCGGTTACCGGCTGCATCCGATTGCCGCCCACCAGAAGCCCGCGGTTGTCGCCATACACACTTGCTCGGGCGATCACGACCATGACCATCCTCACGATCACGATCACGATCACGATCATGGGCACGGCGACAAGCATGAGAAGCACGCGCATACCAACGACCACGAACATCAGCACAGCCACACCGCGGCCGGGGCAGCTTCATCGCAGCAGCCCAGTTCCCATGCCCATGATCACGGGCCAACGAACGGCCCCTGGTGGCGCTCGGCCAAGGGCCGGCTGACCATCGCCTGTGGTCTGGCTCTGGCCGCCGCCTATGGCCTTGGGCATCTTGTTCCGGCCACCGAGCCCTGGATCTTCACGCTTGCCATGCTGGTCGGCCTGCTGCCGATTGCGCGGCGCGCCTTCGCAGCGGCGACCTCGGGCACGCCGTTCTCGATCGAGATGCTGATGACCATTGCGGCGGTGGGTGCCGTCTTTATCGGCGCGACGGAGGAAGCGGCGATGGTCGTGCTGCTCTTCCTCGTCGGCGAACTGCTGGAAGGCGTCGCCGCCGGCAATGCGCGGGCCAGCATTCAATCGCTGACGGCGCTCGTGCCGAAGTCGGCCTATCTCGAGCGCAGCGGTCGGGTCGATGAGGTCCCGGCGGATAGCCTGGCGGTCGGCGCCGTCATTCTCGTCCGACCCGGCGACCGCGTTCCGGCCGATGGCATCATCCTCTCTGGCGAAAGCGCCGTCGACGAGGCACCGGTCACTGGTGAAAGCACGCCGGTGCACAAGGCAGTGGATGATGCGCTTGTCGCCGGAACGGTGAATGGCGACGGGGCCTTGCGCGTACGCGTCACGGCTGCGGCCTCGGACAATACCATTGCCCGAATCGTGCGGCTCGTCGAGGAGGCGCAGGAGAGCAAGGCGCCGACCGAACGCTTTATCGATCGCTTCTCGCGCTACTATACACCGGCCGTCGTTGTTGTCGCCGCCCTGGTCGCGATCCTTCCGCCACTTCTGGGCAGCGGCGTCTGGAGCGAGTGGGTCTACAAGGGGTTGGCGATCCTGCTGATCGGCTGCCCCTGCGCCTTGGTGATCTCGACTCCGGCTGCGATCGCCGCCAGCCTTTCGGCCGGTGCCCGCCGCGGCCTGCTCCTGAAGGGCGGCGCCGTGCTTGAAAATGTCGGCAAGATCACCGCCGCAGCATTCGACAAGACAGGTACGCTCACCGAAGGCAAACCGCGGGTGACTGATATCGTCGGCTTCGCCCGCGCCGAGAACGAGGTGCTGGGCTTGGCCGCAGCTCTTGAGCAGGGATCGAGCCATCCTCTGGCACGGGCAATCCTGCAGCGCGCCGACGAGCTGAAACTGCAGGTCCCGGGCATCACGACGGTCAAGGCTATCGGCGGCAAGGGTCTTGAAGGCGTCGTTGGCGCCGCCACCCTGTTCCTCGGCTCGCCCCACGCTGCCGATGACCGCGTGCCGATGTCGCCTGATCAGAAGGCGCGCATTGCGGCTCTGAACGACGAGGGCAAGACGGTCTCGGTGCTGATCTCCGGCAATGAGATTATCGGCGCCATCGCCATGCGTGATGAGCCGCGCCCGGATGCGGCAGTCGGCGTCAAGGCGTTGACCGACGCCGGCATTCATGTGGTCATGCTGACTGGCGACAACCGCCGCACGGCGGAGGCGATCGGCCGTCAGTTCGGCATGGAGGTGCGCGCCGAACTGCTGCCGCAGGACAAGCAGCGCATCGTTGGAGAATTGAAGAAATCCGGCTTCAATGTTGCCAAGATCGGAGATGGCATCAATGATGCGCCGGCGCTCGCTGCAGCCGACGTCGGCATCGCCATGGGCGGCGGCACGGACGTGGCGTTGGAGACCGCCGACGCGGCGGTGTTGCACGGCAGGGTCAGCGATGTCGCCGCGATGGTCCGGCTTTCCCGCTCTACAATGCGAAACATTGTCCAGAATATCACTATTGCGCTTGGCCTGAAGGCTGTTTTCCTCGTCACCACGATTGCGGGTATCACCGGTCTGTGGCCGGCCATTCTCGCCGATACCGGCGCCACGGTGCTTGTGACCATGAATGCGCTGCGCCTGCTGCGGCCCGTCCAAACCGCTTGAAGCAAAAGCATAAAACTGAACCGGCGGCATCGAATGCCGCCGGTTTTTTGTTGCGATTACGGCCGATCTGCCTGTGTATATTCACGCTGGACTCTCATCAGCGATCCGGTGAGAGTATAAGGAGATCTCGATTGAGGGCTTCCGTGCCGGGAAATCGATGATAAACTTATACCAAATGGTAAAAAAATCGCCGGCACGGTTTCTGGGAAGAAGACCGAAGCGGGCCAGTTTGGGGATCGTAAGGCCAATATGGACAGTATTGCCATCGAACTGCGTGGGATCGACAAGAGCTTCGGTCCGGTTCACGCCAACAAGAATATCAATCTGAAAGTCCGCAAGGGTACGATCCACGGCGTCATCGGTGAAAACGGTGCGGGAAAATCGACCCTGATGTCGATCCTGTACGGCTTTTACCAGGCCGATAGCGGCGAGATTCACGTCGATGGCAAGCAGGTCTCGATCCGGGATCCGAATGCGGCGATCGCTGCCGGCATCGGCATGGTGCACCAGCACTTCATGCTGGTCGAGAACTTCACCGTTCTCGAAAACGTCATGCTCGGCGCGGAAGAGAGCCAGATCCTCAACAAGGGCATTGCCAAGGCGCGCATCGAGCTGAAGCGGCTGGAGCGCGAATACGCGCTCGAGGTCAATCCGGATGCCGTGATCGAGGAATTGCCTGTCGGCTTGCAGCAGCGCGTCGAGATCCTCAAGGCGCTCTATCGCCGGGCCGATATCCTCATTCTCGATGAGCCCACCGGCGTGTTGACGCCGGCCGAGGCCGATCATCTCTTCCGCGTTCTCGAACAGCTGAAGAGCCAGGGAAAGACCATCATTCTCATTACCCATAAGCTCAGGGAAATCATGGCGATCACCGACGAGGTTTCGGTGATGCGCCGCGGCGAGATGGTGGCAACGCGCACGACGGCGGAAACCTCGGTCGAGGAACTCGCCGAGCTGATGGTCGGCCGCCGCGTGCTGCTGCGCGTCGAAAAGGGCGAGGCCAAGCCCGGCGATGTCAAGCTTTCGGTCAACGGTCTGACCGTCAAGGACGGCCGCGGCGTCACCATGGTCGACAATGTGTCGTTCAACCTTAGGGCCGGCGAGATCGTCGGCATTGCCGGCGTCGCCGGCAATGGCCAGTCGGAACTCCTGGAGGCGATCTCCGGTATCCGCCGTGCCGTTTCCGGCGAGGTGCACCTCAATGGCAAGCCGATCGACGTCACCGGCCATGCCGACCCCAAGGAGCTGCGCGATCGTGGCCTCGCTCATGTGCCGGAAGACCGGCACCACGTCGGCCTAGTGCTGAAATTCGAGGAATGCGAAAACGCCATCCTCGGCTATCACCATGACAAGCGCTACCTCAACGGCGTCTTCCTGAATGTCGACGCCATCCGCAAGGATGCCGAGCAGCGGATCGCCGAATACGACATCCGTCCGCCGAACGCCCGGCTGAAGACCGCGAATTTCTCCGGCGGCAATCAGCAGAAGATCGTTCTCGCCCGCGAGATGGAGCGGGGGCCGGACGTGCTGATCATCGGCCAGCCCACCCGCGGCGTCGATGTCGGCGCCATCGAATTCATCCACAAACGGATCATCGAGATGCGCGACCAGGGCAAGGCTGTCCTGCTTGTTTCCGTCGAACTCGATGAGATCCGCGCCCTGTCGGACCGTATCCTGGTCATGTTTGCCGGCCGTGTCGTCGGCGAGCGCGATCCCGATGCGACCGAGGGCGAGCTGGGCCTGCTGATGGCCGGCGTCGAAGGCCGCAAGGAGGCCGCAGAATGAGCAATCCCTATGCAAAGCTTCCAGGTTGGGTCGAATACGGCCTCGTCCCGCTGGTCAATCTCGCCGTCGCGTTTCTGGTTGCCGGCCTCGTGGTTCTGCTCGTCGGCGAAAATCCGTTCGAGGCGGCCTATCACCTGATCAACGGTGCCTTCGGTCGCGGCGAATATATCGGCTTCACGCTCTACTACGCCACCACCTTCATCTTCACCGGCCTTGCGGTCGCGGTCGCATTCCATGCCGGGCTTTTCAACATCGGCGGCGAGGGCCAGGCCTATGTCGGCGGCATCGGGGTCGCGCTCGCGTGCCTCTGGCTCGACCAGACGATGCCGTGGTTTGTGGTCTTCCCGCTGGCGATCATCGGTTCGGCCGCTTTCGGCGCTGCCTGGGCGTTTCTGCCCGGCTGGCTGCAGGCCAAGCGCGGCAGCCACATCGTCATCACCACGATCATGTTCAATTTCATCGCGTCGAGCCTGATGGTCTATCTGCTGACGCGGGTGTTGAAGCCGCTCGGCTCGATGTCGCCGCAGACGCGCACCTTCGCCGAAGGCGGTCAGTTGCCCAAGCTCGATTGGCTTCTGGGGATCTTCGGGCTCGATATCGGCACGGCGCCATTCAACGTTTCGTTCCTGCTGGCCCTTGTCGCGGCCTTCGGCGTCTGGCTCCTGATCTGGCGCACCAAGCTCGGTTACGAGATGCGCACCATGGGCCACAGTCCGTCGGCCGCGCGATATGCCGGCATGAGCGAGAGCCGCATCACCGTCATCACCATGATGATCTCCGGCGCGCTTGCCGGCATGATGGCGCTCAACCCGATCATGGGTGAGCAGGGCCGCATGCAGCTTGATTTTGTCCAGGGTGCAGGCTTCGTCGGCATCGCCGTCGCCCTCATGGGCCGCTCGCATCCGGCAGGCATCATCCCGGCGGCCGTTCTCTTCGGCGTGCTCTACCAGGGTGGGGCGGAGATCTCGTTCGAAATGCCGTCGATCTCGCGCGACATGATCGTCATCATCCAGGGCCTCGTCATTCTGTTTGCTGGCGCCCTTGAAAACATGTTCCGGCCGGCGATCACCCGGTTGTTTTCCACATCCAGCCGGCGCGCCGCGGTCGTTGCCCAGACCAAGGGAGCTTGAAGCCATGGATTTCTTCCACGTCATCGTGGTGCTCCTCGAGTCCACCATCCGCGTCTCCGTTCCGCTGATCTTCGCAGCCCTCGCCGGTCTCTTCACCGAGCGTGCCGGTATCTTCGATATCGGCCTTGAAGGAAAAATGCTGGGCGCCGCCTTTGCCGCCGGCGCGGTCGCAGCGATCACCCAATCCGTCTGGCTGGGACTGCTTGCGGGCATCCTCATCTCGATCGCCCTGTCCCTTGTCCACGGCTATGCGTCGATCACCCAGCGCGGCAACCAGATCGTCTCCGGCGTTGCCATCAACTTCATCGTCGCGGGTTCCACCGTCATCCTCGGTGAGGCCTGGTTCCGTCAGGGCGGGCGCACGCCGGCACTGGCCGAAGGTGCAAGGTTCCAGACGATCACTTTTCCCTTCGCGGACGCCATTCGCGATGTTCCCTTCATCGGGCCGATCTATGCCGATCTGCTCTCCGGGCATTTCATCCTGACCTATGTGGCCTTCGCCATGGTGCCGCTCAGCTGGTGGATCCTCTACCGCACCCGCTTCGGCCTGCGGCTCCGTGCGGTCGGGGAGAACCCGGGTGCCGTCGACACCGCCGGCATTTCGGTGGTCTGGATGCGGTACCGCGCCGTCATCTGCTGCGGCATCCTGTGTGGCTTTGCCGGCGCCTACCTGTCGCTGGCGATGACCGCCGGCTTCGTCAAGGGCATGACCGCCGGCAAGGGCTACATCGCGCTTGCAGCGCTGATTTTTGCCAAATGGCGGCCATTCAACATCATGCTTGCCTGCCTGCTGTTCGGCTTCCTCGATGCGTTTGCGATCCGCCTGCAGGGCAATCCCCTGCCGCTGATCGGCCAGGTGCCGGTGCAGCTGATGCAGGCATTGCCCTATATTCTCACCGTCATCTTGCTTGCCGGCTTCATCGGCAAGGCAATCCCGCCGAAGGCCGGCGGTGTCCCCTATGTGAAGGAGCGGTAAGGCTATGGAAAACGAACTCTTCGAAGCCGCACGCGAAGCGATGGCCAAGGCGCATGCGCCCTATTCCAAGTTTCCGGTGGGCGCCGCGATCCGTGCGGAAGACGGCCATATCTACACCGGCGCCAACATTGAAAACCTCTCCTTCCCGGAAGGCTGGTGTGCCGAGACCACGGCCATCAGCCACATGGTCATGGCCGGCCAGCGCAAGATCATGGAAGTCGCCGTTATCGCCGAGAAGCTGGCGCTCTGCCCGCCTTGCGGCGGGTGCCGGCAACGGCTTGCGGAGTTTTCCGGCGCCAGCACGCGCATCTACCTCTGCGACGAGACGGGCGTGAAGAAGACGCTCGCCCTGTCCGATCTGCTACCGCACAGCTTCGAGACCGAGATCCTCGGATGAGCAGCGCTGCTGAATTCCTGAGGGGCAGGCTCGGCGGCCTGGCTCCCCGCTATGGTATTGTCCTTGGTTCAGGGCTTGGGACGCTCGTCGAAGCGGTCAGTAACCCGACACGCATTTCCTATGCCGACATCCCGGGTTTTCCCGTCAGCAGCGTTTCTGGCCATGCCGGCGAACTCGTCGCAGGTTTGCTCGGCGCCGTCCCGGTCGTCATGCTGTCCGGCCGGGTGCATTACTACGAGAGCGGCGATGCCAACGCGATGCGCGTGCCGCTGCAGACGCTGAAGAAACTCGGCGTCGAAAATCTCGTGCTCACAAACTCCGCTGGCTCGCTGCGTGATGATCTGCCGCCGGGTTCGGTCATGCGGATCTCGGATCACATCAACTTTTCCGGATTCAATCCACTGATTGGCGTCGAAAGCGACGATCGCTTCGTCGGCATGACCAACGCCTATGACACCGAGCTTGCGACGCGCATGCGGCGCGCGGCCGACCGGATGGGCATTCCGCTGCAGGACGGCGTTTACATGTGGTTCTCCGGGCCGAGCTTTGAAACGCCAGCGGAAATTCGCATGGCGCGCGTGCTCGGCGCCGATGCGGTCGGCATGTCGACCGTGCCGGAAGTCATTCTCGCGCGCTTCCTCGGCCTCAAGGTTGCTGCAGCGTCGGTGATCACCAATTTCGGCGCGGGCATGACGGGCGGCGAACTCAGCCATCACGAGACGAAGGACATGGCGCCGGTCGGCGGCAAACGCCTGGCCGCCATTCTCAAGGAGATGATTTCCACGGACGCGGCGGTTCAGTGACCATGCTTCCCCAGGAGATCATCCGCCGCAAGAGAAACGGCGAGCGCCTCGAGGCGGCAGATATCACGGGCTTCGTCCGCGGCCTTTCCGATGGTTCGATCTCGGAGGGTCAGGTCGCTGCCTTCGCTATGGCTATCTGGTTTTCGGGCATGAGCCGGGACGAGACGGTGGCGCTGACGCTCGCCATGCGCGATTCCGGCGAAACCCTCGACTGGAGCAGCATCGGCCGACCCATTGTCGACAAGCATTCCACCGGAGGCGTCGGCGACAACGTCTCGCTGATGCTTGCCCCGATAGTCGCAGCATGCGGTTTGGCCGTGCCGATGATCTCGGGACGGGGATTGGGGCACACGGGCGGCACGCTCGACAAACTCGAATCCATACCCGGCTATGATATTCAGCCGTCTGCTGCGCTATTCCGAAAGACGGTCGACGAGGTCGGCTGCGCCATCATCGGCCAGACCGCCAATCTGGCGCCCGCCGACAAGCGGCTCTACGCCATCCGTGACGTGACGGCGACCGTCGATTCAGTTCCGCTGATTACCGCATCGATCCTTTCCAAGAAGCTTGCCGCCGGGCTGCAGTCGCTGGTGCTCGACGTCAAGCTCGGCAATGGCTCGTTCATGGGCGATGCTGGCGAAGCCGAGGCACTCGCCCGGTCGCTAGTTGATGTCGCCAATGGTGCCGGCGTTCGCACGTCGGCATTGCTGACGGATATGAACGAGCCCTTGGCCGATGCGGCTGGAAACGCGCTTGAAATCCGGAACTGCGTCGCCTTTCTCAAGGGCGAGAAAAGCGGCACCCGCCTTGAAACCGTGGTCATGGCTTTCGCCGCGGAGATGCTCGTCGCGGCCGGTGTGGCAGTCGACCCGGTAGCCGGCGAAGCATTGGCGCGCACGGCGCTTGCAAACGGTGCAGCGCTTGAGCGTTTCGCCAGGATGGTTTACGCGCTCGGTGGTCCCGCCGATTTCGTCGAGCGTCCCGAACAGCACTTGGCGCCTGCCCCAGTTATCCTTCCGGTGGAAGCAGAAAGAGACGGCTATCTACAATCCTGCCGGACCCGTGACCTTGGCATGGCCGTCATCGCTCTGGGTGGCGGTCGGACACATCCGAACGACAGGATCGATCATCGGGTCGGCTTTGCCGAGCTGAAACCGTTGGGAACGCGAGTTGCCGAGGACGAACCGATCGCCTTCGTCCATGCGGCGGACGAGACCGCGGCCGAACATGCGCGGCAAGAGCTGCTGGCGCTCTATACGATCGCCGACGCTCAGCCTGAGGTGCGCTCGCCAATCCTTTCAAGGATCACCTGACCAGATGCAGCGCGCCGTTTTCGACGCGGTAGGACGATAGTCGGCCGAGGAAGCTCATGCCGACGAGCATGCCGGCAAGCGCCTTGTCGGGCAGCACCAGGGCGTCGACGTCGCGCAACGATATGCCGCCGATTTCGACCCTCGTCAGCTTGGCCCGCGCTGCATCGACATCGCCATTGGCCGTTCGAACGCGTGCGTTGAAAGTAAGCGCTCCGGCAGACAGGCCGAGCCTGCGCGCGGTCGAGACATTGATCGCGATGGTGCTGGCGCCGGTATCGACCATGCCCCGTTCGGTGCGGCCGTTGATGCGGAACGCTCCGAAGAAATGGCCCGAGCGGTCGGCTTCGAGCACCACGCCTTTTCCCGAAGCATATTTCGCCGTCGTTGCCGGAAGGGAGTTGTTCACCGCCGGTTTGTCCGTGGCGGCAGTCTCAGCGTTCGAGAGATAGGAACTCGCGAGGTCAGGAATGACCAGGGCCGCAATAGCGATACCGCCGGCGAATGTCAGCAGACGGACGAACATGGCCTGACCTCCCGCGCATCGGGCCGCAGACGCCCGCGCCGATGAAGTCCAGTAGAGCAGGGGATGGCTAATGCGATACAAAAAAGCCGCCGGTTTGCCGGCGGTTTTTCATCAATTTTGCGCTCTGGTTAAGAAACGGAAAATTACTTGGTTCCATACATGCGGTCGCCGGCATCGCCGAGCCCGGGCATGATGTAGCCGAGTTCGTTCAGGTGGCTATCGATCGACGCCGTGAAGATCGGCACATCGGGGTGGGCGGCCTGGAAATTGCGAATGCCTTCGGGCGCTGCGAGCAGGCAGAGGAAGCGCAGGTTCTTCGCGCCACGTTCCTTCAGCTTGTCGATTGCTGCGATCGAGGAGTTGCCGGTCGCAAGCATTGGATCGACGACGATGATCAGGCGCTCGGACAGGCTTTCGGGCGCCTTGAAATAATACTCTACCGGCTTCAGCGTCTCGTGGTCGCGATAGACGCCGATATGGGAAACGCGGGCCGACGGCACGAGTTCGAGCATGCCTTCAAGCAGGCCGTTGCCGGCGCGCAGGATCGAAGCGAAAACGAGCTTCTTGCCTTCGAGCACCGGTGCGTCGATCGCCTGCATCGGCGTCTCGATGCGCTCCATCGTCAGTTCCAGATCGCGCGTCACCTCGTAGCAGAGCAGCGTCGAGATTTCCCGAAGCAGCCGCCGAAAACCGGCGGTCGAGGTTTCCTTCTTGCGCATGATGGTCAGCTTGTGTTGCACAAGCGGATGATCAATCACTGTAACGCCGTCCATGGCCACCTTCCCCGAAGTTTATGTATCCGCTCTTTTTCCATGGAATGCTCCGCGGCCGCAAGGGCGTTGGGCGGCTCGTTGTGTTCATCCCCAACCGCGACCACCCGCGCTACGGCATAATTCCTTAAATCGGAATCGATTTAAGGAGAAAATTATGCAGCAAGCTTAAAGCGCTACCGCGTCCTTAACGCGTCAAATTTGACGCGCGGCGCTGTAGGTGAACGCAAGGCTCGGTCAGATTAGGGCAAGCAGTTTCTGGCGGGTCGACTCGTCGACGAAAGCCGCCTGGATCGCCGTCCTAGTCATGCTATTGATGTCGTCGTCGCCGAACCCCATCACCGAAGAAGCTATGTCATATTCCTGGGCTAGCGAAGTGTGGAAGAAGGGCGGGTCGTCGGAATTGAGCGTCACCCGCACCCCGGCGCCATGCAGCGTCCGCAAGGGGTGCGAGGCGAAGTCCGGGAAGACCTGCAGGGAAATGTTGGATCCGGGGCAGACCTCCAGAACGACGCCGTCGTCGGCAAGCCGCTTGACGAGATCGGCGTCTTCGATCGCCCGCACGCCGTGGCTGATGCGCGACGGCCTGATATGGTCGAGCGCATCGCGCACACTGAAGGCGCCGGAAAGCTCGCCTGCGTGAATGGTCAAACCCAGGCCGGCGTCACGGGCGATATCGAATGCCCGGGCAAAATCGGCGACGCGGTGCATGCGCTCCTCACCCGCCAGATTGAAGCCGGTGACCAGCGCATGGTCTCTCCTGGCGGCAAATTCGGCCGTCTTGGCGACCGATTCCGGCCCGAGATGACGGATGCCGGTTATCAGCATGCGCGATTCGATCCCGGTCTTTGCCTTGGCGGCCTCCATGCCGGCGGCAAGCCCCTCAAGATAAGCGTCGGCCCCGAGGCCGATCGTGTTGCCGTGATCCGGCGAGACGATGATCTCGCTGTAGATCGTTCCGACCTCCGCCAGTTCCGTCAGATAGGCTTCGGCCAGAAGTGCATAGTCTTCCTGCGTGCGAAACAGCGAGGCGACACTGTCGTAGCACTTCACGAAGCTGGTAAAGTCTGTCCAGACATAGGCTCGGTCGGCGATAATCTCGCTGGTGTCGAGCCCGTACTTCTCCGCCTGCAGCAGCGCCAATTCCGGCGGTGTCGCGCCCTCGATGTGGCAGTGCAGTTCCGCCTTCTTCAGATGTGCGGTCAAATGAGGCTTCTCCCATGTAGGCCGGGTGCGATCCCGAGATGTCTGGCGACCGTTTCGCCGATATGCGCAAAGGTATTGGCAACGCCGAGCGAACGGCTGCGCACAGCCGGGCCGAACATCAGCACCGGCACGCGCTCGCGCGTGTGGTCCGTTCCGCGCCAGGTCGGGTCGCAGCCATGGTCTGCCGTGAGAATGACGATATCGCCGGGTTTCAGCCGCCGGTCGAGATCGGGCAATCGTGCGTCGAAGGCTTCAAGCGCCGCGGCATAGCCGGCGACATCGCGGCGGTGGCCGAAGAGCATGTCGAAGTCGACGAAGTTGGTGAAGACGAGGTCGCCATCCTCCGCCTCGTCGATCGCCGCCAGGCTGGCGTCGAAGAGCGCCATGTTGCCGTCCGCCTTGGTCAGCTTCGTCACGCCCTGATGGGCGAAGATGTCGCCGATCTTGCCGATCGCATGCACGGTGCGCCCCGCTTGCGCCAGCCGGTCGAGGACCGTCGGCTCGGGCGGCAGCACCGAGTAGTCGCGCCGGTTGCCGGTGCGGGCAAAGGTCTGCGCGTTGTGGCCGATGAAGGGACGGGCGATAACGCGGCCGATATTGTAGTCGTCGAGCAGGCGCCGGACGACCTGGCAGAATTCTAGCAGGCGCTCCAGGCCGAAGGTGTGCTCGTGGGCGGCGATCTGAAAGACGCTGTCCGAGGAGGTGTAGCAGATCGGCTTTCCCGTTCGCATATGCTCCTCGCCGAGGCGCGCGATGATATCAGTACCGGAGGCATGGCAGTTGCCGAGAATGCCGGGAATGTCGCCCTCGCGGCAGATCGCTTCGACCAGTTCGGCGGGAAACGCGTCGCCCTCGGCCGAGAAATAGCCCCAATCGAACGTGACCGGCGTTCCGGCGATCTCCCAATGACCGGATGGCGTATCCTTGCCGCGCGAGACTTCGCTGGCAGCGCCATAGGCACCGTAGACCCGGCCCGGAACCGGCATGCCAATAGGCACGCGGCCCGTGGCCAATTTCGCCGCATGCACGAGCCCGAGCGCAGACATGTTGGGAAGGTGCAGCGGGCCTTCGCGCACACCGGCGCGATCTGCGGCGCCCGTCGCGCAAAACTCGGCGATGTGACCAAGCGTGTCGGCACCCAGGTCGCCATAGGTTTCGGCATCCGGCGCACCGCCTATACCGAAGGAATCGAGGACAAAGAGAAACGCGCGCGCCATGAAAGTTCCGGTAAGCCGAAGCGCGGGGCAGGGCCTGCGTTCCGGTGCTGCAACGAGCGCGGACGCAGATGCCGCCAGCGCAATCCCGAAGGAATACCGCCGGCGACGCCGCAATGCAATTGGCCTCGACTACAGCGCTGCGCGTCTTATTAGACGCGCAAAGGTCGCTGTAGTACTTTGAATGGCTGCATGTTTTGATCCTTAAATCGGATAGGATTTAAGGAAACATGCAGTGGCCCCGGTCAGCAATCCGGGCACTTTATGGTTTCGGCCTGGCGTGAGCGGAAATACGCGGTTTTGGACAAATCTACGGTGTTCGTGCTGGATGCAAGGCTCGGCGCGAACAGCAACAGTCCATGCTCCACGATCAGCTCCGTACGGATGACGAAGGCCGTGGTCGCCGTAAACTGGCTCGGAACGGTGGTGGTCGAGTTGACGGCATACGGCACCGCGCCGTTTTGGTCGCGCGACCAGACGACGGTTCCCGTGTTCGTTCCGCTGACCTCGATGCCGGTAATCTTGAGCGTGTATTTTGAACCTTCGTACGGGGCAAGGATGCTTTTCACCACATTCGACATGTTTCCCAAATAGGTCTTGTTGACCTCGCTTTGCTGGGAAACCAGATCGGCAACGGCGCTGGCGGCACGCGCAGCCTTGCCGGCTACGGTAAAGCCGAGCGATAATTCGAATGCGCCGACGTAAATCATGATCAGCAGCGGCGTGACGATGGCAAATTCGACACCGCCAAGCCCGCCCCGGTCTTTGAGCAGCGAGCGGAAGCTTGCGAAGGTCAGGCGGATTGCCGTCATCCAGTGCATCGCTAAAGTCTTCACGACGCGCCTCACTCGTTTTCTGTGCGGAAAGTGGTTGTGGAAACCATGAGATAGTCTTTAGGCATGCTGGATCCGGCCGGGCGCAGGTTGGTCACAAAT
The DNA here is from genome assembly GCF_017488845.2 of Ensifer canadensis. NCBI lineage: Bacteria > Pseudomonadati > Pseudomonadota > Alphaproteobacteria > Hyphomicrobiales > Rhizobiaceae > Ensifer > Ensifer canadensis. The sequence continues at coordinate 3,770,494 of NZ_CP083370.1, forward strand.
GGCCTGATGAGATCGGTCATCACACTCCAGCGATAATACGCGCGCATGACGTTGAAGGAGCCGGGTCCGCCCGGCGCAAACTTCAGGTCGGCTGTCTTGAGATCCGACGACGACGACGAGGGGTCCATTCGCGGGATGAGCACCGGGAATTTGGTGAGATCGGTGACACTTCTGACGTCGATATAGAGCTTCGAGGCTTGGGCAGCCTCCGTCGCCGAGCACGTCAACATCACCGAGATTTCCTCGCAGAATGCCTGGCGAAACTTTGTCTCGTCCATATCAGTCGCCGTCTTGCCACGGTTGAAGGTGATCTCGCCGGTCCGGATCTTTCGCGCCATCGTTTCCGTGGCGTTTGCCAGCAGCTGGTCGCCGTAGAAGGCGGCGAATGTTTCGATGGAGGCGAAAATCACCATAAAGAAGGGAAGAGCCAGTATCGCGAACTCAATGCTCGCGGTGCCCTTTCTGTCGCGCCGGAAACGCCTCAATAAGCCCCTTGTGGGCTTTGCGGCCTTTTGGGGCTGCAGTGTTTCCTGCTCGATGCTCATCGCGCCGTCCCATCATGTTACGCCTGACGGAGACACAAAGTAGGGAGTAACTATTGATATTTCGTTGGCGATAATCGCGGGTATTTTAGTGAATTTCCAGTGTTTCTCGCAGTTTGCTCAGCTCCCACCACTTGCGGTTTTGCGCTCCACATGCCGCTCGCAACTTGGCGTACAGGAAAGGACTGTGCGCGACGTCTGTCGATAGACGCGCAGAGTGTTTGCTTCGTCGATCGACACGAGAATTTGCTCGTCGACGATGGCGTTTCCGTCCTGATCGAGGATGACAAGATTCGTCGTGCCGAAGCTGCGGCCGGTAATGACGATCGTGCGGGCGTCGGCCACCGTCGCATCTGCAACTTCCGCGTTGCCGATGATGACTTTGGCGACCGGCCGGTCGAGCTTGAGCACCCGTGCATGGTCCATGTAGACGCGCATCATATCGTCCTGCGCGCTTGCGGCCGACGCCGCCATCAGCGAAAGCATGCCGAGGATCGTGAGTGTCAGCGTGGCGGTCCGGTTGGCCGCGAGGGGCAAAATCATGGCAGGTCCCTGAGATGGCATTCGCCCCATCATCGGCACTCTTGGTGAATGAATCGTTAAGTCGGGTCGGCGCATCCTAAGCCGGCACATTTCCTATTCGCTTACCCAAAAATCAGCGGTGGGCCGTTAATCTTTTGGTAGCTGTCTTCCTTAAGCCGATAGCAATTCGCCAGGACTAGGTTGAGCTCATCCGATCAACGGCAACAGTTGGCGGACGTGCTGAACAACAATCGTGAAGTTAGGAGAATCATCATGAAGAAGATTTTTGCCCGTCTGATGAAGGACGAGTCCGGCGCAACCGCCATCGAATACGGCCTGATCGCCGCTCTGATTTCGGTTGCGCTTATCGGTGGAGCGACGGCGTTGGGCGACAAGCTGAACACGCAGTTCACCAACCTCGGCTCGTACATGAAGGTTACCCCGGCTCCTTGATCACTGCCTCTTTCTCTGAGGGCAAGGCGAGGTTCCGCCGGCGATCAGCTTAAAGTGCGGGGCCGCCCTCCAGTGGGGCGGCCTTATCTTTGCTGCAAGCAGCAAAATGGACTTTTGTGTGCTGGCTGGAAGGCCAGGAAACGTATTCCGCAAACGATGGAACGTCGCAGTGGCGAATTTATGAGTTCCACTCGAGGAGACGACCGGTGATCGTGGCTGCTATCTTCGTAGTTTTTCCGTTTTGTCTGGCGTTGTCCGCTTTCTCCGACGCCTTTACGATGACGATTCCAAATCGGGTGCCGATCGTTCTGATTGCGACCTTCACCATCGTTGCGCCCCTTGCTGGGCTCGGCATCCCGGAAATCGCGCTCCACATTGCCACAGCCCTTACCGTATTCGGCTTATGCTTCTGTCTCTTTGCACTCGGAACCATGGGTGGCGGTGACGCCAAACTTCTGACCGCTTGCGCCCTATGGTTTGGGGCCAACAGTTCGCTATTGGAATTCTTGCTTTCAGTCTCACTGTTTGGCGGCGTGTTGACCGTTGCGATCCTGTTCCTCAGGGCGCATGAAGATTTCATCCTGCCCTCGCGAATTCCGATGCCGCGGCTATTGTTTACGGCCACAAAGATTCCATACGGGATAGCGATCGCGGCCGGCGGTTTTGTTGCCTACCCCTCGTCACCATTGGTGCGAATGGCGTTATCCAGTCTCCATTGAACTGGCGATCCGAGTTTTGACATGTGCCGCCGCAAGTGTTCGCCACGTGCAGTAAGCGGCCTATGCCGACGGTAGGCGATTATTAACCATACCCGTAAGCGGCTTATTAACTATAATTACACCAATTCCTGATCAACCTGACGCCAGCATATCTGCGGGGCTCAGAAACGATCATGAAACCGGTTCGCATCATCATACTGGCGGTGGCCGTCGCCTCGGCGGCGATGGCCGGGTTGTTGGCGATGAAGCTGACCCGTGGTCCCTCGCCACAAATGGCGGAGCCACTGATCGAGCGAGCGCCGACCGTCAATGTCCTTGTTGCGAGCAAGAGCTTGCCCGTCGGGTCGCGCTTAGGTGGCGATGCGGTCCATTGGATGGCATGGCCCAAGGACGGTGTCGTCGAGGGGCTCATCACCGAAGAAAATCGTCCCTCTGCCATTGAAGATCTGACCGGCGCAGTCGTTCGCCTGCCGATCTTTAACGGCGAGCCCGTGCGCAGCGAGAAGGTCGCGGACTCCTCCAGCCGAATCATGTCGTCGCTATTGCCTGCTGGCAAGCGCGCCGTTGCCACAGAGATCACCGTGGCGACCGGCGCCGGCGGCTTCATCCTGCCCAATGACCGCGTCGACGTCATCATGGTCCGTAAATCGGACGGCGATCTCTACCTGACGGAAACCGTGCTCAGCAATGTTCGCGTGCTGGCGATCGATCAGCAGGTCGAGGAGAAGGATGACGGCTCAAAATCCGTTGTCGGTACCACGGCGACGCTGGAACTGACGCCGGATCAATCAAAGGTCATGACTGTCGCGCAGCAAATGGCTGAACGCATCTCACTTGCCCTTCGCAGTGTCGCGGATGCTCAAGAATCCGATACGAACGCTGCGGATTACCTTCTGAGTGGCGATGGCCAGCCCAGCATCCAGGTCATCAAGTCGGGCTCGATCGTCAAGAACGACGGTGCCATCAGCCAAGGCCAGCAACAATGAGCGATCGAGCGGAGCGCAGGGTGAAGCGGAGCGGGAACAAATTTCGGACGTCTGTTGCAGCCGGTCTGTCGTTTTGCCTGACATTCTCGGGCATGGCGCTGCCAACGCTCCCGTTCGCCCATGCGGCCGCCTCGTCGGTCGTCAGGATCGTTGAAAGCGGGCCCGGGGTGAAGAAGAAGATCAGCCTGGGGCTGAACAAGGCCGTCGTCGTCGATCTACCGGCCGATGCCCATGATATTCTCGTCGCCGACCCATCGCTCGCCGATGCCGTCACGCGCACGTCCAGGCGTATCTATCTCTTTGGAAAATCCGTTGGGCAGACCAACATTTTTGTCTTCGGGCCGAATGGCGAAGAGATCGTCAGTCTTGACGTCGAGGTTGAGCGCGACATCGCCAATCTGCAGTCAAACCTGCGTCGTTTCATTCCCGATGCCGAAATCAACGTTGAGATCATCTCCGACAACATCGTGCTGACGGGTACCGTGCGCACACCGCTCGATTCGACGCGAGCCGTCGATCTCGCCAAGGCCTTCCTGCAGGGCGGTGAAGCGACGACACGCAACATCACTGCGCAGGGAAACAATGGTGATGCCGATATCTTTGCCGAGGATCGGCAGGTCTCGCAGATTGTCAACCTGTTGACCATCGAAGGTGACGATCAGGTCACGCTGAAGGTGACGGTTGCCGAAGTGAGCCGCCAGGTCTTGAAGCAATTGGGCTTCAACGGGCGTGTAGGAGACGGCGAGAGCGGTATCGGCTTCCGCAATCCTGCAAACCTCGGTGATGCGATCAGTGTCGGCGCAAACGCGCTGATCAAGGGATCCATCGGCGGAACGACGATCTCGAGCTACATCAATGCGATGGAGCAAGCCGGTGTCATGCGCACACTGGCCGAACCCACCTTGACGGCAATTTCGGGACAAGAGGCCAATTTCTATGTCGGCGGGGAATTTCGGCTCGGCGGCACCCAGGAAGTCAAGGTCGACGACAAAACCGGCGACCCAACGGTTACGCGTGAGATCAACGACGTCGAATATGGAATTCGCCTGAACTTCAAGCCGGTCGTCCTGGGACCGGGCCGTATCAGTCTGCAGATCGAAACCAACGTTTCCGAGCCGACCTATGAGGGCTCGATCGTCACCGGCAACGGCTTCACCTCTGTCCCTGGCAACACCTTCCTCGGCATCCGCAGGCGCGAGGCGTCGACCAGTGTCGAGCTTCCCTCGGGCGGCTCTATCGTCATCGCCGGCCTCGTGCAGGACAATATCCGTCAGGCAATGTCCGGCCTGCCGGGTGCATCGAAAATCCCGGTCCTCGGAACGCTCTTCCGCAGCAAGGATTTCGTGCGCAACGAAACCGAACTTGTCATCATTGCGACGCCCTACCTCGTGCGCCCGGTTGCCAGAAGCGCGATCGCCAGGCCCGACGACAATTTCAACCCTGCCAATGATCTCGACAGCTTCTTCCTTGGTCGGGTGAACCGCATCTACGGGCGCCCGGAAGCATCCGCACCGGCGGGTCAGTACCATGGCAATGTTGGCTTCATCTACAAATAGGGCTGGGTCATGCAAACGCGAAGCAGCTTCCACGAGAATTCTGAAAGGCCGAGTGCCATGTCCCTCAACAGATCCGGAGTTCCCGTCCGTCATTTGCGGCGTGCTGCAATCCTCCTCGTGGCTGCCGGGCTGCTTGTCGGCTGCGGCACCAAGGATAATCTTTCGACGGGCTCTATCCCCGATGATTACCGGACACGGCATCCGATCGTGCTTGCCGAGGGCGAGCGTACGATCGATATCCCCATTGCCTCCGGTGACCGTCGGCTGACGCAAGGCACGCGCGACGTCATCAGCGGCTTTGGTGCCGATTATCGCAATTCATCGACCGGTGTCGTCCAGATCATGCTGCCGCGTGGCTCGGCAAACAGCCACGCCGCGCAGGCCATGCGCAAGGAGATCCGCGGCGTTCTCGTCGCCGCCGGCGTTCCCGCGAAGCGACTGATCGAGGCCGGCTACGAGGCCGGTCCCATGGGTGATGCCGCTCCGGTTCGCTTGAGCTATGTGGCGATCACCGCCCAGACCGGTCCCTGTGGCGAGTGGCCGGAGGACGTTGCACTCAACACGATCCAGAACCGCAACTACTATAATTTCGGCTGCGCGTCGCAATCCAATCTGGCGGCCCAGATCTCCAATCCGACCGATCTGCTCGGCCCGCGCCAGATGTCGCCGATCGATGCGGAGCAGCGCGGCCAGGTCATCACGGACTGGCGCGGAACCGAAAAGAGTGACGGACCCGTCATCATCGTCAATTGATATCGTTGGGATCAGCAGATGAGCACCATTGAGTACAGGATCGAAACGGGGGCCGGGGCGGGCGATTCCGTTTTCGATACGGTTCAACCGGGCGACCTCGAGCAGGTCCGTCCGCTGCCGCGCATTTCTATCCATGCCTTTTGCGAAAGCGAGGCGATGCAGCGGCTGATGGAGCGTTGCGGCCAGGACCGCCGCATGGCGAAGGTCAGCCTGCGCATCAACAGTGGCGGCATCGATGCTGCGGCAAACATGTTTGCGACGGTGTCGACGCCCAATCTGATTATCCTGGAAACGTCGACAGAACCGCGGTCGCTGCTGACGGAACTCGCGCCATTGGCTGCGGTCTGCGACCCCAGCACCAAGGTCGTTCTCATCGGCAAACACAACGATATCGCTCTTTATCGCGATCTCATCCGCAACGGCATTTCCGAGTATATGGTCGCGCCGGTGGCGATGCCGGATATTCTGTCGGCGGTTTCATCGATTTTCGTCGATCCCGACGCCGAGCCGCTGGGGCGCAGCCTGGCCTTTATCGGCGCCAAGGGCGGCAGCGGTTCCTCGGCCATCGCGCACAATTGCGCCTGGGGCATTTCTAACCTTTTTTCGACCGAAACCATTCTTGCCGATCTCGACCTGCCCTACGGCACGGCCAATATCGATTTCGATCAGGACCCGCCAACGGGTATCTCGGAAGCGGTTTTCGCACCGGAGAGGCTCGACGAGGTCTTTCTCGATCGTCTTCTGACCAAATGCTCCGAGCATCTTTCGCTGCTGGCGGCGCCGTCGATGCTGGATCGCGCCTATGACTTCGAGGGTGGCGCCTTTCATCCGATCCTCGAGATCTTGCAACGCAGTGCACCCGTTTCGGTGCTCGACATCCCGCATATGTGGACGGAATGGACGCGCGCGGTTCTCGGCGAAGCCGATGAGATCGTGATCACAGCCGTGCCGGATCTCGCAAGTCTTCGCAACACGAAGAACCTGCTCGATGCCTTGAAGAAGCTTCGGCCGAACGACAAGCAACCTCATCTCATCTTGAATCAGGTGGGCATGCCGAAGCGTCCGGAGATTGCGGTGAGCGAATTCTGCGAGTCGCTGGAAATCGAAGCGGCCGCTATCATCCCGTTCGACGCCGTTCTCTTCGGCAACGCGTCGAACAGCGGCCGCATGATTGCGGAGATAGACAAAAAATCCGCCGCCGCCGAAACCTTCTCCCAACTCGCGCACCTGCTGACCGGCCGTGCGTCGATGAAGAAGGCGCGACGCGGCGGCCTCGGGAAGATGCTCGCGGCGCTGGGCAAGAAATAGACCACGCATACCGCATAATTCCTTAAGTCGGATTCGATTTAAGAAGAAAATTATGCAGCAAATCTAAAGTGTTACAGCGTCCTTAGCGCGTCATGTTTGACACGCGGCGCTGTACAACGGACGGATCAGGAACATGTTCGGCAAACGCGGAAACGAAGGCTTCGGCAAGAGCGGCACGACAGGTGCTGCTCTGCCGCCGATCGTCCCTGCCACGCAAGCGGCCGTCATCGCCCACGTGCCGGTGCTTGGCGATGCTCAAGCACCGGCGTCGCGTCCGCAATCGCCAGCTCCGGCACAAAGAAAGCGACCCGCCCGCAACGAGGACTACTACGATACGAAGTCGCAGGTTTTCTCCGCGCTGATCGATACGATCGATCTGTCGCAGCTGGCCAAGCTAGATACGGAAAGCGCACGCGAAGAAATTCGCGATATCGTCAATGACATCATCACGATCAAGAACTTCGCGATGTCGATCTCCGAGCAGGAGGAACTGCTCGACGATATCTGCAATGACGTCCTTGGCTATGGACCGTTAGAGCCGTTGCTCGCGCGCGATGATATTGCCGATATCATGGTCAATGGTGCCGGTCAGACCTTCATCGAAGTGGGCGGCAAGACGATCGAATCCGAAGTCCGATTCCGTGACAATGCCCAGCTCCTGTCGATTTGCCAGCGGATCGTCGGACAGGTGGGGCGGCGCGTCGACGAATCCAGCCCTATCTGCGACGCGCGTCTTCCTGACGGCTCGCGCGTCAACGTCATTGCGCCGCCGCTCGCCATCGACGGCACCGCACTGACGATCCGCAAATTCAAGAAGGACAAGCTGAAGCTCGATCAGCTGGTGAAATTCGGCGCAATCACGCCCGAGGGGGCAGTCCTTCTCCAGATCATCGGCCGCGTCCGCTGCAACATCGTCATCTCCGGCGGTACCGGTTCGGGCAAGACGACGCTTCTGAACTGCCTGACCGGCTTCATCGACCTCGACGAGCGAGTGATTACCTGCGAAGACACCGCCGAACTGCAATTGCAGCAGCCGCACGTGGTTCGCCTCGAAACCCGACCGCCGAATATCGAAGGCGAGGGTGAGATCACCATGCGGGATCTCATCAAGAACTGCCTGCGTATGCGGCCCGAGCGCATCATCGTCGGCGAAGTGCGCGGACCTGAGGTGTTTGACCTGCTGCAGGCGATGAACACCGGCCATGACGGTTCCATGGGGACGATCCACGCCAATACGCCGCGCGAATGCCTGGCGCGTATGGAATCGATGATCGCCATGGGCGGCTACACCCTGCCGGCCAAGACTGTGCGCGAGATCATCTCCGGATCCATCGACGTCATCATCCAGGCCGCGCGTCTGCGCGACGGTTCGCGCCGCATCACCCACATCACCGAAGTGGTCGGTATGGAAGGCGACGTCATCATCACGCAGGATCTGATGCGCTACGAGATCGAAGGGGAAGATGCCAACGGCCGTATTGTCGGCCGCCACGTATCGACCGGCATCGGTCGCCCGCACTTTTGGGATCGCGCCCGGTACTTCAACGAAGACAAACGCCTGGCGGCGACACTCGACGCTATGGACAAGGGCTAGGAGCCGCGATGTTCGGCATAGGCATCCCCGTCCTGGCGCTGGCCTTCCTCGTCGCAATTTCAGCGGCGGCCCTTGCCTATGTTGTCCTGTATTCGCGGATAGAAACCGAGAAGAAGGCGGAAGGTCGAATTCGCAAAGTCGGCGCCGCCGAAACAGATCGGGTCAAGGTCAAGGCAGCTCGCGATCGTGTCAGCGAAATGTCGAAGCGACGCAAGTCCGTTCAGGACTCGTTGAAGGAACTCGAGAAGAAGCAACAGGAAAAATCGAGCAAGACGGCGCCATCGATGAAGGCCCGCCTGGCACAGGCAAACCTGTCCATTTCCCTGACGCAGTTTTATCTTTTCAGTGCGGCTTTCGGCTTCGTCGCCTTCATCATCACGCTCATGGCTGGCGCCGGTCTCGCGATCTCGGCTGGCATCAGCCTGATCGCCGCCGCTGGCCTGCCACGCTGGTTCATCGGCTTCCTGATCAAGCGTCGCTGCAAGAAATTCCTTGAGGAGTTTCCGAACGCGCTCGACATCATGGTTCGCTCGATCAAATCGGGTCTTCCGTTGAATGATGCCCTGCGCCTCATCGCCGGTGACGGCCAGGAGCCGGTCAAAACCGAATTTCGCCGCGTCGTCGATTCTCAGCAGGTCGGCCTCAGCGTCACCGAGGCATGCGCCCGCATGATCAATAGCATTCCACTGGCAGAGGTGAATTTCTTCGCCATTGTTATTGGTATTCAGGCGCAGGCGGGTGGCAACCTGTCCGAAGCGCTCGGCAACCTGTCGAAGGTGTTGCGTGAACGAAAGAAGATGAAGGCCAAGGTCAGCGCTCTGTCGATGGAGGCAAAGGCTTCGGCTTGCATTATTGGCGCCCTGCCATTCATCGTGTCGTTCCTCGTTTACGTTACCTCACCCGACTACATGATGGTCCTGTTCACTGACCCGCGCGGCCATCTCATCATTGGCGCTGGCTTGGTCTGGATGAGTATCGGCATTCTGGTGATGCGCAACATGATCAATTTCGATATCTGAGGGACGATTATGAGCGAAGGATTGATCAAGACACTGACGGATCCCAATGTCGTCTTTGCCGTTCTTGTCTCATTTGCAGTGCTGGCGACCTTCTATTCTCTCGTGGTGCCGCTCTTGGAGCGCGGAGACCTCGGCAAGCGGATGAAATCGGTGGCGACCGAGCGCGAACAGATCCGCGCACGGGAACGCGCGCGCCTGGCGGCCGAAGTCTCGAGCGGCAAGGCCAATTTGCGCGGTCAGAACAATACGTCCGTTCGCCAGGTGGTCGAGCGGCTGAATCTGCGCAAAGCCCTCGTTGACGACAACACGGTCAACCGTCTCAAGACGGCGGGCTATCGGTCCCAGAACGCGCTCAACACCTTCCTCTTCGCGCGCTTCTGCCTTCCGTTCCTGTTCCTGGTCATCGCGATCATCTATATTTTCGTGCTCGGCAATTTTGCCGAAAAGCCGTTCATGATGCGGTTCGCATTTGCCGTCGGTTTTGCCTATGTCGGCTTCTATGCGCCGAACATCTTTGTCGCCAACGCCATCTCGAAGCGACAGCATTCCATTCGTCGCGCCTGGCCGGATGCGCTCGATCTCCTGCTGATCTGCGTTGAATCCGGCGTCTCGATGGAGCTTGGCATGCGGCGCGTTGCCGATGAAATTGCCTCCCAGTCGCCGGCTCTGGCGGAGGAATTGGTGTTGACGACGGCCGAGCTTTCCTTCCTGCCCGAACGCCGGATCGCGCTCGAAAACCTCGGCCACCGGACGGGCCTCGATGATGTGAAATCGGTGGTTCAGGCGCTGATCCAGGCCGACCGCTACGGCACCCCGATTGCCCAGGCGCTGCGCGTTCTGGCGCAGGAAAGCCGCGATCAGCGCATGAATGCCGCTGAAAAGAAGGCGGCGGCGCTGCCGCCCAAGCTCACAGTGCCGATGATCCTGTTCTTCCTGCCGGTTCTCGTCGCCGTCATCCTCGGTCCGGCCGGCATCCAGGTCGCCGATCGTTTCTGATCCCGCTGCTGCACAATTCTTCAGAGCGGATGCAATTTGGGAGATTGTGCCGAAAAGTCGGGCCGCCCATGGCGCTCGTCGCGTATTCCATTGAACGCGCGAGGCTGTGGAGGCTTGCAAATCAGAGGCGGCTTGAGATCAGCCTAGCGCATGTCACTATCGCAAAACCGCTACGCACTTTTGCGCGACATGCGCAAAAACAAAGGCTTAAAGCGCAGTCAGCGATTCCTACAGCGCAGCACGTCTTATTAGACGCGCAAAGGTCGCTGTAGCGGGCTTGGGGCGTGCGACAGACACCGGTTCCGTTCCGTGATCTCAGTTGGTGTTAGTTTCGTCCGCCTTGGCCAGCTGCGTCCACGCACCTTGCTGCGACAGCATCGAGCGCAGATATTTCACGTTGGCTTCTGCCTGCTCCCCGGAAAGCTCCTGGCGGGCGATCGTTTCGGCCTCTTGAAAGCGTCCCTGCAGCCCGACGGCGAGTGCGAGGTTCTGCCGTACGCTGCTGTCGGCGCCGGGTTGGCTCGCGGCGGACTTGAGATAGGTCTCCGCCGTGCGCAGGTCCTTGGTCAGAAGATAGGACATGCCGAGGTTGGAGAGCACCGAAGGCTCGTTCGGCTTGAGCTCGAGCGCTTCGCGATAGCGCAGGCGCGCCTCCTGGGCACGTCCGAGTTGGTCAAGGATCGCGCCCTCGGCCGATTTCAGCTTCCAGTCCGGCCGATCCGGCGTCTGCGCGCGACTGATCGTGTTCAGTGCCTGATCCAGTTGTCCGGCCGCTGCCTGCGCCTTGCCGTAGGCGCCGAGGACCTCGCGGTCCTGCGGATGGTTGATGGCGACCTGCTGCATGACGGCAAGCGCCTGTTCGTTGCGCCCGGTCATGCGCAGAAGATTGGCGTAGTTGAGCCCCGCCTCGCGATCCCGCGGGTTCTTCTCATAGGCCTGGCCGATGCCTTCGGCTGCCTGGGACAGTTCCGATGCGGTCATCGATTGAACCGACTTCGACGTGCCCGAAATGGAACCGGTCGTCAGCTCCTTCTTCGGCTGGTTGGCACAGCCGGCGACAGACAGGGCGACGATCGCGATCGCGGCGCCTTGCAGCAGACGGTTGGCGTTTAGGGATGAGATCGTGCGTTTGGCCATCGGCGGTGTCCCCAGCATGCATTCGCGCACCAGAACTCCAAACAACATCGGCGCAACTTTCACTCCAGCAATAATCTGTTAACCCTAACAGAGCGTTAAATGCGCGAATCCATCTCTGTCAGCCGAGGACTTCCATGGCCCCCTATCAGTTCATCGAGCGGCCGTCGCCGTTCAACACCAGCGCAGGCAAGACTCTGCCGATCTTCGCGGTCACGCCGGCGCATATCGAAACGGGAGCCATCGATCCGATCGCGCTTGATTGGGCCCGAAAGGCCGGCTTCAAGGCCGAATCGGGCGCGGTCCTTCTGATCCCATCCGCCGATGGCCATCTCGGCGGCGCGCTCTTCGGCCTGGGCGGCAACCCATCCGAGGCGCCGTTCCTGACCGGCAAGCTCGCGCGCGCCCTGCCACCCGGCAAGTACCATATCGAAACGGCGCCGCTCACAGCCAACCGGCTGGCACTCGGCTATGGTCTCGGCTCCTATCGCTTCGAGCGTTACAAGTCGGCAAAGGGCGAGCCGCCGACCTTGCTCATCCCGACCGATGCCGATGCTGCCGATATCAAGCGTCAGCTCGCCGGCGTCTTCCTTGCCCGCGACCTCATCAACACGCCGACCAACGACATGGGCCCTGAGGCGCTGGAAGCAGCATTCCGCGCACTTGCGACGCACTACAAGGCGGATGTCTCGGTGATATCGGGCGAGGCTCTTCTGACGCAGAACTTCCCGCTTGTTCACACGGTCGGCCGTGCGAGCGCAGAAGCGCCGCGTCTTCTTGAACTGCGCTGGGGCAAGAAGGGCCACAAGAAAGTGACGCTGGTCGGCAAGGGCGTCTGCTTCGACACCGGCGGCCTCGACATCAAGCCCGCTTCCTCAATGCTGCTAATGAAGAAGGACATGGGCGGTGCCGCCAACGTCATGGGCCTCGCGCTGATGATCATGGATGCAAAGCTCAAGGTCGATCTGCGCGTCATCATCCCCGTCGTCGAGAACTCGATCTCCGCCAATGCCTTCCGGCCGGGCGACATCTATCGCAGCCGCAAGGGCCTGACGGTGCAGATCGACAACACCGATGCCGAAGGCCGTCTCATTCTTGCCGATGCGCTCGCCTATGCCGACGAGGAAAAGAACGAGCTGCTTGTCGATATGGCAACGCTGACCGGTGCCGCCCGCGTTGCACTCGGTCCCGACCTGCCGCCGTTCTTCACCGACGACGCCGAGCTGGCGCAGGATCTCTCTGAGGCGAGCCTCAGCGTCGACGATCCGATGTGGCGCATGCCTCTGCACATGGGCTACGACAAGGACGTCTCCGCGCGCATTGCCGACCTGACGAACGCGCCTTCGGGCGGCATGGCAGGTTCGATCACCGCAGCGCTCTTCCTCAAGCGCTTCGTCACCAACACCAAAAGCTGGGTGCATTTCGATATCTTCGGGTGGGCCCAGTCCGAGCGGCCGCATTCGCCTGTTGGCGGTGAGGCTCAGGCTATTCGCGCGCTCTATCAGCATATCGGGCGGATCGCCAAGTGAGTCTCTGATGAAGACGACCGGCGCTGACCCTGCGCCGGTCGTCCGAAAAAGCAACGCTTGCGTAACGGTCCGCCGCTATGGTGGCGGACTACCGCAGCGCCGCGCTTCCCTTGGAAGTGTATTGGTCGCTGTCGTTCGTTGACTGTCTGTTTGAATCCTCGAACCGGAGAGCGATCGAGGGATTCATGCGGTTGCGCAGGAGTTGCCATTGCCGGTCGAGCTTACGCCCTCCCAGGCCCTCGGGCTCTGGCACATGGTATCGTTGGAACAGGTGCGGGTGGACGGTCGCGATCTGACGCTGCGCCAGATGGCGATCCTCTTGCAGATCTATCTCGTGCCGCCGCCCCACACCGTTCGTGGCCTTGCCGCAACCCTTGGCGTCACCAAGCCGGTGATCACGCGAGCACTCGATACCATGGGCGCCCTCGGCCTTGTCGACCGCGCCCGCGACGACCGCGATCGGCGCAACGTGGTCATCAAAAGGACAGTCGACGGTGCTCTCTATCTTGAAAAATTCGGCGATCTGATCATTGATCAGGGCCGCAAACAGCCTAAGTGAGTTGACATGTCGACACTTCCCGATCGCCGCCTGAATGCCTATCGAGCCGACCTCGCCGAAAGCCGCCTTCGCGGTGTCGTGGAGGCCGAGCGCTATGTCGAGGGAAGCGTTGCCCGCGTCTCCGTGCCGGTAACGCCGCTCAGGGCAAAGCCCGATCTTGCCTGCGGTACCGATACCGAACTGCTGCTCGGCGAATCGGTTCGGGTGCTCGATACCAACGAGAGCTGGTGCTGGGTGAAGGCGGATCTCGACGGCTATGTCGGCTACCTTCCGGAATATTGCCTTGCGCCGGTGGTCAAGAGCCCGACGCACATCGTCTCGGCCCCGCGCACCTTCGTCTATTCCGGTCATGACTTGCGTTTTCCGACTGTTTATCCGTTGTCGATGGGCAGCCGTCTCAGCGTTGTCGACGAGCGCGAGACCCGTGGCACGCGCTACTTCCTGCTCGACGGCGGCCAGGCGGTGATCGCCAACCATTGCATCGAGGTCGGCAGCGTCGTGCCCGGAGACTATGTCTCGGTTGCCGCCCGCTTCGTCGAAACTCCCTATCTCTGGGGCGGTCGTTCCGGTTTCGGCATTGATTGTTCCGGCCTTGTGCAGCTGTCGATGATGATGGTCGGCAAGCTCGCCCCGCGCGACTCCGACATGCAGGCTGCAGGCTTGGGAACGCCGATCGCCCGTGAGGAGCTTAGGCGCGGCGACCTCGTCTTCTGGAAGGGCCACGTTGCGCTGATGGAAGACGACGAAACGCTGATCCATGCCAACGGCCATACGATGACCGTTGCCCGCGAGGGACTGGAAGCGTCGATCGAACGCATCGGTTGGCTCTACGACCAGCCGACGGGCTATCGCCGCCCTTAAGCATTTCCAGGAAAAGTGCGAAGCGGTTTTCCGTCAGGTAATGCGCAAAAACAAAGAGATAGAGGGTTTGGGCGGCTCTCTCGAGGCCGGAAGCGTTCTAAGCGCTCAGTAGCCGGCTAATTTATCGACGACGTGCTGCAAAGGTTGCCCGCTTTCGAGGCGGGCGATCTGCTGTTCGACGTGGCGGAACAGCGCCTTGACGTCGGACGAAGCTGCGACATGCGGCGTTACATAGACATTCGGCATCTGCCAGAAGCGGCTTTCTGGCGAAAGCGGCTCCTGCTCGAAAACGTCAAGGGACGCTGCGCCGAGAAGGCCCGAATCGAGTGAGCTCAAGATATCGGTTTCGACCTGGCTGCCGCCGCGGCCGCCATTGATGAAGACCGGGGCGCCAAAGGGGCCGTTGCGGCTCAGCTTGGCAAAAAGTCCGGCATTGAAGATGCCGCGGGTCTCCGGCGTCAGCGGCAACAGGCCAACCAGGAAGTCCGTGCGCGCCAGGAAGGCGTCCAGCTCGTCACCGCCATAGGTCTCGATGCCGTCGATCGCCTTCGTGCTGCGCGACCAGCCGACGACCTTGAAGCCCAAGGCCGAAAGCTTACGGGCCGCATCCTGTCCAAGCACGCCCATGCCCATGATGCCGACGGTAATGTCCGCCGCCTCGGGTTGGGAAAGGTCGCGCCACTCCCGCTTTGCCGCCAGCGCCTCATAGGTGCTGTGCTGGCGCAGATGCATGAGGCATTGCATCACCACCCATTCGCTCATGCGTGTCGTCAGGCTGCGATCGACGAAGCGCACAAGCGGCACATCCGGCAATCCCGGCAGCGTCAGGACATGGTCGACGCCGGCGCCGCCGGAGAACACCACCTTGAGATCCGGCGCTCTCTCGAAAAGGTCCGGTGCCGATTTCCACACCACGGCATAGTCGATATCAGAGAGATCGCGATTGTCGTGGATGGCATCGGCTCGGTTGATCACCTCCCGGTCCGGGAAGGCGCCCTTCAGGGCTGCCGCAACCTCCTCGGGAATGAACTTCAGATCGATGATGACGGAGCTTTTCGAGGGCATTGTTAGGACTCTACTGGCGGATGGCGGACAGGTTGACGGCTTCGAGGTTGAAGGCTGCCGCCATCAGGGCCTTGGTATAATCCTCCTGCGGCGCATTGAAGATGCGCTCCGCCGGGCCCTGCTCGACGACCTTGCCCATGCGCATCACGATCATCTCGTTGGCAAGCGCCCGCACAACCTTGAGGTCGTGGCTGATGAAGAGATAGGCGAGGTCGTGCTTGTGCTGCAGGTCGCGCAGCAGGTCGACCACCTGCGCCTGGACGCTCATGTCGAGCGCCGAGGTCGGCTCATCCAGCATCACGAATTTCGGCTTCAGTACCATCGCACGCGCAATCGCGATGCGCTGCCGTTGGCCGCCGGAGAATTCGTGCGGATAGCGCCAGCGGGTGGCGGGGTCGAGCCCCACTTCCTCGAGCGCTGCGGCGACGCGTTGATCGCGCTCGTTGTCCGACAGCGCGCTCTCGTGGATTTTCAGCCCTTCGGCGATGATGTCGGAAATCGACATGCGCGGGCTCAGAGAACCGTAAGGGTCCTGGAAGACGACCTGCATCCGGTTTCGAAGCGGCCGCATTTCGCGGAAGCTGTAGGCGGCGATGTCCTTGCCGACGAAGGCGATCCGTCCCTTGGACGATATCAGCCGCGTCAGCGCCAGACCGAGCGTCGTCTTGCCGGAACCCGATTCGCCGACGACGCCGAGCGTCTGGCCGGCGCGCAGCTTAAGGTCGATGCCGTCGACCGCCTTCACGTGGTCGACGACCTTGCGCAGGAAGCCGGCCTTGATCGGAAACCAAACCTTCACATCAGCCGCTTCCATGACGACTGGCTTCGAGGCGTCCGAAAGCGGCGGGTTACCCCTTGGCTCGGATGCGAGCAGGTGGCGGGTATAGGCATGCTGTGGATTGGCAAAGATCTCGGCGGTCGGCCCGGTCTCGACGATCTTGCCCTTGGTCATCACGCAGACCCTGTCGGCGATTTTTCGCACGATGCCGAGGTCATGGGTGATGAACAGCATCGACATGCCGTGCTCGTCTTTCAGCGTTTTCAAGAGTTCGAGGATCTGGGCCTGCACCGTGACGTCGAGCGCCGTCGTCGGCTCGTCGGCGATCAAAAGCTCCGGCCGGTTGGCGAGCGCCATGGCGATCATCACGCGCTGGCGCTGGCCACCGGAAAGCTCGTGAGGATAGGCGCCAAGCCGCTTCTCCGGCTCGCGGATGCCGACCTGGTTCAAGAGCTCGAGAATTCTCGTGCGCGCCGCGGCTCCTTCCAGTCCCTGATGCAGCTCCAGGATCTCGCCGATCTGCCGTTCGATCGGATGCAGCGGATTGAGCGATGTCATCGGCTCCTGGAAGATCATCGTGATGTCGTTGCCGCGCACATGGCGCAGCTCCGCATCGCTGGCCTTCAGCAGGTCCTTGCCGTTGAAGTGGATTTCGCCGCTCGGATGGCTTGCCGAAGGGTAGGGCAGGAGCTTCAGAATCGAGTTGGCGGACACGGACTTGCCGGAGCCGGACTCACCGACAAGCGCAACCGTTTCGCCGCGCTTGATGTCGAAGGAAATGCTATCGACCGCAAGCGAGGTGTTACCGCCCTGATGGAAAGCGACCGACAGATCGCGGACGGAGAGAATGGGATCGGTCATCGTCGCGCTCACCGGAATGTCTTTCTCGGGTCGAAGGCATCGCGGGTCGCTTCGCCGACGAAGATCAGCAGCGACAGCATCACCGACATGACGCAGAAGGCCGTCAGCCCGAGCCAGGGCGCCTGCAGATTGGATTTGCCCTGCGCGATCATCTCGCCAAGGGAAGGCGAGCCCGGCGGCATGCCGAAGCCGAGGAAGTCGAGCGAGGTCAGCGTGGTGATCGAGCCAGAAAGGATGAACGGCAGGAAGGTCAGGGTCGCCACCATCGCGTTCGGCAGCAGGTGACGGTACATGATCGTGCCGTTGCCGACGCCAAGCGCGCGCGCTGCATTCACATATTCGAAGTTGCGTGCCCGCAGGAACTCGGCGCGCACGACGCCGACAAAGCCGACCCAGGAAAACAAGAGCATGATGCCGAGCAGGATGAAGAAGCCCGGCGGCAGGATCGCGGCGATGATCAAGAGAATGTAGAGCACCGGCATCGACGACCAGATCTCGATGAAGCGCTGCATCAAGAGGTCGGTCCAGCCGCCGAAATAGCCCTGCACTGCGCCGGCCGTCACGCCGATGATCGCGGAGGCGATGGTGAGTACCAGCCCGAAGAGCACCGAGATGCGGAAGCCGTAGATCATGCGCGCCGTCACGTCGCGCGCCTGGTCGTCGGTGCCGAGCCAGTTGAGGTTGCCGGCAATGCAGTTGCGGTCGGCGGTGCCTTCCGGATAGGCCGAGCAGCGTTCCTTCGTGCTCATCAGCCAGAAGGGCTTTGTCGGCGCCGAATGCGGAATGTTCGAGTTGACCGTCTGGTAGGAGTAGCGGATCGGCGGCCAGATCATCCAGCCGTTGCCCTCGATCTCGTCGCGAATGTAGTCGGAGCGATAGTCGGTCTCGGCAAGGAAGCCGCCGAACTTCTCCTCCGGATAGTTGACCACCGCAGGAAACAGGATCTCGCCCTTGTAGGAGGCGATGATCGGCTTGTCGTTGGCGATGAATTCGGCAAACAGGCTGAGCACGAACAGCAGAAGGAACAGCCAGAGCGACCAGTAGCCGCGCCGGTTCGCCTTGAAGTTCTGCCAGCGCCGCTTGTTGACCGGCGACAGCCAGCCACGCGGCGGGGCGGCAACCTGGGTGGGGGCAGTGGTTACGGTGCTCATCACACGTCCCTCCGCTCGAAATCGATGCGCGGATCGACCCAGGTGTAGATGAGGTCGGAGAGCAGGCTGACGAGCAGCCCCATCAGCGAGAAGATGAACAGCGTCGCAAAGACGATCGGATAGTCGCGCTTGACGACGGAATCATAGCCGAGCCGCCCAAGGCCATCGAGCGAGAAGATATATTCGATCAACAGCGAACCGGTGAAGAAGGCCGAGATGAAGGCGCTCGGGAAACCGGCGATGATGATCAGCATAGCGTTGCGGAAGACGTGGCCGTAGAGCACCTGACGGTCATTCAGGCCCTTGGCGCGCGCCGTCGTCACATACTGCTTCTTGATCTCGTCGATGAACGAATTCTTGGTCAAGAGCGTCGTTGTCGCGAAGGCCGAAAGCAAAAGCGTGATCAGCGGCAGCGTCATGTGCCAGAAGTAGTCGAGGATCTTCTGCCACCAGGGCAGTTGCCAGAAATTGTCGGAAACGATGCCGCGCAGCGGAAACCAGTCGAGGAACGAGCCGCCGGCAAAGACGACGATCAGCAGGATGCCGAAAAGGAAGCTCGGAACGGCATAGCCGACGATGATGATGCCCGAGGTCCAGATGTCGAAGGTCGATCCATCAGACACCGCCTTCTTGATGCCGAGCGGGATCGAGATCGCGTAGGAAAACAGCAGGATCCAGAGCCCCAGCGAGATCGAGACCGGCATCTTCTCCTTGATCAGATCGATGACCGACGTGTTGCGGAAGAAGCTCTCGCCGAAGTCGAAGCGGATATAGTCCCACATCATCGTGCCGAAGCGTTCGAGCGGCGGCTTGTCGAAGCCGAACTGTTTTTCGAGCTTGGCGATGAATTCCGGGTCGAGCCCCTGGGCGCCTCGGTACTGGCCGCCTTGATCGCCACCGGTCTGCATCAGGTCGCCGCTGCTGCCGCTCAGCCGGTCGGAGCCGCCGGCGTTCGTCAGGTCCGAAATCACCTGTTCGACCGGTCCGCCGGGCGCAAACTGAATGACTGTGAAAGAAATCGCCATGATCCCGATGATCGTCGGGATCATCAGCAGCAGGCGTCGCAGGATATAGGCACCCATCAGGCCAGCCTTTCGATCGACGTGTTGCCGGTGGCCCGGACCCGCGAAGCGTCGGCGTGCGCCCTATGGTGTCTCAATCCTCACGTCTCCTTGCGGCTTTCAGGCCCAAGCCGGGCCTATATTCGTTTTCAGTGATTCGTTTTTCTGCATTTGGAATCGAGACGGCATCCAAGTGCAAGGGCTTCATTTGGCCGTGGCGTTTTTCGACCACCAGACATCCGGGAAGCCGGTGCCGTAATAGGGCAGCTCCTGCGGATGGGCGAGGTGGTTCCAATAGGCCACGCGGACCGCCTTGGAATAGAAGAGCGGCACGACATAGTTATGGGAGAGGAGAACGCGGTCGAGCGCCCGTGTCGTCGCAACCAGTTCCTCGCGGTTCGGCGCGAAGATGATCCTTCGGATCAGCTCGTCGATCGCTGGATCGGCAATGCCGGCATAGTTTCTCGATCCCGGCTGGTTGACCGAGCTCGAGCCCCAAATGTCGATCTGTTCGTTTCCTGGCACCAGGGACTGCGCCCAGATGCCATAGATCATGTCATAGTCGAAGCTTCTGACGCGATTGGTGTATTGCGAATCGTCGACGGTGCGGATGCGGGCATCGATGCCGATTTTCTTGACGCTGTTAATGAATGGCGTGACCGTGCGCTCGAAGGACGGGTTGGACAGAAGCAGCTCGAAGCCGAAGGGTTCGCCGGTCTTGACGTTGACCAACCGGTTGCCCTTGAGCTCGTAGCCCGCCTCCTTGAACAGGTCGAGCGCCTTGCGCAAGTTGCCGCGCACCTTCTGCGGGTCGCCGTTGATGGGGTTCACATAGGGCGTGGTGAAGACTTCGGCCGGAACCTTGTCCTTCAGCTCCTCCAGGATTGCCTTTTCGCGGCCCTCGGGAAGCTTGGAGGAGGCAAGCTCGGTGCCCCAGAAATAGCTGTCGACACGCTGATAGGCGTTGTAGGCGAGATTGCGGTTGAGATCCTCGAAGTCGAAGGCGTAGTTCAGCGCCTCGCGCACCCGCTGATCCCTAAACTTCTCGCGGCGCATGTTCGGCACCAGCGCCTGCATGACCCCGGTTGCGCGCAGCGGATTCTCGATCTCCTCGCGGATCACACGGCCGTCCTTCATGGCCGGAAAGTCGTAGGCGGTCGCCCAATGGCTCGCGCTGCTGTCTCGGTAGAAATCGACGTTGCCGGCGCGAAAAGCCTCGAATTCCACGTTTCTGTCGCTAAAGAAGGCATAGGTGATCGTGCTGAAATTGTATTGTCCGACATTGACGTTGAGGTTCTTGCCCCAATAGTCGTCCCTGAGCTCGAAGCGGATCGAGCCACCCGCCTGGAAAGAGGCGATCTTGTAGGGGCCGGAGCCCATCACCGGTTCCAGCGTTGTGCGGGAGATATCGCGCTTGTTGCCCTTGGCGTCCTGCCCCTCCCACCAGTGCTTCGGAACGATCGGGAACTGGCCGAGAATGTTCGGCAGTTCGTGGTTGTTCTTCTCGTCAAAGCGGAAGGTGATATCGCGCTCGCCGGTCTTTTCCGCTGAAACCACGTGGCGGTAATAGTTGGACTGGAGTGGATTGTGCTCCTTCGCCATGTTGAGGGAGAAGATGACATCCTCCGGGGTCACCGGCGTTCCGTCGGCCCACTTGGCCTCCGCACGCAGGCGAAAAGTGGCAGACGAGATATCGTCGGGATAGGAGACGCCCTCGGCAAGCAGGCCGTATGCGGTGGTGATTTCATCCTCGGCGGTTTTCAACAGCGTATCGAAGACCAGGGACGAAACGCCGGTCGCCGCTTCGCCCTTGGCGAGGATGGGGTTGAACGTGTCAAACGTGCCGTTTTCCGAGAGCCGCAGCTCGCCGCCTTTCGGTGCGTCCGGATTGACGTAGTCGAAGCGGGCGAAGCCATCCTTATGTTTTGGCTCACCGATCGACGACGTACCATTGCGCCAGACGGGCTGTTCTTCGGCATTCGATGCAGGGGGAAGGAGAAGAAGCGCTGCTGTCAGAAGCGAGGCCGCGAGGCCAGGTTTCACGGTCCTGCAGAAGTTTGGCATCCAGCCGGTACCCCTATATTCCAATGTTCTTTTTTGAAAGCATAGGCGAAATCGGGGCAATTGACAGGCACCGCCGCAAATCAGGCGAAATTTTTGCGTCACATCCCGGTGATTCACAAGGCTGAGGCAAAGACCGCGCCTTAGGATGGGGGTTCATCGGACACGGCGCGTCGGCGTCGGGGTCTGCGGGACATGAACGGGACGAAATGACATGGTTGCTCCACTTCAACGTTGCGGCTCGGCGCTTCTGGCGCTGTTGCTCGGAACGAGTTTCTTGATCGCCGATGCTGCCAGGGCCGACGACACGCCGGCAAAGACGCTTTTCGGCGCCAAGACGCTGCCGGCTCAGATGGCGCCTTCGTCCTATGGCTTCTATGCGAAGGGCTGCCTTGCCGGCGGCGTCGCGATCCCGACGGATGGTCCCACCTGGCAGGCGATGCGGCTGTCGCGCAACCGGCGCTGGGGCCATCCCCAGATGATCGCACTGATCGAACAATTCTCCCATGATGCCGCCGAAAAGGTCGGCTGGCCGGGTCTGCTTCTCGGCGATATCTCGCAGCCGCGTGGCGGACCGATGATCTCCGGCCACGCCTCGCACCAGATCGGTCTCGATGCCGATATCTGGCTGACGCCGATGCCGCAGAGGACGCTGACGGGCCGGGAGCGGGAAGACATCTCCGCAACGTCGATGCTGCAGAAGAACAAGTTTCTGACCGTCGACCCATCGATCTGGACGCCGGCGCATGCCCGGCTGATCATGCTGGCCGCCAGTTACCCGCAGGTCGAACGGGTCTTCGTCAATCCGGCGATCAAGAAGAAGCTCTGCGACACCTGGAACGGTGACCGTTCTGCGCTCGGCAAGGTCCGGCCGATCTATGGCCACGACTACCATTTCCACATCCGCATCAAATGCCCGGCAGGCTCGAAGACCTGCAAGGACCAGGCGGCCGTCCCGGCCGGCGATGGCTGCGACAAATCGCTGGCCTGGTGGTTTACAGATGAACCATGGGCAAAGCCGAAGAAGAAGCCGGGCGAAAAGCCGGTGAAGCCCCGGTTGACGACCATGGCCGATCTGCCGAAGGCCTGCACCCTGGTGCTGAACGGACCGGCCCCGGCCACCGAGCAGGATGCGACCTTCGGCATGGCCTATCGCGCTGCGTCGCCAGTGCCTGCCGAACAGGGCATCGAGCAGGTGATCGGCAATGCCGCAGCCGATTTGCCGCCAGCCGACATTCCCGTTCCCCTGGCGCGCCCGACGCTGCAGTAGCCGTCTCGGCTTGCGCCTTTTCAATCTTGCCGGGCTCATGTATACGGCCATCAAATCGATTTAAATTTGCTGGCGGGGATACGGCATGGCGGATCGGAAATGCGTTGCCCTGATCGCTCACGATCAGAAGAAGGATGATCTCGCCGCGTTTACCAAGGCAAACGAAGCGGTCTTCGCGCAATGGAAGATCGTTGCCACGGGCACGACTGGCGGCCGCGTTCTCGATGTTTGTCCCAGCCTCGATATCACGCGCCTGAAAAGCGGTCCGCTCGGCGGCGACCAGCAGATCGGCGCGATGATCGCCACCGGCGATATCCAGCTTCTGATCTTCTTCGTCGATCCGCTGACGGCGATGCCGCACGATGTTGACGTCAAGGCGTTGATGCGGCTTGCGATCGTCTACGATATTCCGATGGCGCTCAATCGCGCAACGGCGGAGCAGTTGATCGACTTCAACCACAACTGATACTGCATGAATCCTTAAATCGGATTCGATCTAAGGATTCATGCAGCAAGTTTAAGTGCTACAGCGTCCTTTGCGCGTCATATTTGACGCGCGGCGCTGTAGAGAATTCGAAACCTCACGGCGACGATCAGGATGGACAGTGTGATGCCCGGTGCGAGTGACAACAGTTTTTCCTTTCCGATCCTGATCGGCGACATCGGCGGCACCAATGCCCGCTTCGCTTTGCTGCTCGATGCCTTTGCCGAGCCGAAGCAGCTGCCGCCGATCAAGACCGGCGATTTCGAGACGATCGAGGAAGCGTTGCAGAAGAGCATCCTCGACAAGACCTCGGTCCAGCCGCGGTCGGCGATCCTCGCCGTCGCCGGCCCGATCAAGGGCGACGAGATTCCGCTGACCAATGCCGGCTGGGTGTTACGCCCCAAGGACATGCTGTCGGGCCTCGGCCTTGAGGACGTCCTGATCATCAACGATTTCGAGGCGCAGGCGCTGGCCGTCGCCGCCCCGGCTGCCGAAGATCTGGTGAAGATCGGTGGCGGCAGCGTTCGCCCGCTGACCTCCCGCGTCGTTCTCGGTCCGGGTACCGGACTCGGTGTCGGCGGCCTGGTCTTCGCGCAGCACACCTGGTTTCCGGTGCCCGGCGAAGGCGGTCATGTCGATATCGGCCCGCGAACCGAGCGCGACTTCCAGATCTGGCCTTTCCTGGAGCCGATCGAGGGGCGCATGGCCGGCGAGCAGATCCTCTGCGGTCGCGGCATCATGAATCTTTATCGGGCCGTTTGCGCCGCCAATGGCGAAGAACCGGTCCTGAACGATCCGGCCGAGGTCACCACAGCAGCACTTGCCGACAACAACCCCGCCGCGGTCGAGAGTATATCGCTGTTTTCGACCTATCTCGGTCGCGTGGCCGGCGACATGGCGCTGATTTTCATGGCGCGCGGCGGTGTGTTTCTGGCCGGTGGCATTTCGCAAAAGATCCTGCCGGCGCTGCAAAAACCGGAATTCCGGGCCGCCTTCGAAGACAAGGCGCCGCATTCCGCGCTGATGAAGACCATCCCGACCTTCGCGGTCATTCATCCGATGGCGGCACTGTCGGGTTTGGCAGCTTTCGCGCGCACGCCGAGAGACTTCGGTGTTGCAACGGAGGGACGCCGCTGGCGAAGCTGATGGCGGCGGCGTGCGCAAAGACTCGCCAAAGCGACATCAAAGCACTATAGAGCCCGAGAAAGGTAGTGTCGGCGTCCGACTTACCGCGCAGGCTCAGGGAAGACAGGCTTTTTGAGCGCCAGAGATAGAAAACAGCACGCTGTCGATTCTGACACGATCAGCGGAATCTTGAAGCGGGTCATCGCAGAAAACGGTCGCGATCATATCCGCGGCTACGTCTTTGCCATTGCGTGCCTGGCTGTCGTCGCCGTGACGACCGGCTTTACCGCCTCGATCATGGAGACCGTGATCAACGAGGCTTTTGCCAACAGAAATGCGGGTATCGTGCTGCTGGTGTGCGGTTCGATCTTTGGCGCGTTCGTGTTGCGCGGCTTTGCCACCTACGGCCAGGCGGTCGCCTTGTCGAAGATCGGCAACAATATCGTCGCGCGCTACCAGCGCCGGCTCTATGCGCATCTGATGGCACTGAGCGTCGGTTACTTCAACGAGACACGCTCGGCGCAGCTCGCTGCCCAGATCAGCCAGAATGTCAGCGGCATTCGGGACGTGCTCAATCTGACCGTCACTTCGATCGCCCGTGATCTCCTGACCCTGATCGGGCTCGTCGGCGTGATGTTCGCCAAGGATTGGCTGCTGTCGATCATCGTCTTCGTGGCAGCGCCGCCGTTGCTGCTGGGCCTGCGCTACGTTTCCAGGCGCTTGCGCTCGGCGACGCGTGAATCCATCGAGGTCAACAGCCGTGTCCTCGGTGCCATGCAGGAGACGATCCAGGGCATTTCCATCGTCAAGGCATTCACGATGGAGCGCGAACTGCGCGGCAAGGTCGAAGCGATCATCGAGCGGGCCGAAAACCGGGCCAACCGGATTGCGCGCTTGAGCGAACGCACCGCGCCGATGACCGAAACCTTTGCGGGTCTCGCGATTTCCTGCGTGCTTGCCTATTCCGCGTTCCGCGCGATTTATGCCGGCGTACCGCCGGGAGCCTTCTTCGCCTTCGTCGTCGCTCTGTTGATGGCCTATGACCCGGCCCGACGCCTGGCGCGCCTGCAGGTTTCGCTGGAACGTGCCGCGGTCAACGCCCGCATGGTCTACGAAATCCTCGACACGGTGCCGCATCAGCGTGACAAGCCGGATGCAAAGCAGCTCGAGTTCCACGGTGCAAACGTCGAGCTGCGCGATGTGCGCTTCCGCTACGCCAATGGCGACGAGATTCTGAAGGGCGTCAGCTTTGTCGCCGAAGGCGGCAAGACCACTGCGCTTGTCGGCCCGTCCGGGGCCGGAAAGTCGACGGTCATCAGCCTTGTTCCGCGGTTCTACGATCCGGCCTCCGGCCAGATTCTGATCGACGGGCAGGACATCGCCGACGTCACCAAGCAGTCGCTGCGCAATGGCATCGCCTATGTCTCGCAGCAGCCCTATCTTTTCGAAGGCTCTATCCGCGACAACATCCGCTATGGCCGCCCGGACGCGACCGATGCGGAAATCGAGGAAGCCGCGCGTCTGGCCTATGCGCATGACTTCATCCTCACCCAGCCGCAGGGTTACGACACCCCGGTTGGCGAAAACGGGGTCACGATGTCCGGTGGCCAGAGGCAGCGTCTGTCGATCGCCCGCGCGTTGGTGCGCAATGCACCGATCCTGCTGCTCGACGAGGCAACCTCGGCGCTCGACACCGAGTCGGAGGCCGCGGTGCAGAAGGCGCTCGACGAGGCGATGCACGGACGCACGGTCATCGTCATCGCCCACCGTCTGTCCACGGTCGTCAATGCCGACAAGATCATCGTCATGAAGGACGGTCTCGTCGTCGAGGAAGGCACGCACGAGGATCTTGCGCGCCGCCAGGACGGTCTCTACGCTCGCCTGCACAATCTCCAGGGCAAGGCCCCAGAGGCGTCGGCCGACGCCGAAATCTAAACATGAGCTGGAAGGAATATCGCCGATGAGCACGACGGACATGAAGCTTGTGGTCGTCGGCGCGGCCGGTCGCATGGGCCAGACGCTGATCCGTATGGTTCACGGCATGGACGGCGTCCGCCTGCATGCGGCCGTCGAACGTCCAGGCTCACCCTTCGTCGGCCGTGACGCGGGCGAACTCGCCGGGCTCGGACCGATCGGCATCGCGATCACCGACAAGCCGCTCGAAGCTTTTGTCGAAGCCGAAGGCGTGCTCGATTTCACGTCGCCGGCCGGCACCGTCGAATTTGCCGGCCTCGCCGCACAGGCACGCATCGTGCATGTGATCGGCACCACCGGCTGCGGGGCGGATGACGACGCGAAGATCCGCGCTGCCGCGCGTCATGCCCGCATCGTCAAGTCGGGCAATATGAGTCTCGGCGTCAATCTTCTCGGCGTGCTGACGGAGAAGGCGGCGCGTGCTCTCGGGCCTGCTGCCTGGGACATCGAAATCCTCGAAATGCACCATAAGCACAAGGTGGATGCCCCCTCCGGCACGGCACTGCTCCTTGGCGAAGCGGCGGCGAGGGGGCGCAGCATTGCGCTGTCTGAAAATTCCGTGCGCGTCCGTGACGGCCACACCGGCGCCCGCCCGCAAGGCACGATCGGTTTTGCGACGCTGCGCGGCGGCTCGGTGATCGGCGAACACTCGGTCATTCTCGCCGGAGAAGGCGAACAGGTGACGCTGTCCCACAGCGCCACCGACCGTTCCATCTTCGCGCGGGGCGCCATTACCGCAGCACTCTGGGCACGCGACCAGAAACCCGGCTTCTACTCCATGCTCGATGTTCTCGGGCTCAACTGACACCATCTCTATCGTCTCAAGGGGAAATCATATGAGCGGCACCCTCGTCCTTGTCCGGCATGGCCAGAGCGACTGGAACCTGAAGAACCTGTTCACCGGCTGGCGCGATCCTGACCTGACCGAGCTTGGCGTCGAAGAAGCCAAGGCTGGCGGCAAGGCGCTCGCCGACTACGGCATCAAGTTCGACATCGCCTTCACCTCGTCGCTGATCCGCGCCCAGCGCACCTGCCAGTTCGTGCTCGACGCCGTCGGCCAGCCGTCACTCGAAACCATCCGCGATCAGGCGCTGAATGAGCGCGACTATGGTGACCTCTCCGGCCTCAACAAGGATGATGCCCGCGAGAAGTGGGGCGAAGAGCAGGTGCATATCTGGCGCCGTTCCTACGACATTTCGCCGCCGGGCGGCGAAAGCCTGCGCGACACCGGCGCCCGCGTATGGCCCTACTACCTGACGG
This sequence comes from Ensifer canadensis, assembly GCF_017488845.2. Classification (NCBI taxonomy): domain Bacteria; kingdom Pseudomonadati; phylum Pseudomonadota; class Alphaproteobacteria; order Hyphomicrobiales; family Rhizobiaceae; genus Ensifer; species Ensifer canadensis. The sequence goes on from NZ_CP083370.1 coordinate 3,798,115, forward strand.
ATATCCTGCCGCGCGTGCTGGCCGGCGAGAAGGTTCTCGTTGCCGCGCATGGCAACTCGCTGCGCTCGCTCGTCATGGTTCTCGACCGGTTGACGAAGGAAGAGATCCTGAAGCTCAATCTCGCGACCGGTGTGCCGATGGTCTACAAGCTCAACGCCAATTCGACGGTCGCTTCCAAGGAAGTGCTCGGCGATATGTCGGCTGCCCATTAAGGCAAACTGCAGAGCAAACAAAAGGGGCGCCGGTCGCCCCTTTTTTCGTTCTCAGGCCTTGCCGGCTTCCCATCCGAGGATTGCGCGCTTGCGCGTCAGCCCCCAGTGATAGCCCGTGAGATCGCCGCTCTTGCCGAGCGCCCGGTGACAGGGAACGACGAACGAGATCGGGTTACGGCCGACGGCTGCCCCGACGGCGCGTGAGGCGGTCGGCTGGCCGATCTCGCCGGCGATGGTCGAATAGGTCGTGGCGCGGCCGAGCGGGATCTTCAAGAGCGCCTGCCAGACCCGGATCTGAAAATCGGAGCCGATCAGGAAGATGCGCAAGGGCTCTCCGGCGCACCAGCGTTCAGGATCGAAAATGCGCGCCGCATAACGCGCCGTGGCCGCGCTGTCCTCGACATAGGTGGCGTTCGGCCAGCGATGCGCCATATCCTCGAAACTCTCGTGCTCGCCGCCGCCATCGGCGAAGGCAAGGCCGGCAAGACCTCGATCGGTGATCATCACCAGCGCCGTGCCGAAGGGGGAGGGGTGGTAGCCGTAGCGGATGGTGAGGCCCGCGCCGCGCGCCTTCCATTCGCCCGGCGACATCGCCTCATGGGTGACGAAGAGGTCGTGCAGCCGGCTCGGGCCGGAAAGCCCGATCTCGATGCTGGTCTCCAAGAGTGGCATGTCTTCCTGGCGCAGCAAGCGCTTGGCATGGTCGAGCGTGACCGCCTGCAGGAACGCCTTCGGCGACAGCCCGGCCCAGCGGGTAAAGACCTTCTGCAGTTGCGTCGGCGACTGCTTCAGACGCTTCGCGATCGCTTCAAGCGAAGGCTGCTCGCGATACTCTTCGGTGAGCATCTCGATCACATTTCTCACCGTGTCGTAATCGGTGCCATCAGGCGTGATGTCGGTGGGGAGGGTTGTCGCAATGTTCATCGGTCATCTCCTGTCGTGACACAGGTAACCATGCCGCCAGCGTCGTTGCCACCCGAAACTTGATTGGCCCTAGCGTCAGCGGCGGCGCACGGTGGCAAGCGCCCCGGAAAACGCCGTGGCGAAGGTTTCGCGGTCGTCGCGGTTGAGGAAGGAACCGACATCGGTCCTGTGGCCGCCGCCGCTGATGCTCATCGAGACGATGCCGATCTCCTGATGCCGTGCGATGTTGAAGCGCGCCCAGAACGGATTGAAGCGGTGTTCGATCATCCGGCCCGACGGCGTGAACTTGCGCACCGACACGTCGGTTCGCGAGACGCTGACTTCTTCACGGCTACGCGCCGAGCGGTAGTTCAGCCAGAAAGCACCGAACAGCAGCGCGAAATCCAGCCCGAAGAAGAACACGATCGGCCAGGCGCCGATCACCATGAACACGACCGCATGTACCAGGCTGAGCAGCCCGGCGATCAGGAAAAACACCTTGAACCCCTTAAAGCCCAGGGAGCGATAGGGGGTCAGTTCGGCGCTGAACACCGGCTCTTCGCCGTCAAGCGTCTGATCGTTGCCATCAGTCATGACCATTGACTATAGATGCATCATGAAAAACGTGAAGCCGAAATTGCCGGGCGAGCCCGCGAAAACGAAGCCAGCGACGGGCCGCCGCGCCCCGCGTACCTCAGGCGTCTACAGTCGCGAGGAAATCTCCGAGATCTTCCGACGCTTCTCGATCCAGCGGCCGGAGCCGAAGGGGGAACTGGAGCACGTCAATCCCTTTACCCTGGTGGTTGCCGTCGCCCTGTCGGCGCAGGCGACTGATGCCGGCGTCAACCGGGCAACCCGGGCACTTTTCGCCGTTGCCGACACGCCGAAAAAAATGCTGGCCCTCGGCGAGGAGAAGGTCCGCGACTACATCAAGACCATCGGCCTTTTCCGCAACAAGGCCAGGAACGTCATCGCGCTCAGCGAAAAGCTGATCACCGATTTCGGCGGCGAAGTCCCGCGCACGCGGGAGGAGCTGGTAACGCTGCCGGGCGTCGGGCGAAAGACCGCCAACGTCGTGCTGTCGATGGCCTTCGGCCAAGCGACGATCGCCGTCGACACCCATATCCTTCGCATCGCCAACCGCCTCTGTCTGGCACCGGGCAAGACCCCTGATGAGGTCGAGGCGAAGCTCTCGCGCATCATTCCCAACGAATATCTCTACCATGCGCATCACTGGCTGATCCTGCATGGCCGCTATTGCTGCAAGGCGCGCAAGCCGGAATGCGAGCGCTGCGTCATTGCCGATATCTGCAAGGCACCGGAAAAGACCTGCGATATCCCGGCGCCGCTGGTCGAGTTACCGCAACAAGTTCTTCCGGTCGCCGGCTGACGCGCGTCTTATATCTGTCTGCGCTGTCGGCCCGAGACTGACTCATGCGGAGATCAGTCGGTCGATCAGATGGCCGATGGCGTCGACGTAGACCTCTGTCGGCGCGCCTTCGGCAATCTCCAGCACGGCGCGGTCGAAGGCGGCTGACAGCAGCGTCGCCATTGCCGTCAAGGCGGCCTGATCGTGGACCTGCGGCGCCATCGCCTCCGCCAGGCCCTCTTCCAGCGTTCTCTGGGCGTTGGCCGCGTCGATCGTCGCCATTTCCCGTGTGCCGAGCACGGCCGGGCCGTCGAGCAGTAGAATGCGGATTCTGCCCGGCTCCGCCATGGCGTCGAAGAAGGCGCGCGCGCCTGTTATCAGCGCCTCGCGCGGCGTCAGGCGGTCGAATGTCGCTTCCTCGATCCTCGCCGCCACGGCACTGGATTCCCGCTCGGCGACGGCGCGAAACAGTGCCCTCTTGTCTTCGAAGTGGTGGTAGAGCGCACCGCGCGTCATGCCGGCGGCAGCCACGATGTCCGGCGTCGACGTTTCTGCATATCCCCTCGCGACGAAGAGACCGTGGGCAGCATCGAGGATCGCGGCGCGCGTCGTGTCGGAGCGCTCGCGATTGGAGCGGCGCGAGGATTTTATTTGCATACATTCAGCCTGTATGTTAATTCAAAAATACATGCAGACTGTATGATGATGCGAGCGCGAGGGAAAGCCCCATGAAATCGACGAGCTACTATCCTGTGATCATGACATCAGACGTTGCAGCAACCGCGGCATTCTACATCGACAACTTTCGCTTCCAGGCGCTGTTCACCAGCGACTGGTACATGCATCTGCAGTCGACGGAATCCGAGACGGTGACGCTCGCCGTCCTCGACTATCGCCATGAAACCATCCCGGAGCGTGCCCGCGCGCCGGTCAGTGGCCTGCTCCTCAACTTCGAAGTCGAGGATCCCGACGCAGTCTATGCCGATTGCCAGGCAGCAGGTCTGCCGATCCTGAAGGCGATCTGCGACGAAGATTTCGGCCAGCGCCACTTCATCACCGCCGATCCCAATGGCGTTCTGATCGACGTCATCAAGCCGATCCCGCCGAGCGCCGAGTTCGCCGCCGCCTATGAGGCAAGCGCATTACCAGCGGAATGATCGCAGCCACGCGTGTTTTGTCTTCCAAATGGCTGGAAAACCGCTATTAACGAACACCGGCCATTAGGGAAACTGGACGGAGTTCATGACAAAATACGACGTGCTGACGATCGGCAATGCGATCGTGGATATCATTGCGCGCTGCGATGACGGCTTTCTGAGTGAAAACGGCATCATCAAGGGCGCAATGAACCTCATCGATGCCGACCGCGCGGAGCTGTTGTACTCGCGCATGGGCCCCGCCGTCGAAGCTTCCGGCGGCAGCGCCGGCAACACGGCGGCCGGCGTTGCCAGCCTTGGCGGACGTGCCGCCTATTTTGGCAAGACGACCAACGACCAGCTTGGCGAGATCTTTGCGCACGACATTCGCGCCCAGGGCGTCTATTTCCAGACCAAGCCGCTCGAAACGGTGCCGCCGACCGCCCGCTCGATGATCTTCGTGACCGAGGACGGCGAGCGCTCGATGAACACCTATCTCGGCGCCTGCGTCGAGCTCGGTCCGGAGGACGTGGAGGCCGATGTCGTCGCTGAGGCCAAGGTCACCTATTTCGAGGGCTACCTGTGGGATCCGCCGCGTGCCAAGGATGCAATCCGCGAGGCCGCCAAGATCGCCCATGAAAACGGCCGCGAAACCGCAATGACCCTGTCGGACAGTTTCTGCGTCCACCGCTATCGCGACGAGTTTCTGGAGCTGATGCGCTCCGGCACCGTCGACATCGTCTTTGCCAACAAACAGGAAGCGCTCGCACTCTACGAGACCGAGGACTTCGATCTGGCGCTGGAAAAGCTCTCGAAGGACTGCAAGCTTGCGGCCGTCACGCTGAGTGAAGAAGGCTCCGTCGTCGTGCGCGGCACCGAACGTGTCCGCGTCGGCGCGACGCCGCTCGCGCAGGTGGTCGATACGACAGGCGCCGGTGATCTCTATGCTGCGGGCTTTCTCCACGGATATACGACCGGTCGGTCGCTCGAGGATTGCAGCAAGCTCGGCAATCTCGCAGCCGGTATCGTCATCGGCCAGATCGGCCCGAGGCCGATGGTATCGCTTGCCGCTGCCGCCAAGCAGGCCGAGCTCGCCTGAGGCGAGCTGCAGCGCCGCGCACCAAATATGACCTATGTCAGAGCGGGCGTAGCCTTTATTTGAAGGCTTCGCCCGGATAGGCGCCCCAGATCTCGCTCTGGACGATCCAGCCTTCGACGCCCTGGGTTTCGATGTGGCACCAGTCGCCATTGCATTCACCCACACGGATGACCACGCCGGGCTCCATGCGCGCAACGATCCCTGCCGTGCTCTGCGGCTCGCGGCGCAGGTTGACGAAGACGCCTTCGCCCTTGCCGCGCATCCATGGCGCGGTGACGGCCGTGCGGTCGCCCGACAGAAGGGCCTGGTTCACCCAGCCTTCCGTGCCGTCGGCGTCGCGGATACGGCGCCAGTTATCGTATTCCTGGATGATTTCCACCGGTACGCCGGGCCTGAGGTAGCGGAACGCCACCGCGTAGTCGACGCTCGGGCCGATGCGCAGGTTGACGCTCTTGGCCTTCAGGCTGACGAAACGCGGCAGCGGCAATCCGCTGGCCCCCTTTGCGGCCTGGGCATGGGCACCCGACGTCGTGATGACCGCGCCGATGCAGGCGGCGATCAACGCTAACGAGAGTTTGGAAATGACGTGACGCATGACGAAGCTCATTTTCCGTGGCAACTTGCAGGCGCAGTTCACCCAGGGCTCTTGGCCGGGGCGTAAATCGCGGGGACGACGCAGCGAGTTTTGTTTGTCTTCCCGACCGGGTCTGGTAGAAATTGCGGCTACAGGGAGAAAGTATCGCCCAACTTGGTTAAGGACCCGTCAACAAGGCCCATCGCAGCAATGACAAGCAAGAAGAAGCCCAAGGTCTACATCACCCGGAAACTGCCGGACATCGTCGAAACCAGAATGCGTGAGCTCTTCGACGCCGAACTGAACATCGATGATACGCCGCGCAGCCAACCAGAGCTTGTGGCGGCGGTGAAGCGCGCCGACGTGCTCGTGCCGACGGTGACCGACCGCATCGATGCGGCGTTGATCGAGCAGGCCGGCCCGCAACTGAAACTGATCGCCAGTTTCTCCAACGGCGTCGACAACATCGATGTCGACGCGGCCGCACGCAAGGGCATTACCGTCACCAACACCCCGAACGTTTTGACCGAGGACACCGCCGACATGGCGATGGCGCTCATTCTCGCCGTGCCGCGCCGGCTCGCCGAGGGTGCGCAGATCCTGACCGATCGCAAGGGCGAATGGGCCGGCTGGTCTCCGACCTGGATGCTCGGCCGGCGCATTGCCGGCAAGCGCATCGGCATCGTCGGCATGGGCCGCATCGGCACCGCGGTCGCGCGCCGTGCCAAGGCCTTTGGCCTGTCGATCCACTATCACAACCGTCACAGGGTCAAGGCCGAGACCGAGGAGATGCTGGAGGCGACCTATTGGGACAGCCTCGACCAGATGCTTGCCCGCGTCGATATCGTCTCGGTCAATTGCCCCTCGACGCCGGCGACCTATCACCTGCTTTCGGCCCGTCGGCTCGCGCTGATGCGCCCGGAAAGCTATATCGTCAACACCGCCCGCGGCGGCATCATCGACGAGACGGCGCTGATCAAGTGCCTGCGCGAAGGCAAGATCGCCGGTGCGGGGCTCGACGTTTTCGAGAATGAACCCGTGGTCAACCCCAAGCTCATCAAGCTCGCCGGCGAGGGCAAGGTCGTGCTGTTGCCGCATATGAGTTCGGCGACGCTCGAGGGTCGCATCGACATGGGCGACAAGGTGGTGATCAATATCCGCACCTTCTTCGACGGTCACCGGCCGCCGGATCGGGTGCTGCCGGGTCGCGATTGATTCGCGACTGATCAAAGCGTCTTGCGCATCTCGATCGAGGTAGGCCGGGTAAAGCCCGGGTGAGCGGTTCTGTCGGTTTCGACGAAGCCCCAGGCCGAAAACGTCCTGTGGTTTTCGGTGAGTTCGATCCGTGTCAGCAGCCTCAGAGCGGCCAAGTGGCGGTCGCGTGCCGCTGCTTCGGCGCTTGCAAGCAACAGTCGGCCGACGCCTTTTCCCCGGCAGGTCGCGGAAACCGCAAGCTTGCCGATATAGAGGCAGTCGGTCTCCGGCTTGCAGAAGATGCAGCCGGCAAGCACTGAGCCGTCGACGGCGACGAAGCCAATTTCTGCCGAAGCCTTCTCGCTCAGCCCCTCAATCGTTAGCGCATGGGCCGAGGATGGCGGATCAATCCGCCCGTCCATATAGGCAAAGGCGTCAAGGATCAGGGCCAGCAATTCCTTGTAGCGATCGAAGGCAGCGTCGATCCTGATGATCTGCATCAGTCTGCGCTCCTGTCCTTGCGCCGGCGATAGCGGATGGTGCTGAATTGCGCCGAGAGAGCGTCATACATCAACAGCCGACCGACGAGTGGCTCGCCGATCCCGGCGATCACCTTGATGGCTTCCATAGCCTGCAATGTTCCGATGACGCCGGTGAGCGCGCCGATGATGCCGGCCTCGGCACAGGAGGGCACGACGCCCGGCGGCGGCGCTTCGGGAAAGAGATCGCGGTAGGACGGGTTCGGTTCGCCATCCGCGCCCGAGCGATAAGGCATCAGCACTGTAAGCGAACCGTCGAAGCGGCCGACTGCACCGGTGACGAGCGGTATGCCGACGGTTGCTGCCGTATCGGCGGCGAGATAGCGCGTGTCGAAATTGTCCGAGCCGTCGATCACCAGATCATATTGGCGCAACAGCGCCTCGGCGTTGTCGGCTGCCAGACGAAGGGGATGCCTCTCGACCACCACATGCGGATTGAGCGCGCCGATCGCTGCCGAGGCGCTCTCGACCTTTGTCTGGCCAATATCGGCCGTGCGGTGGATCACCTGCCGCTGCAGGTTCGACAGCGACACCACGTCATCGTCGACGATGCCCAGCGTGCCGATGCCGGCGGCGGCGAGATATTGAAGAACAGGAGCGCCGAGGCCGCCGGCGCCAATGACGAGAACGCGCGCCGCCTTGAGTTTCTGTTGCCCCCCACCGCCGAGTTCGGGCAGCATGATGTGGCGCGCGTAGCGGGCAATTTCCGATGATTCGAGGCTTGTACTAGTCATGAGCGGACACTTTCCATGATCGGCTCCATCATCCCGATACGCTTCCGTGCTCCACCGTCAGGAACCGGCCGCGATCGCCGAGCGCGTCGAACATCGCACGGTCCGTCCCGGTCATGAAGGCCTGGCCGCCAAGTCCGTCGACGAGATCGAATAGGGCGGCGCGGCGGCCCATGTCGAGATGCGCGGCGATCTCGTCGAGCAGCAGGATAGGAGCGTGACCGGTCATGTCGCCGACGAGGCGCGCATGGGCAAGAACCAGGCCGACGAGCAGCGCCTTTTGCTCGCCGGTCGAGCAGCGCTCGGCTTCCATGTCCTTTTCGCGGTGGCGAATCAGGAGGTCGGTGCGGTGCGGTCCGTCCAGTGTCCGGCCGGCGGCCGCGTCGCGCGCCCGGCCCTCGCGCAGCATGGTGAGATATTGTTCTTCGAGGTCGAAGGCTGGCTTGTGGCTCTCGTCGTCGAGGAAGCCCGCCAGCGCCAGGCGCGCAGATGGAAAGACGCTGTCGCCGGTGTTTCTCTCGACGAGCGCCGTCAGCAGACCCAGCATCTCCTGCCGTGCGAGCGCCATCGACACGCCGAGCCCCGCCATTTCCCGCTCGATGGCAGTCAACCAGGCCGGGTCGGGACGAAAGTCGCTGAGGAGCCGATTGCGGCTACGCATGGCACGGTCGAATTCGCTGGCGCGCTTCCCATGCTCCGGATCGAGCGAAAGCACCAGCCGATCGAGGAAACGGCGGCGATCGGCCGACGGGCCGGTGAAGAGCCCGTCCATGGCCGGCGTCAGCCACAGCACGCGCAGATGGTCGGTCAGCTCATCGACCGTACTCGCTGTCGTGCCGTTCAGCCGCAGGCGTCGTGATTGCCCCTCACTGGTGCCGGCCGTGCCGGTACCGATCTCGACCGGGCCTTCCATGCCCACGACTTCGGCAAAGACCGAGAAGCCGTCGCTTGCGCCGACGCGAGCGACATCGGCATAGGCCGCACGCCTGAGGCCACGGCCTGGCGACAGAAACGACACCGCTTCCATCAGATTGGTCTTGCCGGCGCCGTTCTCGCCGGTCAGCACGACGTGCCTCTGGTCGAGCGCCAGCGACAGCGCCGCATAATTGCGGAACTCGCTCAGCTTCAGGCGATTGAGAAAGACCTTTTGTGGCATTTCGGGTCCGGATTCGACGTCGGCGCCAGTCGCAGCGCCACGCGTCGAACAGGACGTGCAAAGGACGCTGCAACACTTGCTGCATAGCTCCATAAATCGATGCCGATTTAAGGAGCTATGCAGTAGGACGAAAGCGGGCTTTAAGGCAAGACGAAAGGTGACCTGAGTCATTTCCAGGCAAAATTGCGCGATAACGGCGGGGAAAGCCTTATAATCCCAGTCGTTCAGCGCTTTTCTTGATCGCTTGCGTACAATATGACAGCCGCATGACAATCCACGAACGGATATATTTGTGATGCTGGCTTGGTTCCGCAAACTCCTTCCCCGCGAAGACAGCTTTTTCGATCTCTTCGCGCAACATTCGCGTACCGTCGTCGGTGCCGCCGAAGCGCTCGACAAGCTCCTCGCCGGCGGCGACGATCTCGAAAAGCACTGCGACCGGATCGTCGCGCTTGAAGACGAGGCAGACGGTGTCACCCGCGAAGTGCTTCTGGCCGTTCGTCGCTCCTTCATCACGCCGTTCGATCGTGGCGACATCAAGGATCTCATCCAGTCGATGGACGATGCCATCGACATGATGCACAAGACGGTCAAGACCATCCGGCTCTACGAGCAGAAGACCTTCGATCCGGGCATGAAGGAAATGGGCGTCATCGTCGTCCAGGCGGCGCACCTGATCGCCGAGGCCATTCCGCTGCTCAATCGCATCGGCGTCAACCACGGCCGGCTCATCGCCATCGCCGAAGAGGTCACGCGCATCGAAGGCCGGTCCGACGAGCTGCACGACCAGGGCCTGAAGGATCTTTTCCGCCGCTACGGTGCCAACAATGCCATGGCCTACATTATCGGTAGCGAGATCTACGGCGAGCTCGAGAAGGTCGTCGACCGCTTCGAGGACGTCGCCAACGAGATCAGCGGCATCGTGATCGAGAACGTCTGATGGACGCGACGCTCGCCCTGCCGTTGCTCGTCGCCCTCATTGCAATCGCCCTGTTCTTCGACTTTCTCAACGGGCTGCATGACGCCGCCAACTCGATCGCAACCATCGTTTCGACCCGGGTGCTCCGGCCGCAATATGCGGTCATGTGGGCGGCGTTCTTCAATTTCATCGCCTTCCTGTTTTTCGGCCTGCATGTGGCCGAGACGCTCGGACGCGGCATCATCGATCCCGGCATCGTTACGCCGCTGGTGATCTTCTCGGCCCTGATGGGGGCGATCGTCTGGAACATCGCGACCTGGATCTTCGGCATTCCGTCGAGTTCGTCGCATGCGCTGATCGGCGGCCTCGTCGGTGCCGGCCTAGCCCGCACTGGCGGCGATGCCATCGTCTGGACCGGTCTCTTGAAGACGGTCGGCGCCATCGTGATGTCGCCGATGATCGGCTTCTTCCTGGCGCTGCTCCTGATCCTCATCGTTTCCTGGCTGTTCGTGCGCCGGACGCCTTTTGCTGTCGACCGTACCTTTCGGGTGATGCAGTTCGTCTCGGCGTCGCTCTATTCGCTCGGCCACGGCGGCAACGATGCGCAAAAGACCATGGGCATCATCGCCGTGCTCTTGTTCTCGCAGGGCTATCTCGGCTCCGAGTTCTATGTGCCGTTCTGGGTGGTGATCACCTGCCAGGCGGCGATCGCGCTCGGCACGCTGTTGGGCGGCTGGCGCATCGTGCACACCATGGGCTCGAAGATCACCAAGCTCAATCCGATGCAGGGCTTCTGCGCGGAAACCGGCGGCGCCATCACGCTGTTTGCCGCCACCTGGCTCGGCATTCCGGTGTCGACCACCCACACGATCACCGGCGCGATCATCGGCGTGGGTGCCGCCAAGCGTGTCTCGGCGGTGCGCTGGGGCCTTGCCGGCAACATTGTCATCGCCTGGTTCGTGACGATGCCGGCCGCTGCTGCGATTTCGGCGCTCACCTACTTCGCAGTCGATCTGTTCCTGTGACCCTGTCCGCCTCCGGCTGCAATGCCGGGGGCGGGGCTCGCGGTTGGGGAGAGAGCCTCCGCATTGGCGGTGGGACTGAGCGTCATGAGACGATCCAGTTCAGGGAACAGGCGTCCGACTTTCGGTTGCAAGGCTCGTCCGGGATATCCGGCCCGGTCGTGATCGCGACTTGGGCGGCGCCCATCAAGATGTAGCGAATGGGGGTTGCGCATGAACGGTCGCGCCCACAGCCGCGCAGCGGTTCACGGGTCCCAGTGCGGAGGATCGCCAAAGGTCTTCTTCAGATGATCGGTAATTGCCCGGAGCTTGGCCGACGGCCGTCGGCCCTCCGGATGGGCCATGTAGATGAATTCCGGCTCTGGGCGAAAACCGACATCGATCTCGCGAAGCCGACCGTCGCGCACCGCAGGACCGCAGATGAATGTCGGCAGCAGCGCGATGCCGAGCCCGGCGACGGCAGCATCGTGGATCATGTCGCCGTTGTTGATGCGCAGCGCCATGCGGGCGCGGATAACGGTCGAACCGGTCGGCCCCTCGAACCGCCAGTCGGAAGCGCCGCGATTGGTGTAGAAGATACCGCGGTGATCGTTGAGTTCCGCAAGCGAGGCCGGCGTGCCGTTGCGATCGAGATAGTCGGGCGAGGCGACCAGCAGGCGCCTGCTTTTGGCAAGCTTCCACACGACCAGCCGTGAATCGGCGATGATCCCGTGGCGCACGATGGCGTCATAACCCTCCGAGGCGACATCGACCCGGCGATCGTCGAGATCGAGCGTCAATTCGACCTCGGGATGTGCCGCCAGAAAGGGGTAAAGGGCAGGCCCGAGATGCAGATGCCCGAAACTGACCGGGGCGGCGATCCGCAATGGTCCGGTCAGCGTCCCGCGGCGCTCCGCCAGATCGCTGGCGGCGGCCTGCACCTCGCTGACGATCCGCACCGCGCGCTCGCGAAAGGCGATGCCATCTTCGGTGAGAGTCAGCTTGCGCGTCGTGCGATGCAACAGCGTTGCGTTCAGGTGGCGTTCCAGGTCCGAGACCCGTTCGCTGATCACGGATTTCGACAGCCGCAGCCGGCGCGCCGCCTCGCTGATCGAGCCGGCTTCCGCAACTGCGACAAAGGCAGCAATTCCTTCGATCTTCAGCATCGTTCGGCATTTCCGAATTCGAGTTCCATCATTGGCAGACTAATCCGAACGGCAATCTTCGGCCATATCTATTGGCAACGAAGGACGGCGGTCGATGGAAAGAAGACCGGTCCCAAGCCAACCCAACAGCCAGGCCAACCCAAAAGAAGGAATTCCATCATGCCACGTTTGCACAACAAGACCGCGCTCATCACCGGCGGCACCAGCGGCATCGGCCTCGAAACGGCGCGCCAGTTCATCGCCGAGGGTGCCCGGGTCGCCGTTACCGGCACCAATCCGAAGAACATTGCCGAAGCACGCAAGATACTCGGCGAAGGCGCCGTCATCATCCAGGCCGATGCCGGCAACGCCGCCGGACAGGCGGCGGTTGCCGAGCAAGTCAAGGCCGCCTTCGGCCATCTTGACATCCTCTTCGTCAACGCCGGCATCGCCAAGCTTCAGCCGATCGAAAAATGGGACGAAGCCAGCTTCGACCAGTCGCTCGCGATCAACGTCAAGGGCCCGTTCTTCCTGATCCAGGCGCTGCTGCCGATCTTCTCCAACCCCGCCTCGATCGTGCTCAACACCTCGATCAACGCCCATATCGGCATGCCGACCTCCAGCGTCTACGCGCTCAGCAAGGCGGCGCTCCTGTCGCTTGCCAAGACGCTTTCGGGCGAACTGATCGGCCGCGGCATTCGCGTCAATGCGGTCAGCCCCGGCCCGATCAAGACGCCACTGCATGACGGACACGGTGCCACGCCTGCCGAAAACAAGGAGATCGTCGCATCGATCGCCGCGCAGATCCCGCTCGGCCGCTTCGGCGATGCAAGCGAGATTGCCAAGGCAATTGTCTTCCTCGCCTCAGACGAGGCCGCCTTCACGGTGGGCGCCGAACTGATCATCGATGGTGGCATGGCCACGCTCTGATACTCACCTGTCTGTTGCCGCCGCGCGCGTTCGATCGCGCGTGGCGGCAAAGTCCTGTTCGTCATCGACGGCACGCCGCGGGCGGCGTTGGCAGGGCGCCCGGAGGAGAGTATATTCTTGAAACCTAATAAGTCGTCGAACAGTCGAGCGGAATGAAGCAGATCCCACACCGATCAGATCCGGGAGGAGACGATGACGAGTGTCAATTGGACGATCAAGGGTCGAGAATTCATTCATTGCAATTGCGCCTATGGCTGCCCCTGCCAGTTCAATGCGCTGCCGACCCACGGCAATTGCTGCGCCGTCGGTGGATTTGAGATCGAGACGGGCCATCACGGCGACACGCGCCTCGACGGCTTGAGATGCGGGATCATTGCGGCTTGGCCCGGTGCAATTCATGAGGGCAGGGGTGAGGTCGTGCCGATCGTCGACATCCGTGCCACGCCGGCCCAGCGCGAGTCGCTGCTGCGCATCATGAGCGGCCAGGATACCGAGCCGGGAGCAACCTTCTTCCAGGTGTTCGCCACCACCTTCGAAACCTTTCACGACCCGGTCTTTGCCGAGATCGACTTCGACGTCGATGTCGGCGCGCGGACAGCACGGCTGAATGTGCCCGGGTGGATCGTGGCGCGTGGCGAGCCGATCTTGAACCCCGTGACCGGAAACCCGCATCAGGCACGCATCAACCTGCCGCAGGGCTTCGAATACGACGTCTGCGAGGTTGGACGCGGGTGGGCCGACACGAAGGGGCCGCTGACGCTGTCCATTCCGGATTCGCACGCCCATTTCGCCAGCATGCATCTGTCTGAAAGCGGCGTGGTTCACTGACGCCCATGGCCGACACTGCGCTCGAAACGCTTTTAAGGCGCGACCGGCTCATCGTCGTGGTCTCGCTGTTGGCGCTGACCGGAATTACCTGGCTCTATATTCTCTGGCTGGCAGTCGGCATGGAGGCCATGGCGCACGTGCCGGCCTCTGGCGATGGCATGAGCGGCGACATGGCGATGGGCACAGACGAGGGCATGGCCATGGACATGTCGCCGGGTGCCATGGCGTCGATGGCCGACGTCGCCTTCCGTCCCTGGAGTGTGTCGACCTTCGCCTATGCCTTTGTCATGTGGGCGGTGATGATGGTCGGCATGATGACGCCTTCGGCAACGCCGATGATCCTGCTCTTTGCCCGTGTCGGGCGGCAGGCGGCGCTCGACGACAGGCCGTTTGCCGCGACCGGCTTTTTTGCCGGCGGCTATCTCACCGCCTGGGTCCTGTTTGCGGCTCTGGCGACGCTCGGGCAATGGCTGCTGGAGTCTGCTCTGCTGCTGACGCCGATGCTGGCGAGCGGCAGCCGTATTCTCAGCGGCATCATCCTGATTTCGGTCGGACTGTTTCAATGGACGGCGTTGAAGGACGCCTGCCTAAGGCAGTGCCAGGCGCCGCTCATGTTCATCCAGAGCCATGGCGGCTTTCGCCGCGATGCCGGCGGCGCCTACCAGTTCGGTCTTCTTCACGGCCTTTATTGTGTCGGCTGCTGCTGGGCGCTGATGGCGCTCCTGTTCATCGGCGGCGTGATGAACGTCCTGTGGATCGCGGTGATCGCGATTTTCGTGCTCGCCGAAAAGGTGGTGCCCGGCGGCCGGATGCTGTCCCGCGTCGCGGGAGCCGCGGTCGTCATGGCCGGGCTGTGGCAGCTTGCGGCCATGACGTGATCCTACAGCGCCGCGCGTCTTATTGGACGCGCAAAGGTCGCTGTAGCACTTTGAATTGCTGCATGTTTTTATCCTTAGATCGGATAGGATCTAAGGAAACATGCAGTAGGGGCAACCGCTGAGCGTCAGTCGCTCAGCGTGTCGAAGAAATCCTTCATCCGGGCGAAGAAGCCGGCGGATTCCGGATTGTTGTCCTTCGACGAGATCTGCTCGAATTCCTGTAGCAGCTCGCGCTGACGCTTGGTCAGCTTCTGCGGCGTCTCGATCTGCATCTGGATGTAGAGATCGCCGGTCTGGCTGGAACGTAGCACCGGCATGCCCTTGCCCTTCAGGCGGAACTGCTTGCCGGCCTGGGTGCCTTCCGGCACGGTCACGCGCGACTTGGTGCCGTCGAGCGTGGTGACGTCGAACTTGCCGCCAAGCGCCGCCGTCGTCATCGAGATCGGCACGCTGCAATAGAGATCGGCGCCATCGCGCTGGTAGAACTCGTGCGGCTTGACCGAGAGGAAGATGTAGAGATCGCCCGCTGGTCCACCGCGCAGGCCCGCTTCCCCTTCGCCGGAGAGGCGAATGCGAGTGCCGTCTTCGATGCCGGCCGGAATGTTGACGGAGAGCGTGCGCTCCTCGGTGACGCGGCCCTGGCCGTGGCACTTGGTGCAGGGATCGGTGATCGTCTGGCCGCGGCCGCCGCAGGTCGGGCAAGTGCGCTCGATCGAGAAGAATCCCTGGGCGGCGCGTACGCGGCCCGAGCCTTGACAGGTTCCGCAGGTCTTCGGGCTGGTGCCAGGCTTGGCACCGGACCCGGTGCAGACGTCGCAGGTGATCGAGGTCGGCACCCGGATCTGCGCGGTCTTGCCGGAATAGGCCTCTTCCAGCGAGATTTCCATGTTGTAGCGCAGATCGGCGCCGCGCTCGCGGCCACCCGATGAACGCCGCTGGCGCCCGCCACCCATCATCTCGCCGAAGATGTCTTCGAAGATGTCGGAGAAACCGCCTGCGCCACCGGCGCTACCGCCAAAGCCGTTGCCCATGCCGCCCTGCTCGAAGGCTGCGTGGCCGTAACGATCATAGGCCGCGCGCTTCTGCGGGTCCTTGAGCGTCTCGTAGGCTTGGTTGATTTCCTTGAAGGTCTTTTCCGAGGCGGCGTCGCCGGGGTTCTTGTCCGGATGATACTGCATCGCCAGTTTGCGGAAGGCGCTCTTCAGCTCCTTCTCATCCGCGTTTTTGGCAACGCCAAGCGTTTCGTAAAGATCACGTTTCATTCTTCAAAGATTGTCCTGTTGACAAGGCGTGCCAGCGCGGGGGCCCGGCGGCTGCCTGGTTACCTTGCCACAGGATTTAGTAAACCTTGAAGCGCGATACCATAGCCCATCGGGCCGCGGATGCGGTTTTTTGTCGGAAAAATGACGTTTCTGCCGGTCTCGCGCCCGGTAGACCCGCTTTGGGTGGCACTCCTGCCCCCAGGGATGCTCTGTAGCGGCGGTTTCAGCGGCGCGGGCCTCACGGGCCCGACGTCCTTCAGAGGCTGTCTGGCGCAGGCGCCTGAGGGGTAAAAAGGCAACAAAAAAGCCCGGGTCGCCCCGGGCTTTTCCGTCTCTAGGAGAGGGCGACTTAGGCCGACCGCTTGCGATCGTCTTCGTCGTTGACTTCTTCATAGTCCGCGTCGACGACATCGCCGTCGCGCGCGGCGTCAGCGGCGGCATCCGCATGGGCGGCGTCCGTCTGCTGGGCCTCGTAGATCGCCTGACCAAGCTTCATGGAGACTTCCATCAGCGTGTTGGTCTTGGCCTTGATGTCTTCGGCGTCCGGCTCGGAAGCCTCGACGGCGGTCTTCAGCGCGGCAATGGCGTCGGAGATCGCGTTGCGGTCGGTTTCCGAAACCTTGTCGCCGTAGTCCTTCAGCGACTTTTCCGAAGAATGGATCAGGCTTTCTGCCTGGTTCTTCGCTTCCACGCCTTCGCGGCGCTTCTTGTCGGTTTCGGCATTGGCTTCGGCGTCCTTGACCATCTTCTCGATGTCTGCGTCGGACAGGCCACCGGATGCCTGGATGCGGATCTGGTGTTCCTTGCCCGTACCCTTGTCCTTGGCCGATACCTGCACGATGCCGTTGGCGTCGATGTCGAAGGTCACTTCGATCTGCGGCATGCCGCGCGGTGCCGGCGGAATGCCGACGAGGTCGAACTGGCCGAGCAGCTTGTTGTCGGCTGCCATTTCACGTTCGCCCTGGGAGACGCGGATCGTCACGGCCGACTGGTTGTCGTCGGCGGTCGAGAAGGTCTGCGACTTCTTGGTCGGGATCGTCGTGTTGCGTTCGATCAGGCGGGTGAAGACGCCACCGAGCGTTTCGATGCCGAGCGACAGCGGGGTCACGTCGAGCAGCAGAACGTCCTTGACGTCGCCCTGCAGAACGCCGGCCTGGATCGCAGCACCCATGGCCACGACTTCATCCGGGTTCACGCCCTTGTGCGGCTCCTTGCCGAACAGCTGCTTTACGGTTTCCTGGACCTTCGGCATGCGGCTCATGCCACCGACGAGAACGACTTCGTCGATCTCGGCAGCCGAAACGCCGGCATCCTTCAGCGCGGCCTTGCACGGAGCAACGGTGCGCTGGATCAGGTCGTCGACAAGCGCTTCGAACTTGGCGCGGGTCAGCTTCATGGTCAGGTGCTTCGGACCGGAGGCATCCGCCGTGATGAACGGCAGGTTGATTTCGGTCTGCTGCGACGAAGACAGCTCGATCTTGGCCTTTTCGGCCGCTTCCTTGAGGCGCTGAAGAGCGAGCTTGTCGTTCTTCAGGTCGATGCCCTGTTCCTTCTTGAACTCGCCGGCGAGATACTGGACGAGACGCATGTCGAAGTCTTCGCCGCCGAGGAAGGTGTCGCCGTTTGTCGACTTCACTTCGAAGACGCCATCGCCGATTTCGAGAACCGAGATATCGAAGGTGCCGCCGCCAAGGTCGTAGACAGCGATCGTCTTGCCGTCCTTCTTGTCGAGGCCATAGGCGAGCGCGGCAGCGGTCGGCTCGTTAATGATGCGCAGCACTTCGAGGCCCGCGATCTTGCCGGCATCCTTGGTTGCCTGGCGCTGGGCGTCGTTGAAGTAGGCCGGAACGGTGATGACGGCCTTTTCGACCTTTTCACCGAGGTAGGATTCGGCGGTTTCCTTCATTTTCTGAAGGATCATGGCGGAGATCTGCGACGGCGAGTAATCCTTGCCATGCGCTTCGACCCAGGCGTCGCCATTGTCAGCCTTGGTGATCTTGTAAGGAACCATGTCCTTGTCTTTTTGCGTGGTCGGATCCTGGAAGGTCCGGCCGATCAGGCGCTTGATCGCAAAAAGCGTGTTTTCCGGGTTGGTGACGGCCTGGCGCTTTGCCGGCTGGCCAACGAGACGTTCGCCGTCTTCGCTGAACGCCACCATCGAGGGGGTCGTGCGCGCACCCTCGGCATTTTCGATGACCTTCGCATCTTTTCCGTCCATGACGGCGACGCAGGAGTTGGTCGTTCCCAAGTCAATACCAATAACTTTAGCCATGTCGTTCTCTCCTTGCAGCGGACTGTCGGAACCCGGTCAGGCATTCGTGAGACAGTCCCTAACGGGATGGTCTTTGGATTTCTTCGCAGCGGTGGCTGCGCCGATGCGGCGTATATAAGGACCGGCGTTTCGGACTGCAAGGCATTCTGCGGGGCGATTGGGGGCAAAAGCAAGCCTGCGATTGGCGTGCGGCCTACAATAGATGCTCGACCCGCGGCAGGGGCGGCTGCAAACTGCCAGGACGGCGCCGTTTGCGCCGCCTCAGCCGCCCGTCAGGATATCGAAAAGCGTCGTGCGCTTGGTGGCGCCGGTGGTCTCGCCGACGTCTGCCGGCGGCACCATGCCGCCACTGCCCTCAGGCAAAGGCCGGGTCTGCTGCACGGCGGCCGAGCCGTCGACGCCTACAGGCGGCTCAGGAAACGCGTTCGGGTCGCCGGAAAGCATGTCGCCCGCCGCGGCAGGCGCACCTCCGTCATCGAAGACCGGCTGCACCCCGGTTGTGCCGAACAGCGGCGAGGGCGAAAGGCCATCATGTGCGGCCACCATGAAGTCGTGCCAGGCCTTGGCCGGAAGGCCGCCGCCGGTGACCTTCTTCATCGACTTGCCGTCGTCATTGCCGAACCAGACGCCGGTGGTGAGGTTCGAGGTGTAGCCGACAAAAAGCGCATCGCGGAAGGATTGAGTGGTACCGGTCTTGCCGGCCGCCTCCCAGCCCTTCAGACGCGCCTTCTTGCCGGTGCCGTTGGTCAGCACCCGCACCATCATCTGGTTCATTTCGCTGACGATGGCCGGATCGAGCACGCGCGGCGGGTTGTCGTAGGTGTTTTCGTAAAGCACCGTGCCATCGGCCTTCGAAATCCGGCGAATGACATGCGGCGTCGCCTTGAAGCCACCGTTCATGAACGGGGCATAGGCCGAGGTCAGTTCGACCAGGCTCACTTCCGAGGTGCCGAGCGCGATCGAGGCGTTGGCTTGCATCTCGGAATCGATCCCCAGGCGATGCGCCACCTTCACCACGTTCTGTGGGCCGACCTCCATCACCAGCTGCGCGGCGATGGTGTTTAGCGAGTTGGCGAGCGCGTCGGCGAGCGTAACTTCGCCGCGGTATTTCTGGTCGTAATTCTCGGGCGTCCAGTTGCCGATTCTGACCGGGCCGTCGTTGCGGATCGACATCGGCGTGCGGCCGATCTCAAGCGCTGCCGCGTAGACGAAGGGCTTGAAGGCCGAGCCCGGCTGGCGCTTGGCCTTGGAGGCGCGGTCGAACTGGCTCTCGGCGTAGTCCTTGCCACCGACCAGCGCGCGGATGGCGCCGGTGCCGTCGATCGAAACGAGGGCTGCCTGCGAGGCGTCGAGCTTGGCGCCGTCGCCCGCAAGCGTGGCGCTGATCGCCTCCTCCGCCTGCTTTTCCAGATTGAGGTCGATGGTGGTGTCGACGATCAGGTCTTCCTTGACGTCGCCGATCATGCCGGGAAGCTGGTCCATCACCATGTCGGCGACATAGTGTTCGGCACCCGACCAATAGCTCTTGGCCTTGGTCGGCGTCTGCGACATCGCCGTCTTGATCTCGCTGTCGGTAACGAAGCCTTCCTCGCGCATGGCGCCGAGCACGACCTGGGCGCGCTCTTCCGCGGCCTTCGGGTCACGGGCGGGCGACAGGCGGGAAGGCGCCTTCAACAGGCCGGCCAGCAGCGCCGCCTCGCCGAGGTTCACGTCGCGCGCCGATTTGTTGAAGTAGCGCCTCGACGCCGCCTCAACGCCGTAGGCGTTCGAGCCGTAGAACACCCGATTGAGGTACATCGCCAGGATCTGGTCCTTGGAATATTTCTGCTCCAGCCAGAAGGCGAGTAGCACCTCCTGAACCTTTCGTTCCAGGGTCCGCTCCGGCGACAGGAACAGGTTCTTGGCAAGCTGCTGGGTCAGTGTCGAGCCGCCCTGGACCATTCGGCCGGTGGTGACGTTCGTCAGCATGGCGCGCGCCAGGCCCAGAGGGTCGACGCCGAAATGCGAATAGAACCGGCGATCTTCGATGGCGATCACCGCCTGCGGGATATAGGGTGACATGTTTTCGAGCGACAGCGCTTCGCCGCCGGTCGTGCCGCGATTGGCGATGATGTCGCCATTGACGGAGAGAATCTTGACGTTGGGCGGACGCTCGGGGATCGACCAGCTTTCAGCACTCGGCATGCGCGCGCCGTAATAGAGCACCAGGCCGCCGACGCCCATCGCGCCCCAGATGCCGAGCACAATGCACCAGTAAAACAGCGTGCGCACGAGACCGATGAAACCGCCGCCTCCGCCCGAGCCGCGGCGCGTTCCGCCGCGCTTGCTGCGCTGAGCCTTCTTCTTGGGCGCAGGAGCCGATTTGCCACGCGCAGGTTTGCGGCTGCCGCCGGTCACGCGATCGCTGGCCTCGATGCGAAAATCGTCATCGTCTTCGGCGTTGCCGCCGAACGAGGGCTCGATCCGTTGTCCTGACTTGCCGCTTGCTGCCATGCCGTTTGGATTTACCCCTCATGCCGCATTGCGGGCGCCCAGTCGTCCGCCCCAGCAGCGAACGCAATCCTAAAGGCGGGGAAAAATTGATCGCTCGACCCGCCATGGCGATGCGGTGAACTTTAAATGCGGCAATTTAAGGGGGGGTTAAAAACCGAATTGTAAAATATGCATGGTCTTCAACAGCTTGCCGGATTTGAAGCCCCAGGCCTTGCCGCTTCGTTCGCGCACGCCTGCCAGCATCAATCGCGCGGAGCCACGCGCACGCGCCATCATCAACAGCGGAGGAATTGGCCGCAGTTGCCGCCGACGTGCACGATCCGGCATTGTGTCTGTGTCGATGCCGGCCCTATTCGGCGGCCTTTTCGTCCTGAACCACGCGATCGGTCTTTTTCAGGAGCACAATTTCTTCGGACGTCGGCTGGCTTTCCGTCGTGATGCTGGCGGTGGTTGTTGTCGTATCGACCGCTGCATTGGTCTTGGCGTGATAGGCGCATTCGGCAAATGCCGCGGAGGCGGACAGGCCGACGGTGGCCACAGTCACCAGAATGATCTTCATGATCTTCTCCTTCTCGCTCACGCGTGAAATCCTAACCTGCAACGCGAGCCGCTCGAAATCACGATTTTGTTCCGGCGGAGGCTGCGCCAGGGTTATGGAGGTAGATCGAACGTCGTTGCTCTACTCGATCGAACTCCTGAGCGGTGTTTCGCCGACGAGCTTCGCCTGCTTGCTGCGGTCTGGTTCGGTGTACTCGTAAAGCCATTGGCTGAAAGGCAGTCGCAGCAGGACGGTCTTTGCCAGCTTGTTGGTAGCCATCGCATCGCAGTCGCGCGCCGGGTAGGCCTGGCGGGTACACATCGCTTGCGGACTGTCGACCAGGCGGTAGCCGTGACCTTGAAAGACCAGTGTGGTCATCGCGGTCAACCGGTACGAACCGGGCGGCACAACAACGAGGCGCAGGCTGGCAAGCCAGGTCGTCAGAATCAGGAGAACGATGATCGCGGTCGGGACCTGGAGCAATAACTTCAAGAAAGAGCCTGCAATTCCTAGGTGCAATGGCATCTAAGGAACCAAAAACGCCCGCATGTCTAGGAAGATGTGCGCCGTCATATCGGCTATCTCCAGTTGTGGTTTGCAACCTTTAACGCCAATCGCCACTCATATACGCAACCGGTAATAGATTGCGGACATGATTTTGGGTGAAAATTGTGCGATGCAACAAATCCGCCCTTGAAAATATTGCGACGCATGATTATTGTAACACTTATCGAAGCGCTGCACCTCCTCCCGCGGCGCCCGATGCGGATCGGTGGCACTCCTCCTCCCAGTCACCGGTCAAGTTTGAGAGCCCCGTGCACCTCCTCCCGCGCGGGGCTCTTTTCATGTCTGGACCCCCGCGCTCGTAACGAAAGCACCTGAACGGCGACGCAGATTTTGCTGGTCCTGTCGGTGTTGCGGGTGTATCGGCGCGGTTCATGGGCTCCAAGGCAAACGGCTATATCTACGCGCTCCTCGCCATCGTTATCTTTGCGATCCAGGACGGCATCTCCAAACATCTGGGCAGTGTCTATCCGCCGGTCTTCGTGGCGATGATCCGCTATTGGGCCTTTGCCCTGTTCGCCGTGGCGCTGGCCGCCCGCGCAACGGGAGGGCTCAAGCTGACGGCGACGACGAAACAGCCATTGCTTCAGGTACTGCGCGGGCTGCTGCTGCCGCTGCAGATCGTCATGATCATTACCTCTTTCACGATGGTTGGGCTGGCGCATTCGCAGGCGATCCTTTCAGCGACACCGCTGTTCGTAGCGCTTCTGTCGATGCCGCTTCTGGGCGAGCGTGTCGGCTGGCGCCGATGGCTGGCAATCTCGGTTGGGCTCATCGGCGTACTTCTGATCCTGAAACCGGCCGAAGGCGCGTTCGAACTCACATTCCTGTTGCCCTTGGCCGCAGCACTTGTCTTTGCCCTCTATGTCATCGTCACGCGGCTGGTCAGCCGCGACGATCCGGCGATGACGAGCTTCTTCTACACCGGCATCGTCGGCGCCGTGGCGATCAGCCTTGTCGGCCCATTCTTCTGGACGACGCTGTCGCCACCCGATTGGGGTTGGATGCTGCTCTTGTGCCTCACGGGAACCACGAGCCATTATTTCCTCATCCGTGCCTATGACGTGCTGGACGCGGTCGCCGTCCAGCCTCTGACCTATCTGCAGCTGGTCTTCGCGTCGATCATGGGCGTCAGCCTCTTCGGTGAGACGCTGACCACCAACATGGTTGCCGGCTCGGTGCTCGTGGTTGCGGCCGGCATCTTCACCGTCTGGCGCGAGCGCGTCGTTGCCCGCCGCAAGGCGGGCCTGCCGTCGACCTGACGCGATATCGATATTTTGGCGAATCTTGCTATGGCTTCGCCTTGATGTTGTGCTCGGTTGGCTGCCCCAAAAGCCGATCAGGAGGAGTGCCATGACGTTTCCGTCCGCCGCCGTGCTGGTGTTTTCGACGCTCGCTGCCGTGAATTCCGAAGCTCTGGCGCAGGACAACGTCGCCTATATCGACGACCGATCGGATGGTGCAGCAGTCGTTCGCTCGCTCTACAACGCCATCAATCGCAAGGAATATGCGCGCGCCTACGGTTATTTCGGCGAATCGAAACCGGTTGGCGGTTACAGGACTTTCACGCGCGGTTACGACCGCACCGTTTCGGTCGAAATAAAGCTCGGCAAGGTGAAGACCGAGGCCGGCGCCGGCAGCATCTATTCGGCTGTTCCGGTGGCGGTGAAGTCGATCGAAAAACGTTCGCGGGTACGCTTCTTCGCCGGCTGCTACGTGACGCGGATCATCAATCCTTCGCTGCAGGTGCCGCCGTTCACGCCCTATCAGATCGAAGCGGCGCGCCTCAAGGAAGTGAAGGGACCGCTGGAGGCGGCCCTTCCGACCGTCTGCAACGCCCCGTGACGACGACCTCTACTGAATAGGTCCGCGCCGCTCCGCAAGGAATCTTGACCGTTCGAACACCAGGATTACGGCGAGCGCCATGATGAACGGGATGACGAGATAGAGGATCCGGAAGATCGCCAGCGCCGCCAGCACGTCGGCCGGATCCATTTCCGGCAGGGCGGCGATGAAGACGAGCTCAAGAACGCCAAGTCCGCCCGGCGCGTGCGACAAGAGTGCTGCCGAAAACGACGCCAGAAAGATCCCGAGAATGACGATGAAACCCGGATTGCCGGCTTCCGGCAGGGCGAAATAGATGATCCCGGCGGCACCGATCAGCTCGACCGGCGCGATCACCAGCTGCCGCAGCACGATCGAGGGCTTGGGATAATGCAGCTGGAACCAGCGTGTGCGGATCGACGGCAGGC
This sequence comes from Ensifer canadensis, assembly GCF_017488845.2. NCBI lineage: Bacteria > Pseudomonadati > Pseudomonadota > Alphaproteobacteria > Hyphomicrobiales > Rhizobiaceae > Ensifer > Ensifer canadensis. The sequence continues at coordinate 3,822,110 of NZ_CP083370.1, forward strand.
CGACGAGGCTGCCGATCACATAGAGCGCGATCACGACCAGGATCAGCACGCCCGTCGTCAGCGACATTTCGACCGGCAGGAACTCGGCGAACCGCTCGATGATCTCCGGTTTGACCAGAAGCACGATCGCCGAGAGCATCAGGGTGCCGAGCGTAAAGGTGAACGAGCAGAAGGCGACGAGCACGCCGACTTCGCCCGGCGTCAGCCCTTTCGATCGGTAGGCCCGGTAGCGCACGACAGCGCCCGAAAAGACGGAGGCGCCAAGATTGTGCGAGAGCGCATAGGTGGTGAACGAGCAGACGGTGATGAACCACAGCGAGATACGATGGCCGAGGTGATCGAGCGCCAGCTTGTCGTAGCCGGCAAGTGCTGCATAGGCGACCAGCGTTGCGCCGATCGCCAGCAGCCAGCTTCTCAGGGAAATCGCCTTGAAGCTGGCGATGAATTCGTCCAGCGAGAGGCCGCTCAGCTCGTGATAGAGCGCATGCACCGAAAAGATGATCGCCGCCAGCCCGACGACGGGCCAGAAATACGCGCGCAGCCTGCTCATACCGGTGTCGCGATCGCTGCAACAATCTTGGCCGAAGGCCCTTTCGACGGCGTCGCCTTTATCTCGGGACGCATCTGTTCATGAAAGCAGCCGCGATCGCGGCTCCAGCCCGTCACAGTTTCGCGTCCGGAACGCGACGTCTCGGTCCTCACACTTGCCAACGATCCAATTTCCCATTCTGATTTGTTTTGCAAAAGGGAAGCATCTGGTGTTTGGTCAAGAAATCGCGAACACGACACGGTAAAGCGGAGGCGGGCGGATGCAGAACGATGAGGAAAAGCCGATCGAGCCGGTTTTTCGCAATGGAACGGTGACGGTCGTCGGCGTGGTGCTGTCGTTTTCGCTGGGCTTTCTCACCCAGTGGGCAGCCAATCCGGTGCCATGGAATATGGGCGATCTTCCCGCCGTCATCCTGTTGGCGATCGGCATCCTTTTGCAGATGCATGCGCTCTGGGACTTTCTGCAGCTGCGGTCGCTGCAGCCAAAGGTCTACGGTCAGGCGACGCGCATCTTCTTCATCGGCGTAGTGGTTACCGGCAGCGGCGTGTTTGCAGCGCTTGTCGCCGACTTTGTCGTGATGATCTCGAAAGCGGGGTGATGGTCGTGGCGGGCTGACCCGCCACGACGTCGTTCGATATCAGGCGGCAAGCGCGTTCAGGATGCGGATCCAGGAACGAATGCCCTTGTGATAGGATTGCAGCTCGTATTTCTCGTTCGGCGAATGGATGCGGTCGTCCGAAAGGCCGAAGCCGACGAGCAGCGATTCCATGCCGAGCATCTTCTGGAAGTCGCCGACGATCGGGATCGAGCCGCCCATGCCGATGACCACGGCCGGCTTCGGCCATTCGTCGGAAAGGGCGAGCTTTGCCGTGTTGAGCAGGTTCGAATCGTAGGGCAGCTGGATTGCCGGCGAACCGCCATGGGCGTGAAATTCGACCGTGCAGTCCGCCGGCACCTTCGAGCGCACATAGGCGCGGAAAGCTTCGCGGATCTTCTCCGGGTTCTGGTTGCCGACCAGGCGGAAGGAGACCTTGGCGGAAGCCTGCGCGGCAATCACCGTCTTGAAGCCTTCGCCGGTGTAGCCGCCGGTGATGCCGTTGATCTCGGCGGTCGGGCGGGCCCAGGTGAGTTCGAGGACCGAACGGTTCTTTTCACCAGACGGGATCGACAGGCCGATTTCGCCGAGGAATTTTTCCGCGGTCTGGCCAAGCGTCTCCCATGCAGCCTTGATCTGGGCCGGGGTTTCCTCGACGCCTTCGTAGAAGCCTTCGAGCGTCACGCGGCTGTTTTCGTCATGAAGCCCGGCGAGGATGCCGGTCAGGATGCGGATCGGGTTGGCGGCAGCACCACCGAAATAGCCCGAATGCAGGTCGCGGTCGGCCGCCTTGATGATGACTTCCTCGCCGACGAGCCCGCGCAAGCCCGCCGAGATCGCAGGCGTGTCCCGGTCCCACATGCTGGTATCGCAGACAAGTGCATAGTCGGCTTTGAGTTCGGCCGCATTGGCTTCGAGGAAAGGTTTTAGCGACGGCGAGCCGGACTCTTCCTCACCTTCGAACAGGATCGTGACGCGGCAGGGCAGCGAACCGTGGACTTCCTTGTAGGCGCGGGCGGCTTCGACGAAGGTCAAGAGCTGGCCCTTGTCGTCGGCGGTGCCTCGGCCGGTGATGACCTTGCGGCCGGGCTCCAGCTCCTTGACGCCGGGTTCGAACGGATCGGTGTCCCACAGGTTCAGGGGATCGACCGGCTGGACGTCGTAATGCCCGTAGAACAGCACATGCGGGGCATCGGCGGTGGCGCCGGCGTGATGGGCAACTACCATCGGATGTCCGGGAGTGTCGCGGATCGAGGCGTCGAAGCCGAGGCCGTTCAGTTCCGCGACCAGCCATTCGGCGGCCTTGCGGCAATCGGCCTTGAAGGCCGGATCGGTCGAGATCGACTTGATGCGCACGAGGTCGAAAAGCCTGTCCAGGCTCTTCGGCAGGTTTGCGTCTGCGCGCTCGAGAATGGGGGTGATATCTGCCATCATGCATATCCTTGCTTCAAGTTTTGCCGGAACCTACTGCATGACGCCGCAAATCGGAATCGATTTCAGCAGCGAAATCATGCGGCCGTTCGACGGGCGGCAGCGATTTTGGCGTGTCCGAACGAACCCGCTCAGGTTGTTTAGAACCTCATGCGGGTGGATTTAAGCCAAATTTTTTGATGGAACGATTAGGGAGACGTGTTGCCTGTCACGCGGCACCGCCGTCACGCGCGGCATGGGCAAGCGCCATGCGCATGTATTCGAGCATGAGTTCGCGCTCGAATTGCCTGAGGCCTGATAACAGCGACTGATCGGCGGCAAGCGCTGCCTCCTTGGCCGCCGCCTCGATTTCCCTCGCCCTCTCGGTCAGGAAGATTTGCTGCGAACGCTTGTCCTGCGGATGTTTGCGCCTGACGATGAGCCCGTCGCGTTCCATTCTCGCCAGCGTGTTGGCCATGGTCGCCTGTTCGATGTCGAGCCTGTCGAGAAGCTGTTTCTGGGTCAGACCCTCCTCGGCCCATAGTTCCAACAGGACGGGAAACTGCCCGGGCGCGAAGCCGAGCTTCTGACCGCGCTCCTGAAGTGCACGCGAGAAGCTTTTGGCCAGCAGGCTGGCCAGGTAAGTCGCAGATTCCATACGGTTGAAGGCCATGCTCCAATGGGTACGCTCGAAGCGGCGCGAAGACAAGTTACAAAGCAGGCGATGGACTTGAGAAAGCCTTATCTCACAAGGATTTGACAAGGACTTGACCCAACCAACGAGAAACCGCCACGGCGCGGAGGCGGCGCCGTGGCGGTTCTCTGAAAACGGGACAAAGGCCCGGAGAGGGGGATAAGGCCTTTGTCCTCATCTGGTGCGGGCGGGGGACAGGCCAATCACCAGAAGACGGCATCACTCGGTGCCGTTGACTAAGATTTGAGGATTCAAATGTGGCTTTTCAAGGATTGGGCCAATGAATCGCACATTACAAATGCGTAACGTTTCTGTGAAAGCCGGACATTGCTCAAGCGCCCTTCGAGCGCCGGTTCCGCAAGGCAAAAATGACCTCCACGGCGCCGATCGCGATTGCAGTCGCCAACGCTGATTTCGCCACATCGCGGGCCGATTGATCCGGCCTGATGCACATGACGATAATGAAGGCGACGAAAAGTGCGGCCCGAGCGATCGCGTATTCGACCTTCTGCCACAGTGGCCACGGCGCGGCGTCCGCCCGTCTGAAATGGGCATCGAGCCCCGTCGTCGCAAGCAGATAGATCGGCGCAAAGACGGTCTTGATGACGACAAGGAATGCCGGATCGCTCAACAGCCAGGAAATGACGAAACAGACTCCGGCAAACCCTGAAAGAACAAGGTACTGTCTCAGTGCATATTGCACGTCATGCGGCATCGCTTGCTCCTCTGTGACAGCTGGACATTGTAGTGTTCGACGAGAAAACCGCAATGGACGTTTGGCTCACCCCGCGCTATCCATTGCCCATGAAAAACGGTGATCACCTCTTCCTCGTCGACGGCTCCGGATTCATCTTCCGGGCGTTCCACGCCATCCCGCCGCTCAACCGCAAATCCGATGGCCTTCCGGTCAATGCGGTGTCCGGTTTCTGCAACATGTTGTGGAAGTTGCTCACCGATGCGCGCGACACCTCCGTCGGCGTGACGCCGACGCATTTCGCCGTCATTTTCGACTATTCCTCGAAAACGTTCCGAAACGAACTCTACGATCTCTACAAGGCCAATCGCTCGGCGCCGCCTGAGGATCTGATCCCGCAGTTCGGGCTGATCCGCCACGCCACGCGCGCCTTCAACCTGCCTTGCATCGAGAAGGAAGGGTTTGAGGCCGATGACCTGATCGCCACCTATACGCGCCTTGCCGAAAAGGCGGGCGCCAGCGTCACCATCATCTCCTCCGACAAGGACCTGATGCAACTCGTGACGCCGAACGTCTCGATGTACGACAGCATGAAGGACAAGCAGATCTCGATCCCGGAAGTGATCGAGAAATGGGGTGTGCCGCCGGAAAAGATGATCGATCTTCAGGCGATGACCGGCGACTCGACCGACAACGTGCCTGGCATCCCCGGCATCGGCCCCAAGACCGCGGCGCAATTGCTGGAGGAATACGGCGATCTCGATACGCTGCTGGCGCGTGCGGGCGAAATCAAGCAGGCCAAGCGCCGCGAAAACATCATCGCCAATGCCGACCTTGCCCGCCTGTCACGCCAGTTGGTGACGCTGCGCACCGACACGCCGCTCGACGTCCCTCTCGAGGAGCTGCATCTCGAACCGCAGGATGGGCCGCGCCTCGTCGCCTTCCTGAAGGCGATGGAATTCACCACGCTCACCCGTCGCGTGGCCGCCGCCACCGATACGGACGCCGATGTGGTCGAACCGGCCGCGGTGCCGGTCGAGTGGGGCGCGGATGCGCGCGGACCGGATCTCGACAAGGCTGCGGCTGCCCCGGCGTCGTCGAGTGCCGGCGAGGCCGCGCCTGCGGCCGTGAGCCAGGTAGCCTCCACGGGCGAGGCCACTGACGCCACACCAGAGGCGCTCGCACAATCGCGCGCAGCCCTTTTCGCCAGCGCTACCATCGACCACTCGCGGTATGTCGCGATCCGCGATCTGCCGACGCTCGACGCCTGGATTGCCGACGCCAAGGACGCGGGCCTCGTCGCCTTCGACACCGAAACGACGTCGCTCGATGCCATGCAGGCCGAGCTCGTCGGCTTCTCGCTGGCGCTTGCTGACTATGGCAAGGACCCTTCGGGAACGGTGATCCGCGCCGCCTATGTGCCGCTGATCCATAAAACAGGAGTGGGCGATCTTCTCGGCGGCGGCCATGCTGAAAACCAGATTCCGGTGCGCGAGGCGCTCAGCCGGCTGAAGGTGCTGCTTGAAGATCCTTCGGTGTTGAAAGTCGCACAGAACCTCAAATACGACTACCTCCTCATGAAGCGACACGGCATCACCGTCCAGGGCTTCGACGACACCATGCTGATGTCCTACGTCGTTGATGCCGGCAACGGCACGCACGGGATGGATGCGCTGTCGGAGCGCTGGCTCGGTCACAAGCCGCTCGCCTACAAGGACATGACCGGCAGCGGCAAATCGTCGGTGACCTTCGATTATGTCGATATCGACCGCGCCACCGCCTATGCCGCCGAGGATGCCGAAGTCACCCTGCGCCTCTGGCACGTGCTGAAGCCGCGGCTGGTGGCCAAGGGGCTGGTGCGCGTCTATGAGCGGCTGGAGCGCCCGCTCGTGCCGGTGCTGGCCCACATGGAAGAGCGCGGTATCACCATCGATCGCCAGATCCTGTCGCGCCTCTCCGGCGAACTGGCGCAAGGGGCAGCGGCGCTCGAAGACGAGATCTACAAGTTAGCCGGCGAAACATTTACCGTCGGCTCGCCCAAGCAGCTCGGCGATATCCTCTTCGGCAAGATGGGGCTGCCCGGCGGTTCGAAGACCAAGACCGGCCAATGGTCGACCTCGGCGCAGGTGCTCGAGGATCTCGCGGCGGAGGGCCACGAACTGCCGCGCAAGATCGTCGACTGGCGCCAGATGACCAAGTTGAAGTCGACCTATACGGACGCCTTGCCGGGTTTCGTCCATCCGGAAACCAAACGCGTCCACACCTCCTATGCGCTGGCGGCGACGACGACGGGACGCCTGTCCTCGTCCGACCCGAACCTGCAGAACATCCCGGTGCGCACCGCCGAAGGCCGCAAGATCCGCACGGCCTTCATTGCCACATCAGGTCACAAGCTGGTTTCGGCCGACTACAGCCAGATCGAACTGCGCGTGCTTGCCCATGTCGCCGACATCCCGCAGCTTCGCCAGGCCTTTGCCGATGGCGTCGACATTCACGCGATGACGGCTTCGGAGATGTTCGGCGTTCCTGTCGCGGGCATGCCGAGCGAAATCCGCCGGCGGGCGAAGGCCATCAACTTCGGCATCATCTACGGTATCTCCGCTTTCGGCCTTGCCAACCAGTTGTCGATCGAGCGCTCGGAAGCCAGCGACTACATCAAGAAGTATTTCGAGCGTTTCCCCGGCATTCGCGACTACATGGAAAACACCAAGGCCTTTGCCCGCGAGCACGGCTATGTCGAAACGATCTTCGGGCGGCGTGCACATTACCCCGACATTCGCTCGTCGATCCCCTCGCATCGCGCCTTCAACGAGCGCGCTTCGATCAACGCGCCGATCCAGGGGTCCGCAGCTGATATCATCCGTCGTGCCATGGTGAAAATCGAGCCGGCGCTGAGTGAGGCGAAGCTTTCCGCCCGCATGCTGCTGCAGGTGCACGACGAACTGATCTTCGAGGTCGAGGATGCCGACGTCGAGCGGACCATCCCGATCGTCGTGTCGGTGATGGAAAATGCCGCGATGCCGGCGCTCGACATGCGGGTACCGCTCAAGGTCGATGCCCGCGCCGCGATGAACTGGGACGAGGCGCACTGAGGTTTCCCTGAGGGATTCCATCAGCGACCTTGCATCGACAGCTGCGGTTATTCTTGCAGAAGGCGGCCACGACGGCCGCCTTCTGCCTGTCGGCGTATCACGATGATAGAAAGCGCATGCCGCCGCCGTCTCAGCGGTTGCGGTCGTCCTCGTCTCCCCCTAGGCAGCGATCGGGGAGGGCGCTAGCGCGCCCGGCAGAGCCGCCGATCGGAGGAGACCATGGCCACCAACACATTCATCCTTGTGCTGTCCTGTGACGACAAGCCGGGCATCGTTGCCGCAGTGACGACGGAGCTGGCCGGCCTTGGCGCGAATATCGCCGAGAGCAGCCAGTTCTGGGATCGGCACACCAACAGCTTCTTCATGCGCATCGCCTTCCAGGCGCCCGATGGCATGACGCGGGACGACGTCGAGCGGGCGTTGCGGCCGGCGGTCGACCGGTTCCAGATGCGCACCGCGCTGACGGAAGCCGCACGCAAGCCGAAGATCGTCATCCTGGTGTCGAAGTTCGACCATGCGCTCCTGCGTCTGCTCTACCAGATCCGCGTCGGCTGGCTGAACGCCGAGGTCGCCGCCATCGTTTCCAATCACGAGGACAGCCGGCGCACGGCGGAACTCGAGGCGATCCCGTTTCATCATTGGACGGTATCGAAGACCAACAGGGAAGAGCAGGAGGAAAAGCTGTTGCGCCTGACGCAGGAGACCGGCGCCGATCTGGTGATCCTGGCGCGGTACATGCAGGTGTTTTCGGACAATCTGTCAAAGCGCCTCTACGGCAAGGCGATCAACATCCATCACTCGTTCCTGCCGTCGTTCAAGGGGGCCAGGCCCTACCACCAGGCCCACGAACGCGGCGTCAAGCTGATTGGCGCCACGGCCCACTACGTCACCCCGGATCTCGACGAGGGGCCGATCATCGAGCAGGAAACCGAACGTGTCAGCCACGCGCTGACGGCGGAGGACTTCGTCGCCAGCGGCCGTGACATCGAAAGCCGCGTGCTGGCCCGTGCCGTCAAGCTGCACCTGGAACGGCGGGTGATGCTCAACGGCCATAAGACCGTCGTCTTCAGCTGACGGTGGATAGTGCAGAACGGGCGGCGGAGGGCGTGCGGAAGCTCGAAAACAGCCGCCTCAGCCCGTCACGCCCTTCGGCGACGATGTCGAACGGGCGACCAAAGAGCAGCCACTGGGTGCAAAGCCCAAGCATCATCCAGTGAAGCGTGCGGGTCGCCGACGTGGGCGTCCAGCTGTCCTGCATGTAGCCCTTGGCAAGGGCGCGGGAAAAGGCCAGTTCGAGCAGGGCATTATGATGTTCGTCGAGTTCCTTGTGGCGGGTCAGGACCTCGCTCATGTCGCCGTCGTAGTTGGTGCGCAGCATGATGGTGAGAATGCGCTGGCGCTGCTCGTCGGCGGCCAGGATATCGATCCAGGCGCCCATGGCGTCCTCGACGATTGCCAGCGTATCGGCGGCCTCGGCCTCGATTTCCTGGGCGATCATGTCTTCCTGGGGCAGCGGCACGGCATCGTGCAGGGCCAGGAAAAGATCGGTCTTGTTGGCGAAGTGCCAGTAGATGGCGCCGCGGGTCACGCCCGCTTCCTTGGCCACTTCCTCAAGCGTGGTGTTTGAAACACCCTTTTCGTAGAACACACGTTCAGCGGCGCTCAGGATCTTCTGCCGGGTTGCCTCCGCATCGGCTTTCGTTCTGCGCATTCATTCCTCCTTGCAGAACGGCCCGCCGAGAGGGCGGGCCGTCGATAGCAGTGTTATTCGGCGGGTGTTGGGGTCTCGGCTGCAGCCGGTGTGGCTTCTACCTTCTTGCGTCCGAACAGCTTCGTGACGAACACGAAGAACACCGGAACGAAGAAGATCGCCAGCACCGTTGCCGAGATCATACCACCCATCACGCCGGTACCGATGGCGCGCTGGCTGCCAGAGCTTGCGCCGGTGGCAATCGCCAGCGGCAGAACGCCGAGCGTGAAGGCGAGCGACGTCATCAGGATCGGGCGGAAGCGTAAGTGTGCTGCCTCCAGCGTCGCATCGATCAGCGATTTGCCCTGTTCACGCAGTTCCTTGGCGAACTCGATGATCAGGATGGCGTTCTTCGCCGACAGGCCGATGATCGCGATCAGGCCGACCTTGAAGTACACGTCGTTCGGCATCTCGCGCATGGTCACGGCAAGCACCGAACCGATGACGCCGAGCGGAACCACCATGATGACCGCCACCGGGATCGACCAGCTCTCATAGAGCGCAGCCAGGCACAGGAAGACGAGCAGGCACGACAGCGCGATCAAGAGAGGCGCCTGGGTACCCGACTGGATTTCCTGCAGGGACTGGCCGGTCCATTCGTAACCGAAGCCTGCCGACAGTTCGCCCGCAAGCCGCTGCATTTCGTTGATCGCGTCACCGGAGGAGTAACCCGGAGCCGCTTCGCCGCTGATGCGTACCGACGGGTAGCCGTTGTAGCCGATCGTCTGGGTCGAGGCCTTGACCCACTCCACCGTCGCGAAGGCGGAGAGCGGGACCATGCCGCCATTGGCGTTGCGGACGTTGAGGTTCAACAGATCCGCCGTCTGCATGCGCTGACCCTCGTCCGCCTGCACCGTCACGCGCTGCATGCGGCCGGCATTCGGGAAGTCGTTGACATAAGACGAGCCAAGGTTGGTCGAGATCGTCGAGTTGATGTCCGCAAAGGTCACGCCGAAGGTATTGGCCTTTTCGCGGTCGATGGCCACGCTGACCTGAGCCGCATCGGGCATGCCTTCGAAGCGAACCCCGGTCACGATCTTGCTCTGAGCCGCAAGGCCGAGAAGCTGGTCGCGTGCCTGGGACAAAGCCGCTTCGCCGAGACCGCCACGATCCTGCAGGCGGAAGGAGAAGCCCCCGGTGGTGCCGAGGCCCTGGATCGCCGGCGGCGACAGCGCGAAGCTGATCGCATCCTTGATCTGGCTCATGGCCATGGTGGCCCGCATGGCGATCGATTGAGCGGCGTTGTCGGCGTCGCGTTCCTTCCAGTCCTTCAGCGTCACGAAGGCGAGCGCTGCGTTCTGTCCGGTGCCGAAGAAGGAGAAGCCGTTGATCGCGATGATGCGTTCGACAGCCGGCTCCTGGCCGAAGATCTTCTCCGCCTGTTCCACCACCTCGGTCGTACGGTTGCCCGTCGCTTCGGAGGGGAGCTGCATCATGACGATCACGAAGCCCTGGTCTTCGTCCGGAAGGAACGACGACGGCAGCTTCATGAACAGCCAGCCGAGGCCGGCCAAGACGGCGATGTAGACGATCATGTAGCGACCGGTGCGGTGGACCAGGCGCTTCACGATGCCGCTATAGCCGTGCGAGGTCTTGTCGAAGCTGCGGTTGAACCAGCCGAAGAAGCCGCGCTTGGCGTGGTGGTGGCCCTTCGGAACCTGCTTCAGGAAGCTGGCGCACAGCGCCGGCGTCAGCGACAGCGCGAGCAGTGCCGAGAACAGGATCGACACGACCATGGTCAGCGAGAACTGGCGATAGATCACGCCGACGGCGCCCGGGAAGAAGGCCATCGGAATGAACACCGAAGCCAGCACCAGCGTGATGCCGATGACGGCGCCGGTGATCTGCTTCATTGCCTTGCGGGTGGCGTCCTTCGGTGTCAGCCCCTCTTCGGACATGATGCGTTCGACGTTCTCGACGACGATGATCGCATCGTCGACCAGGATGCCGATCGCCAGCACCATGCCGAACATGGTCAGAACGTTGATCGAGAAGCCCATCGCCAGCATCACCGCGCAGGTGCCCAGAAGAGCGACCGGCACGACGAGTGTCGGGATGATGGTGTAGCGGATGTTCTGCAGGAACAGGAACATCACGATGAAGACGAGCGCGACCGCTTCGACCAGCGTCGAAAGCACCTTCTCGATGGAAACGGCAACGAACGGCGAGGTGTCGTAGGGAACCGAATATTCCAGGCCCTCCGGGAAGAACTTCGACAGTTCGTCCATGCGCTCCTTGATCGCCGTCGAGGTCGACATCGCGTTGCCGCTTGGCGACAGCTGTATGGCGATAGCCGCGGACGGCTTGCCGTTCAGGCGGGTCGAAAACGCGTAGCTTTCGCCGCCGATCTCGACGCGGGCAACGTCGCGCAGACGAACGGAGGAGCCGTCCGGATTGGCGCGAAGCACGATCGCTCCGAATTCCTCGGCGCTCGACAGCTGACCCTTGACGACAACAGGAGCACTGATCTGCTGCGTGATCGGGTTCGGCTGTGCGCCGATCGAGCCGGATGCGATCTGGGCGTTCTGGGCCTGGATGGCATTCGTCACGTCGCCGGCGGTCAGGTTGAGGCCGAGCATCTTGTCCGGATCGAGCCAGATGCGCATCGAGCGTTCGGTCGCAAACAGCTGCGCACGGCCGACGCCGGGCACGCGCTGGACTTCGTTCAGCACGTTGCGGCTGAGATAGTCGCCGAGACCGATGGCGTCCATAGAGCCGTCGGTCGAGGTGAGCGCGACGATCATCAGGAAGCCGGAACCGGCTTCGTCGACCTGTACGCCCTGGCGCTTGACCGAATCGGGCAGGCGCGGTTCGACGCGGCGAACGCGGTTCTGAATGTCGACGGCCGCCTGTCCCGGATCTGTACCGGGTGCAAAGGTGGCGCTGATGTCGACCGAGCCGGCAGCGCTGGAGGTCGATTCGAAATAGAGCAGGCCTTCGACGCCGTTCAGCTCGTTTTCGATCAGCCGGGTGACGCTCTGATAGGTGTCCTGCGACGAAGCGCCGGGGTAGCTCGTGTTGATGGAGATCTGCGGCGGCGCAACATCAGGATATTGCGATACCGGCAACAGCGGTATCGCGATGATGCCGGCGAGCATGATGAAGATCGCCACCACCCAGGCAAAAATAGGCCTGTCGATGAAAAAACTAGGCATTAATCAGCACTCACTCTGTGGCTTCAGCGGGCTTTGCGTCGGTCGCCGCGGTCGTCTGGGCTGCTTCGGCCGCCGGCTTTGCATTCGGATCCCAGTCGGTCGGCTCCACCGGCGCGCCGGGGCCGATCTTCTGGAAGCCTTCGACGATGACCTTTTCGCCGGGCTTCAGCCCCGAGGCCACCTGCCAGCGGGTTCCGACCGTGCGTCCAAGTGTGACGTTGCGGAACTCGACCTTCTTGTCGGCGGCCACGACATAGACCTGCGACTGGCCGGCATTGTTGCGCTGGACAGCCTGCTGCGGCACGGTGATCGCGTCCTTCTCGACACCCTGCTGGACCAGCACGCGGACATACATGCCCGGCAATAGGTCGCCGTCGGGATTGGGGAACTCGCCGCGCAGCGTTACCTGGCCGGTCGTCGCGTCAACGGCCGCTTCCGAGAACAGGAGCTTGCCCTTGTGTTCATAAGGCGTGCCGTCGTCGAGGATCAGTTGAACCTCGGCCTCCTGGTCACCGCTCATCATCTGGCCGGCTTCAAGCGCCTTGCGCAGGCGGATGAGATCGGTCGCCGACTGGGTAAAGTCGGCATAGAGCGGATCGAGTTGCTGGATCGTGGCGAGGTTTTCCGAGCTGTTGGCGCTGACGAGCGCACCCTCGGTGATGAGAGCGCGTCCGATCTGGCCGCTGATCGGGGCGGTCACGTTGGCGTATTGCAGGTCGAGCTTGGCAGCGGCCAAGCCCGCCTGGGCGATGGCGACGTCGGCGTTTGCTGCAGCCAGCAGGCCGTTTGCATCGTCGAACTGCTGGGCGGCGACGACGTTTGCCTTCTTCAGAGCTTCCTGTCGGGCAGCCTTCTGTTCGGCCTGGAGATGCACGGCCTGGGCGCGGCGCAGGGTCGCTTCGGCCTTTTCGACCTGGACCTGGAAGGGAGCAGGGTCGATGCGGTAGAGCACGTCACCTTCCTTGACCTTCGAGCCCTGCTGGAAGACGCGTTCGACGACGATGCCGGAAACGCGCGGACGAACTTCGGCGACGCGCGTCGCGGTGATGCGGCCCGGCAGTTCATTGGTGATCGGCAGCGTCTCGGATGCGGTCGTGAAGACAGCGACGGCCGATGGCGGGAAGGCGGGAGCGGCCTGTTCTTCGTCTTTCTGGCAGCCGGAAAGGAGAATCACGGTTGCCAAGGCGGCGGCCAGTGTCGGTCGGTTCATGCGCATAGCGATGTCCATATTCGGTGACCGTGCGCAGCCAGTGCGTATCGCAGGGCTGCGCGGTCCGGAAGTGAAGGGAAGCAATTACCAGTATCGGGATGGGAAAATACCGGAACGCTAATATACAAACACAAATGTATGTTAATTTGCGCCGCAGTGCAACACCGTGATGCAGCGCGTTGAATCGATCAAAAAAATCAGCCGCCGCAGTGCTTTCGGCACCACGGCGGCTTGATATCACTAAGGTGTGATCCGGGTTTGTCGCCGGATTATCGTCTCAGGCGAGGACGCGGTCGTCGGCACCGAAGCGGTGCATGCTGCCGACCATCGGCGTCGCAAAGACAATGTCATCAGGCGCGTAGCGGTGTTCGCCAAACAGCCGAACGGTGATCAGACCGACCTGGTCGGACTCGATATAGACAATCGTGTCGGCGCCCAGATGCTCGACGTGGATGACCTTGCCCTTCCAGTCGCCACTCTCGCGCGACAGACCGATATGTTCCGGCCGGATGCCGATCGTCTTGGCGCCGGGATCGCCGAGGCGGGCGCCGTCGACGAAGTTCATCTGCGGCGAGCCGATGAAGCCACCGACGAAGACATTGGCCGGCCGGTTGTAGAGATCCATCGGCGAGCCGATCTGCTCGATCTGGCCGGCGTTCAGCACCACGATCTTGTCGGCCAGCGTCATCGCTTCGACCTGATCATGGGTCACGTAGATCATCGTGGCCTTCAGGCTGCGATGCAGCCGGGCGATCTCGAGCCGGGTGTTGACGCGCAAGGCCGCATCGAGGTTCGACAAGGGCTCGTCGAACAGGAACAGCTTCGGTTCGCGCACGATGGCGCGGCCGATGGCGACACGCTGGCGCTGGCCGCCGGAAAGTTCCGCCGGGCGCCGGGCGAGATAGGGGTCGAGCGACAGCATGCTGGCGGCCTTGCCGACCTTGTCCTCGATTTCAGCTTTCGGCTTGCCGGCCTGCTTCAGGCCCAGGCCCATATTGTCCTTCACCGTCAGGTGCGGATAGAGCGCATAGGACTGGAATACCATGGCGATGCCGCGCTTGGCGGGGGCCACGTGTCCGACTTCGACGCCGTCGATCTGGACGCTGCCGGAGGTCGCGTCCTCAAGGCCGGCAATGGTGCGCAGCAATGTCGACTTGCCGCAGCCGGAAGGACCCACGAAGATGACGAACTCGCCGTCCTTCACTTCCAGGTCGATGCCCTTGAGAACCTCATGGTTTCCGTAGGCCTTGCGGATGGATTTGAGTTGAAGTGATCCCACCTAATTGCCCCTCTTAAAGTTTGACCGGCTGACCGGTGCGGACGCTTTCATCAGCCGCAAGGCAGATGCGCAGCGACTGGACGGCGTCGTTCATGTGGCGGTCGAGATTGATATCTTCGCGAATGGCCTTCAGCACATAGGCCTGCTCACGATCGCAGAGTTCCTGATGGCCGGGCTCTCCGTCCATTGTCAGGTCCTCGTCCGGCTTGAGAAAGCGACCGTTGGGACCAGTTTCCGCATTGTGCACGCGAATGACCGAGGTCTTGGTGTGTGTGTCGATATCGTCCGACTTGGCATTCGGATCCATGACGATCGACACGGAGCCCTTTGGCGACATGACGTCCTTCACGAAGAAGGCGGTCTCCGAAATCATCGGACCCCAGCCGGCCTCGTACCAGCCGGCCGACCCGTCTTCGAAGATCACCTGCAGGTGGCCGTAATTGTACATGTCCGAAGCGATTTCGTCGGAAAGACGCAGGCCCATGCCGCGCACCTCCACCGGCTTGGCGTCGGTGATCTGGCACATGACGTCGACATAATGCACGCCGCAGTCGACGATCGGCGGGGTCGTCTGCATCAGCGACTTGTGGGTCTCCCAGGTCGGACCGCTCGACTGCTGGTTCAAGTTCATGCGGAAGACGTAAGGACCGCCGAGTTTGCGGGCTTCGGCGATCAGCCGGATCCACGAGGGGTGGTGGCGCAGGATGTAGCCGATGATCAGCTTGCGGCCATGCTTCCTGGCGGCAGCAACGACCCGTTCGGCGTCTGCGACCGTCGTTGCCAGCGGCTTCTCCACGAACACGTCGCAGCCGGCTTCGAAGGCGGCAACCGCATAGTCGGCATGGCTGTCGGAATAGGTACAGACCGAGCAGAGTTCGGGTTTCAGTTCCTCAAGCGCCGTCTTGAAGTCAGGATGGATCTCGTAGCCGCGCAGTTCCTCCGGAAGCTCCACCTTGGAGCGGTTGACCAGCCCGACGATCTCGAAGCCGGGATTGTTGTGATAGGCCAGCGAATGGCTGCGGCCCATATTGCCGAGACCCGCGACGAGGACCCGGACCGGTTTGCTGTTTGAACTCACTTGACTGCTCCTGCGGTGATGCCGCGGATCAGCTGCCGCGAGAAAATGACATAGAGGACGAGAACCGGAAGGATGGCGAGCGACAGGGCCGCAAGCACGGCGTTCCAGTTGGTGACGAACTGGCCGATGAAGATCTGCGAGCCGAGCGTGACCGTCTTGGTTGCTTCTGCCGGCGCCAGGATCAATGGGAACCACAGATCGTTCCAGATCGGGATCATCGTGAACACGGCAACCGTTGCCATCGCCGGCCGGATCAGCGGCAGCACGAGGCGGAAGAAGATCGAGTATTCCGACAGCCCGTCGATGCGGCCGGCATTCTTCAGGTCATCCGAAACCGTGCGCATGAACTCCGACAGGATGAACACCGCGAGCGGTAGCCCCTGTGCGGTATAGACGAGGATCAGCGCCGTCAGCGTGTTGACGAGGTTGGCAGCGACCATGCCCTGAAGGATGGCGACGGTGCCGAGCCGGATCGGGATCATGATGCCGATCGCGAGATAGAGCCCCATCAGCGTATTGCCGCGGAAGCGGTATTCCGACAGCGCGAACGCGGCCATGGCGCCGAACAACAGCACCAGCGCGATCGCGACGACCGTGACGATGAAGCTGTTCTGGAAGTAGGTCGCGAAATCGCCCTGGCCGAGCACCGTCTGGTAGCCGATCAGGCTGAAGGTCTCGGGCGTCGGGACCGTCAACGGCGCCCGGAAGATCGCGTTGCGATCCTTGAACGAGTTGATGATCGTCAGGAACACCGGAAACAGCGAGATGAGCGTATAGGCGATCAGCGCGATGTGGACGAAGCCGGTGCGGAAAATGGAGTGGCGTGCTTGCGACATCTCGGCCTCCCTTAGAACTGATAGCGGCGCATGCGGCGCTGGATGACGAAGAGGTAGAGCGAGACGCCGGCGAGGATGATCAGGAACATCACCGTTGCGATCGTCGCGCCCATCGAGCGGTCGCCCAGCTGCAGCTGGAAGCCGAAGAAGGTGCGGTAGAGCAGCGTGCCGAGAATGTCGGTCGAGCCATCAGGACCGGCAAGCGCGCCCTGCACGGTGTAGACCAGGTCGAAGGCGTTGAAGTTGCCGACGAAGGTCAGGATCGAGATGATGCCGATCGCGGGCAGGATCAGCGGCAGCTTGATCTTCCAGAACTGGCTCCAGCCGGTGACGCCGTCGCATTCGGCGGCTTCGATCACTTCATCGGGAATGTTGAGCAGGGCGGCGTAGATCAGCATCATCGGGATGCCGACATATTGCCAGACCGAGATCAACGACACGGCGATCAGGGCCGAGCCTGGCCTGCCGAGCCAGGGCGCAAACATCGACTTGAGGCCGACGAGATCGAGCATCCAGGGCGCGACACCCCAGATCGGCGACAGGATCAGCTTCCAGATGAAGCCGACGATAACGAAGGAAAGCAGCGTCGGCAGGAAGATCGCCGTGCGGTAGAACGTGACGAAACGCAGCTTCGGAATGGACAGCATGGCCGCCAGCGCAACGCCGATCGGATTCTGCACGCACATGTGAATGATGAAGAAGATGACGTTGTTCTTCAGCGCGTTCCAGAAGTCGTGCGCCCAGCGCTCCTCGCCGAACAGGACCTGGAAGTTTGCGAGACCAACGAAGGTCGGCTGGCCGTCGACCGTGTTGTATAGCGAGAGACGCAGCGTCTCGATCAACGGCAGGATCATCACCGCCGTGTAGACCAGAAGGGCCGGCAGCAGAAAGATGAGGATGTGCCAGCGTTTCGGCCGTCTCACGGTCGGCTGTCCCTCTTGCAGTGAAGTGACGTTGCTCATTGATCGTACCCGCTTGTTCGACCGGTTCCCCAGGGCGTCATGATGCACGTCGACGCCACACGGCCGGTCTTGCCGCATAACGCCTGCCCCGATCCGGGCTCATGACGAAGGTTAAGGCTATCGCGTTCTTTTGCAAACGACTGCGTCGGGGACCTCCCCATCAAGGGGAGGTCGAGGACGCTGCGGCTGGGGGAGTGCCTCCTTGGGCAATGTCCTCCCGCCCGGCCCTTGCTGCATGTTTCCTCAATCCTATCCGATTTGAGGACAAAAACATTCAGCAATTCAAAGTGCTACAGCGACCTTTGTGCGTCCGACAAGACGCGCGGCGCTGTAGGGCCGACCCTCCCCCGAAGGGGAGGGAACCAGTTGCGCTTACTTCGCCGGCTTGTACCAGCCGTCGAGACCCTTCTGCAGCTTTTCGGCCGCAACCTCAGGCGTATCCGTGCCGTTGATGACGTTGGCCGATTCAACCCAGGTTTCGTTCTCGAGGCTCGGCGTACCGCGCGCCAGGATCTGGTAGGTCGAGCGGATCGTCGGCTTGCACTTTTCGCGCCAGGAAACGAATTCCTGAGCGAGCGGATCGGTCATCTTCACCGGGGTCGAATTGAGGCTGAAGAAGCCCGGCAGCGAATTGGCGTAAATCTCGGCGAATTCCGGCGAAGCGACCCAGGTAAGGAAGGTCTTGGCTTGCTCGGCGTGCGCACTCTTGGCGTTCAGACCGACGCCGATGTCGTTGTGGTCGGAGATGTAGCAAGCGTCGCCGGCGTTCTTAACCGGAGGCGGGAAGGCGCCCATCTTGAACTGGGCCTGGGTGTTGAACAGGCCGATTTCCCACGAGCCGGCCGGATAGATCGCGGCGCGGCCGAGCGTGAACAGGTTCTGGCTGTCCGGATAGGTCTGGGCCTCGAAGCCGTCGCCGAGATAGTCCTTCCACTTGGCGAGAACGCGATAGGGCTCGACCCACGGTTCATCGGTCAGCTTCTGCTCGCCCTTGATCAGCGCAGCGCGGCCTTCTTCACCCTTCCAGTAGGTCGGGCCGATGTTCTGGTAGCCCATGGTCGCGGCTTCCCAGAGATCCTTGGTGCCCATCGCCATCGGGATGTAGTTGCCGTCGGCCTTGATCTTGTCGAGAGCTGCGAAGAATTCGGCTTCCGTCGTCGGGATCTGGATGCCGAGCTGGTCGAAGGCGTCCTTGTTGTAGATGAAGCCGTGGATGACCGAAGCCATCGGCACGCAGAAGGTGGCCGAGCCATCGTCTGTCGTCCAGGCGGACTTGGCGACCGGGGAGAAATTTTCCATACCCGGCAGCGCCGTCAGGTCGGCAAGGTGCTTCTTGTTGTAGAGTTCGAGCGAGACATCGAACGGACGGCAGGTGATGAGGTCGCCCGCGGAGCCGGCGTCGAGTTTGGCGTTCAGCGCCGCGTTGTACTCGGTCGGCGCCATCGGGGCGAACTTGACCTTGATGCCGGGGTTCTTGGCTTCGAAAGCCGGGATCAGCTTTTCCTGCCAGATCGCCAGGTCGTCGTTGCGCCAGCTTTCGATCGTCAGCGTGACGTCCTCCGCGTGGGCCAGGCCGGCCGAGCCGAGAATGCTCGACGCAAGCAGCAGGCCCTTGAGTGTCGTACGGGTCATTTAGCTTCTCCCTCTTATATGCGCCGTTTTGGCGCGGTTTGAATCCCAGGTTTATCTCAGGCCGAAACGATATCGATCGCCCGGCGCAGGTTCTGCTTGGTCTGGTTGAGCGCCGCTTCGGCTGCCGCCACGTCCTTCGCGCCCGATGCCAGCAGGATGGCGATCTTGACCGAGCCGGATGCGGCATTGATCAGCCGGCCGGCCTCGGATGCGCCAACACCGGTAATGTCGGTGACGATGCGAACGGCGCGGCCGTGCAGCTTGATGTTGTCGGCGCGCAGATTGACCATGTGGCCGTCGAGCACGTGGCCGAGATGGATGCCGACCAGCGTCGAGAACATGTTGAAGGCGATCTTCTGTGCCGTGCCGGCACCCATGCGCGTCGAGCCGGAAACGACTTCCGGCGGCGTCTGCAGCAGAATGGCGACATCCGCGTCGTTGAAAAGAGCTGCGCCCGGATTGTTGGCAACGGCGATGACTTTTGCGCCGAGCTTGCGCGCTTCGTCGGCTGCGGCCAGCGCATAGGGTGTCGAGCCGCTGGCCGACACTGAAACCAGACAGTCGCCCGCGGTGATGCCGGCCTTGCGGACGTCTTCGCGCGCCAGATCCATGTCGTCTTCGTAGCCGCCGGCGAGGTCATTGAGACTGGCGGCGCCGCCTGCAAGCAGAATGACGATCTGGTCCTGGGGGATGCCGTAGGTGCCGGGAAGTTCCAGCGCATCGGCCATGGCCATCAGGCCTGAGCTGCCGGCGCCGGCATAGGCGAGACGCTTGCCGGAGGCGAGCGTTTCTGCAGCCAGGGACGCAGCAGCGGAAATCTGCTCAATCGCGGCGTCCACGACCTTTGCTGCCGCCTGTTGTCCGGATGCGAGCAGCCGAAGCGCCAGCGCCGGATGCATGACATCCAGGCCTTTGGCGTTGTCGTGACGCTCTTCGGTCTTCACTGAAGGCATAGGTTGTGTCTCCTCTGGGTGAATTAATGCCAAAAAAATACCAATTGTCTAGGAGAAATTACATTTTGGCGTCAAAAAAAACCAATCTCTGAAATTATCCGTTGTTATTCAATGCATTATTTCAAAATTGGATATCGAGACCAATTCGGACTTGGTTATTGGTATTTTTTTGGTATCCTCTATGGGCGGAGGTGCTCATGCCAAACTACCTAATAGGAATCGATGGCGGCGGAACAAGCTGCCGGGCGGCTGTGGCTGCGGGGGATGGACGTATTCTCGGCCGCGGCAAGGCTGGTGCAGCCAACATTCTGACGGATCCTGAAACGGCGCTCGCCCATATTGGCGACGCTGCGCGGGCGGCATTTGAAGAAGCCGGTCTTGATCCCTCTGGTATCGCCGAGGCGCGCGCAATTGTCGGCGTCGCCGGGCACAATGTCGGCGATGCCGTGCATTATGTGAAGCGACGCCTGCCGTTTGCCGCAGCCGATATCGAATCGGATGGTCTGATTGCCCTGCAGGGCGCGCTCGGCGACGAGGACGGCGCCGTCGCCATTCTCGGCACCGGCAGCATCTATATCCTGCGGCAGGCCGACATCGTCAGCTATGTCGGCGGCTGGGGCTTCACGATCGGCGATCATGGCAGTGGCGCACGCATCGGCCATGCGCTTTTGCAGGAAAGCCTGCTTGCCTTCGATGGCATCCATGAGGCGTCGCCGATAACCGATTCCGTCATGGCCGAG
This sequence comes from Ensifer canadensis, assembly GCF_017488845.2. Classification (NCBI taxonomy): domain Bacteria; kingdom Pseudomonadati; phylum Pseudomonadota; class Alphaproteobacteria; order Hyphomicrobiales; family Rhizobiaceae; genus Ensifer; species Ensifer canadensis. The sequence continues at coordinate 3,842,740 of NZ_CP083370.1, forward strand.
TTCAGGAACGATCCGAGTGCTGTCGTCGATTTCGCGCGCCTGGCAAAGCCGGGTGAGTTCGGCCGCTATGCCCCGCGTGTCTTCGAAGCGGCGCAGGCGGGCGATCCCGTCGCCGTGCGTCTGCTCAAGACTGCGGCGATCACGGTCGACGAGGCGCTAGACGTCGTGGTCGCCCGGGGCGGGCGCAAGCTCTGCCTGCTCGGTGGCCTCGCGCCGCTCTATCGTCCCTGGCTTGCCGAGCGCCACCAGCCGTTTTTTGTCGAAGCCGAGGCCGACGCGCTCACCGGCGCCGTCGCACTCGCCGCACAGCGCTTCGGCTCCCGCTCGGAGGTCGGCGCATGACCGATCATCTCGCTGCCATTCTGCCGCTCGAAGGCCTGCAGGCCGGTGGATCCGGTCCGCTCTATCTGAAACTGCGGCAATCGCTGGAAGACGCGATCCAGTCGGGCAAGCTCAATCATGGCGACGCCCTGCCGCCGGAGCGCGATTTGGCCGATTACGCCAATATCAGCCGCGTGACCGTGCGCAAGGCCGTCGACGATCTCGTGCGCGACGGCTTGCTGGTGCGGCGCCACGGCTCCGGCACTTTTGTCGTCAAGCCGGTCTCCAAGGTGCAGCAATCGCTGTCGCGGCTGACCTCGTTTACCGAGGACATGGCGCGCCGTGGTCTCAACACTCATGCCCGCTGGCTGGAGCGAGGCCTGTATCATCCGTCGCCGGATGAGATGATGGCGCTCGGCCTGCCGGCCGACGCGTTGGTGGCCAGGCTCGGGCGTCTGCGCATCGCTGACGACATGCCGCTCGCGATCGAGCGCGCCAGCATCTCGGCCGAATTCCTGCCGGATCCGCAGGCTGTCACCTCGTCGCTCTATACCGCGCTCGACAAGACCCGTTCCCGGCCGGTGCGCGCCGTGCAGCGCATCTCCGCCTGCAACATCAAGGATCCGGACGCCTCCATGCTCGGCGTCGCCGTCGGCTCTGCCGGCCTTTCCATCGAACGCGTCTCCTATCTCGCATCGGGACGCGTCGTCGAATTCACCCGCTCGCTCTATCGGGGCGACGCCTATGATTTTGTCGCGGAACTGACCCTGTCGGAATCCTGACCGTCGCTCCGCAAGAAAGGAATTGACCATGCAGACCAACATGCGCCGAGAAATCGACGAGATCCCCGAAGCGGCGGCCCGACTGCTCGAGCATTCTTCCGAGGCCCTGAAGCAGGCCGGCGCAGCGCTGCGCGCCAAGGACCCGGCTTTCCTGGTGACGATCGCGCGCGGTTCTTCGGACCATGCCGCCCTGTTCCTGAAATATGCGATCGAGCTGCAGGCCGGTCGACCGGTCGCTTCGCTCGGGCCGTCGCTCGCGTCGATCTATGGCGCCAAGCTGAAGCTCGGTGGCGCGGCGGCAATTGCGATTTCGCAATCGGGCAAGAGCCCGGATATCGTCGCGATGGCCCAGGCCGCAACCGATGCCGGCGCCGTATCAATCGCACTTACCAACACCCTGCCGTCACCGATCTCGAAGGCATGCACCCATCCGCTCGACATTCTCGCCGGCCCGGAAATCGCCGTTGCTGCAACCAAGTCCTATGTCAACTCCATCGTCGCCGGCCTTGCCGTTCTCGGCGAATGGACCGGCGACGCGGCGTTGCAGCGCGCCGTGGCCGATCTGCCGAACCAGTTCGCCAAGGCGGTGAAGCTGGATTGGCATGAGTTCGCCGCCGATCTCGGCGAGGCCGAATCGCTCTACGTGCTTGGCCGTGGCCCGGCGCTGGCGATCGCCAGCGAAGCGGCGCTGAAGTTCAAGGAAACTTCGGGCATGCATGCGGAAGCCTATTCGGCCGCCGAAGTGCTGCATGGACCGGTGGCGCTTGTCGGCGCCAAGTTCCCGGTGCTGACGCTTGCGGCGCGCGATGCGGCCGAAGGGTCCGTCGCCGAGATCGCCGACGGCATGGCCGAGAAGGGCGCCGTGGTCCATGTGACGTCGAACCGCGCCGGCAAGGCCAAGCGCCTGCCGTTCGTCGAGACGGGACACCCGATCACCGACGCGCTGACCCTGATCCTGCCGTTCTATGGCTTCGTCGAAGCCTGGTCGCGCTCGCGCGGTCTCAATCCCGACGCACCGGCAAGCCTCAAGAAGGTAACGGAGACGAGATGACCGAGAAGAAGGCAATCATCGGCGCCCGCCTGTTCGATGGTATCGAATGGCATGACGGCGCCGCTCTCTTGATCGAGGCGGGTCGTGTCAAGGCCATCGTGGCAGCCGGCGATCTGCCGGCCGGTGCCACGATCGTCGATGCCCACGGCCTGCTGCTGGTGCCCGGCTTCATCGACCTGCAGGTCAACGGCGGCGGCGGGGCGCTTCTCAACGCGCAGCCGACGCTGGAAAGCATCCGCCAGATCTGTTCGGCCCATGCGAAGTTCGGTACGACCGCACTTCTGCCGACGCTGATCACCGATACGCGCGAAGTCCGCACGGCAACGATCGCCGCCGGCCTTCAGGCCAAGGCGGCCGGCGTGCCCGGCTTCCTCGGCCTGCATCTGGAAGGTCCGCATCTTTCGGTCGCACGAAAGGGCGCGCACGATCCAGCGCTGATCCGACCGATGGATGACGCCGACCTCAAGGAGATGCTCGACTGCGCCAGGGCGCTCGGCACCCTCATGGTCACGGTCGCACCGGAAAATGCGACCAAAGAGCAGGTTCGAGCCCTTGCCGACGCCGGCGCCATCGTCAGCCTCGGCCATACGGATGTCGGCTATGAGACCGCCGTGTCCTATGCCAAGGCAGGGGCGAAGACGGTGACGCATCTGTTCAACGCCATGAGCGGTCTCGGTCATCGCGAGCCTGGCGTCGTCGGTGCAGCCCTTGCGACAGGCACCCTGCACGCGGGCCTGATCGCCGACGGCTACCATGTCGACCCCGCCTCGATGGGTGTGGCGCTGCGGGCCAAGACCGGCCCGGGCCAGATCTTCCTGGTGACCGACGCGATGTCGCCGATTGGAACGGACATGACGAGCTTCGAGCTCAATGGCCGCGAGATCCTGCGCCACGGCGGTCGTCTGACGCTCGCCGACGGCACGCTTGCCGGCGCCGATATCGACATGCTCTCGTCGGTGCGCTTCGTGCACGAAAAGCTCGGCCTACCGGTCGAGGAAGCCCTTCGCATGGCATCGGCCTATCCCGCCGACGCCATGGGCATCTCCTCGCACAAGGGCCGTGTTCTGCCCGGGGCAGATGCGGATTTCGTGCTTCTGACATCAGAACTCGCCATGGGATCGACTTGGATTGGCGGCAACCAGGTCTACGCAGCCTGATCACCGATCTATCGAAAAATTGAGGCCCGACGATCGGAGTGATCGTCGGGCCTTTCTTTAGCGTGAACTGAAAGCGTGGCGAAGATCCGACGCGCGAACGTCCTACCCCGCCGAAAGCCGCGCTTTCATCGCCTGAACGGTCGCCACATCCGTGCGGCGCCGATCCTCGGTCACGAAGCCCATCTCGACCAGTCGCCGATCATGAGCCGGCTCACGGATCGAGCAGGATGAATGCACTTCCGTGACGGGCAGTCGGGCAAGCAGCGCATCGACGGTTTCAAGCGTCACGCCGGAACCAGGCATGATCGAAAGCCGCCCACCTGCCAGCTCGACAAGCTCCGCCAGCTTCTCGATGGCCTGTGGCGCGCTCCTCGCGCCTCCGGATGTCAGGATCCGCTCAAAGCCGAGTTCAACCGCAAGTTCGATTGCGTCCTTGAAATCTGGCACCAGGTCGAAGGCGCGGTGCAAGGTGAGGCCGAGGCCTGCGGCATGGCCCGTCAGTTTTCGGAGCATGGGCGCATCGAGCTGGCCATCGGTAAGCGACGCACCGAGAACGACGCCGGCAAGTCCGGCATCGCGCACCGCATCGATATCGCGGCGCATCATGTCGAGATCGGCGGCGCCAAAGACGAAGTCGCCCGGCCGCGGCCGGACCATGACATAGACGGGTACCCGTGGCGGCCCGGCGAGTGCCATCAACCCGGCGGTCGGCGTCAGCCCGCCGACGGAAAGTGCTGCGCAGAGTTCGATCCGGTCCGCCCCGCCCTCGATCGCCGCGGCAAGCCCGTCGGCGTCGTCGACGCAAACCTCAAGTCCGATGCCATTCATGCCTTTTCTCCTCCAAGGCCGAGCAGGGCTGCGCCGATCAGGCCGGGCTCGACCTGACACTCGCCGCGCACGACGAGCGGCCGTTTGAACTGCCGCAGAATCCGGCTACGAACCGCCAGATCGATCCCCTCAAGCAGCGGTTCAACGTTGGAAAGACCGCCGCCGACAGGTACGATCGTCGCTCCCGTGGTGTTGATGACGAGCGCCAGCGGTGAGCTGACGAGATCGACAAGAATCTCGACGGTGCGTTTCGCTTCCGTGTCGCCCTTGAGCCACGCCTCGATGATCTCATGGCTCGACATGGTCTTGCCGTGCACGGTGTCGTGCAGTCGTTCGAGCCCGCGCGCGCCGCCGACCGTGTCGACGCAGCGCCGCTGGCCGCAGCCGCAGGCATAGGCGGGGATGGCGATCGGCGGTTCACCCGCTTCCGCGGCAAGTGCCGGTCCATGTCCCCATTCGCCGGCAAAGCCGCCGTCGGCGTTGATCAACTGGCCGTCGACCACCAAGCCGCCGCCGACACCGGTGCCGAGGATCGCCCCGAAGACGATGCGGTGACCCCGGCCGGCGCCGGCGCCCGCTTCGGCAAGGGCGAAACAGTCGGCGTCATTGGCGATCTTGATCGGCAGGTGCAGCTCGCGCTCGAGCTCGGCCACCAGTTCGCGGCCGTCGATGCAGGGGATGTTGGCGCATTTGATCCGGCGCGTCTCCGGGTCGATGACGCCGGTAATCGAGATCGCCACGCATTCCGGGTGGCCGCCGGCTTCGTCGAGCACGGATTCGAGCGTTTGGACGAACTGGCGGAAATTGTTGAGCGGCGTCGTGCGGCGCGGCAGCGGAAAGATCCGTTCGCGCGAATGCACGATCGCCCCCTTGATCGCCGATCCGCCGATATCGAAACAGACGATCATGCCTCTCCCCGGATCACGGCTTCGGCGGCAAGTGCGATCGAGAGCAACCGGTCGTCCTGATGGTGCGGTGCAGCCAACTGCAGGCCCACGGGCATTTCGCCGGCACCGGTGCCGCAGGGGATCGAGATGCCGCAGAAATCGAGGAAGTTGCCGATGAGCGTGTTGCGCAGCGTCGTGGCGTTGGTCTTGAAGAACAGCTCGTCGTCGGCCAGCAACGGCGCCAACGGCGGCGCGACATGCGGCAATGTCGGATGGACGATGAGTTCGCCCGGCTTCAGGCTCTCGACCGTTTCATGGATCAGCTGGTCGCGCGCATCGAGAAGCGCGATATAGTCAGGCATGGTGATCTTCTCGCCGAGCCTGGTGCGCGCGACGACACGCGGATCGATGCGTTCGGCCTCGGAGCCTGCCAGGCGCTCCCGGTGAAGTGCGAAGGCTTCGGCGGTGACGAGCGCGCCGTGGCGCGCCATCAGATCGAACACCGCCTTGAACGTCGGAAAGGCGCGGCGGGTGACCGTGGCGCCGGCCTTTTCCAGCCGCTTGACCGCATCCTCGAAGGCTTCGACGACTTCGTTTTCCGCCTCGTCGAAGACGATGGTTTCGGGGATGACGATCGAGAGGCCGGCGATCGCGCCGCGGCGAACCACCGGTGCGGTCAGTCCATGCATGGCGGCGTCGAGCCAGACCGCATCCTGCACCGTATGACAGAGAGGCCCGAGCGAATCGAGGCTTTCGGCGAGCGGGAAGACGCCCTTCATCGAATAGCGGCCGCGCGTCGCTTTGTAGCCGATGATGCCGGTCATGGCCGCCGGGATTCGGACGGAGCCGCCAGTATCGGTACCGATTGCCGCGGGCACGAGACCGGCCGCGACCGCCGCCGCCGCGCCCGACGAGGAGCCGCCGGGGATGCGCTCGACATCGGTCGAGGCCGGGTTGTGCGGCGTGCCGTAATGCGGATTGATGCCGAGGCCGGAGAAGGCGAACTCGCTCATGTTGGTTCGCCCGACGCTGACCATGCCGGCACCGGCAACCGCGCCGACCACGGCGGCGTCACTGCCAGCAGGCGGGGTGTCCCGCAGGACCGCGGAACCCGCGGTCGTCACGCTGCCCTTGACGTCGAAGAGATCCTTCCAGGCGACCGGAAGACCATCGAGCAGGCCGAGCGATCGGCCCGCACGAAGCCGGGCGGAGGCCGCCGAGGCCTCCTTAAGCGCGCGTTCGCGGGTGATGCCGACAAAGATCGACTGATCGCCGTGCGCCGCGATGCCGGCAAGTGTTTGCTCTGCAAGCGTGACCGGGTCGAGCTTGCCTTCCTGGACGAGTACCGAAAGCCCGGCGAGCGTTTTCTGTCTGGTCATGGTCTCCCCTTGTCCGCCTGCCGCCAGCGGCAGCTCGTCCTTCCGTTGGCCCGCGTGGGCAGGCTTTTGATCTAAAGCGTGTCGCGATCTCCAGGATTCGCTGACTGCGCATTAAGTCGTTGTTCTTGCGCATGTCGCGCAAAACCCCTGCACAGTTTTGTGCAACAAGCTCTACCATATCGCTCCCCGTGGCGTTTGCCATGGTTCGTCCGTCTTCGCCGCAGGAATTTTGCCGAAAGCAGATGATGCCGGCCGTCCTGCCTTGTCGATACGAAGGCGTTTGCCTACATGCCTCATCGAACCCTGCCCGGCACTGGAGAGATTTGATGATATTGGACGCGGCGCGGCTTTCTTTTGCCAATCTCTTTGCACCGGAGACCCGTTCGGTGTTCTGGAAAGTGCTCGGCCTGACGCTTCTGGCGCTCGCAGCACTGTGGTTCGGCCTGCGCGAACTCTTCATCTGGCTTGCTTTGCCATGGCTCGATGCGTTGATGCCTGGCACGCCCGCCTGGGCGGGTTGGCTCACCTTCGTGCTCGGCATCTTCGCGAGCCTCGGGCTGGCGCTGGCCCTGGCCCTGCTGCTAGCGCCGGTGACGGCGCTGATCGCCGGCTTCTTCCTTGACGATGTCGCGGACGTGGTCGAGGCGCGCGACTATCCGAGCGAGCCGGCGGGCAGGCCCTTGCCGCTCGGAGAGGCGATTGCCGGCTCCGCCAAGTTCCTCGGCGTCGTCATTCTCGGCAACATATTGGCGCTGTTCCTGCTGCTCGTGCCCGGCGTCAACCTGATCGCCTTCTTCCTCGTCAACGGTTACCTGCTGGGGCGGGAGTTCTTCGAGTTTGCCGCCATGCGCTACCGGTCGCCGGCGGAGGCGCGGCTTTTCCGCGCCAAGCACCGCTCGACCGTGTTCCTGGCCGGGTTGATCCTTGCGGCGTTTCTCGCCGTACCGCTGCTCAACCTGCTGACGCCGCTCTTTGCCGCCGGCATGATGGTGCACCTGCACAAGAGGCTGTCGGCAAGCGATCCGGGATTTTCGCTGACGCGAGGGGCCACGGCCAGGCCCTGAGACGCAATCTGCTTGACAGCGGACATCCGCTGGCCAATCTGCCGGCAAATCCCCCGCTGCATGTTTCCTTAATCTTGTTCGATTTAGGAATACCGACATGCAGCTATTCAGAGTGATACAGCGACCTTTGTGCGTCTGAAGACGTACGGCGCTGCAGGCGTCGCCCGCCGGGATGGCCGCGACAGGACGGAGCAGCTGAAATGAACAACGCCGAAGACCGGGTCACCCGCCTTGAAGAGACGGTGGCTCACCAGGCCAAGACGATCGAAGAGCTTTCCGACCAACTTGCCGAGCAATGGAAAGTGGTCGAACAGACCCGAGCAAAGCTCGACCGGCTGACGGAACGCTTCCTCAGCCTCGAGGAGCAATCGATCGATGCGCCTCCGATCACCCGGCCGCCGCATTACTAGAGCTTTTCCAGGAAAAGTGCGAAGCGGCTTTGCGTCAGGAAATGCGCAAAGCCAGGGAGATGGCGCGGCTCAATGGCTCCGCAGGACAGGGAAATAAAAAGGCCGCCGGTTCTAGCGAACGGCGGCCTTTCTCATTTTCAGGCGGAAGCCCTTAGTAGGGGCAGGCTTCGTCGCTCATGTAGTCGTGCACCTGGACCTTGCCGGCGATGATCTCGGCTTTCACCTTCTCGACCGCATCGAGCATTTCCGGGGTGATCAGAGCCTTGTTGTTGTCGTCGAGCGAGTAGCCGACGCCATCTTCCTTGAGGCCGAGATTGGAGATGCCGAACTCGAACTTGTCGTTCTTGGCAGCAGTGAAGGCTTCGTAGACGGCGACGTCGACGCGCTTCAGCATCGAGGTCAGAACCTTGCCCGGCTGCAGTCCGTTCTGGTTGGAGTCGACGCCGATGCCGAGCTTTCCGGCATCTGCAGCGGCCTGCAGGACGCCAACGCCCGTGCCGCCGGCTGCGTGGTAGACCACGTCCGAACCCTGGTCCATCTGCGACTTGGCAATTTCGCCGCCCTTGACCGGGTCGTTCCAGGCGTCCGGTGTCGTGCCGGTGTAGGCTTCGAGAACCTTCACGTCAGCGCCGGTCGACTTCGCGCCGCCGACATAGCCGCAGGCGAACTTGTGGATGAGCGGCACGTCCATGCCACCGACGAAGCTGACGGTCTTCGACTTCGAAGCGAGACCAGCGAGCACGCCGACGAGGTAGGAGCCTTCCTGTTCCTTGAACACGATCGACTTCACGTTCGGCTTGTCGAGCACCATGTCGATGATCGCGAACTTGGTGTCCGGATATTCGCCGGCAATCTTTTCGAGCGGTGCCGCCCAGTTGAAGCCGGCCATGACGATCGGGTTGTTGCCGTCGCTGGCGAAGCGGCGCAGGGCCTGCTCGCGCTGTGCATCGTTGGCGATTTCGAATTCGCGGTATTCGACGCCCGATTCGGTTTTGAACTTTTCGGCGCCGTTATAAGCGGCTTCGTTGAACGATTTGTCGAACTTGCCGCCCAGATCGTAAATGATGGCCGGCTTGATGTCGGCGGCCAGAGCCGTCGCGGACATCATGGAAAAGGCAAAGAGACCGAGAATGGTTTTTTTCATCGTGCAGCCCTGTTGTCGCTATTGATCTTTATCGGGTCCTCCCGCGGGCCCCGGATGGAACCTGTCTGCGGAACCCACCCCTCTCGTGGGGGCTAGGGTGGCCGCATCCTTGCACGGTCACGGCAAAAAAACACTCAAAATTTTTCGGATGGTAAAAATGTCGACCGGCATTCACAAGCAGGGTTAAAATGCCGGTTCGCTTGACCTTTTAGCGCGGGGGGTGGACACCAGCAGCATGTAAAAGGCCAAGAGCATATCGCGCAAGAGTATACAGTGGGTTGTGCGCGACATGCGCAAAAGCGAAAGCCTGAAACGCAGCAGGCGGATCCCGCTGATCGCGATAGGCCCTAGGCGCCGATCGGGCAGCTGACGCCGGTGCCACGCAGGGCGCAATAACCAACAGGGTTCTTCGCCAGATACTGCTGGTGGTAGTCCTCGGCAAAATACAACGGGCCGGCCTTCGCGATCTCGGTGGTGATCTTGCCGGTGTGGCCCGATCTCTTCAGCGCCGCCTGGAAGGCATCGCGCGCGGCCTTCGCTTCCTTCAGCTGCGCGTCGTCATAGACATAGATGGCGGAGCGATAGGTCGTGCCGATATCGTTGCCCTGACGCATGCCCTGGGTCGGGTCGTGTTCCTCGAAAAAGGTCTTGAGCAGGCTCGACAACGGAACCACCTCCGGATCGTAGACCACCAGCACCACCTCGGTGTGGCCGGTCAGTCCCGTGGTGGTTTCCTGGTAGGTCGGGTTCGGCGTCATGCCGCCGGAATAGCCGGCCGCGGTGACATACACGCCCGGCTTATTCCAGAGCAGCCGCTCCGCGCCCCAGAAGCATCCCATGCCGAGCAGGATCTTTTCCATGCCTTCCGGGTAGGGGCCCTTCAGCGGGTGTCCCGAGACGAAATGCGTGGCGGCGGTCGGAATGGCGTCCTCGCGCCCGCGCAGTGCCGTCTGCGCGTCGGGCATGATGGTCTTCTTGTTGAACATGTCGATCAGGAACATCACGAAACTCCTTGTCGGTCGACGCGGGATGAGCACCCCGCGATGATCAGGCAGCGAAACGGCCGGCCGCCGGCCGCTTCTTGTATCCGGCCATCCACAGGAGGAGGGCGAGAAGGGCGAGCACCGCAAACGCCGGCTGCGTAAAGAACCAGTGCAGCACCGTGTGCCAGAGGATCGGCCCGGTATCCGTCCGCTGCGCGAACAGCACCCAGCTAGCGGTGTCGGGGCCAAGCGCTTCGAGATCGTCGCCGAGCGACGTCATCACCAGCTCGGAGGCTGCGACGGACTGGATGGCATCGACAGCCCCCGCAAGGACGGCCGCAAGCAGCACCACAAAGCTCGCCAGTCGCAGCACGAAGCGCATCGGTCCCTCATTTCTCAAACTCTATCGCCCCAGATCGAACCGTCGCTCCCGTCTTACGGCATCAGTTCCCCTGCTTGAGGGCAAAGCCGGCGCGAGGGGAGAACGTGGCAATCCGGGATGGTGCAACGTTCCGGCGGCCTTCGAAAGGAGGCGCCGAACAACTCTGCCGCAAGAGATAGGCCCCGTGTTCGACAAGCGCAATGGCAGCCGTTCGCTGCCAAGTTTCATAAGATGTCAACAATCTGTCAGAAAGCAGTTGATCCCGCGCAAATCATCGGTATATATCCCGCCCGTCCGCCGGTTCGCGCCGGATGACACGAAGGGCCTTGCCCTTCCCATCCAGCCGCATGACCATCGGCTGTTGACGGATGGACAGGTGGCCGAGTGGTTGAAGGCGCACGCCTGGAACGCGTGTATACGTGAAAGCGTATCGAGGGTTCGAATCCCTCTCTGTCCGCCATTTCTTCACCAAGGGTTAATTTTTCATCGTACTCAGCCGTCGCTAGTCGCAACCTTGTGCGCTGACCCAGATCATTGATGTGCGCGGAGCTTGCGCGGGTGTTGGTGCGTCGCCGGCGGAGGGCAAACAGTTAGCCGTTGCGCTAAGTGTTTCGTCATGATACTTAGCCTTATGGAACAGTATTCGAGCCCTTTGGACGGAATTTTTCAGGCCCTGGCCGACCCCACGAGGCGCTCCGTGCTGGCGAGGCTCGGTCGAGGGCCAGCCAGCATCAGCGATCTGGCAGAGCCGTTCGACATGGCGCTACCGTCGTTCATGAAACACATCCATTTTCTCGAAGGCAGCGGCCTGATCCGCACCGAGAAGCAGGGCCGGGTGCGCACCTGCACCATCGAGAAGAGCCGGTTTGCCGCCATCGAAGCGTGGATGTCGGAGCAGCGCGCCCTTTGGGAAGGCCGCACCGATCGGCTTGAACAGTTCGTGATATCAGCTGAGAACAAGGAGAAATGACATGATCCGATCTCACAACCCCGATCTCGACCTGACGATATCGCGCCTGATCAAGGCGCCGCGGCCGACGATCTGGAATGCATGGACCGATCCCGCCAGCTTCGAGCAATGGTGGGTTCCGGCGCCGGCCAGATGCCAGGTGGTCGATATGGGCCTGCGGCCGGGCGGCGCCTTCGTCACAAGGATCAGCGAAGGCGGCGGTGCGTTCACGCCGCATCTGGATGCGTGCTTTCTGGCGGTCGACGACATCCAGCGCATTGTCTTTACCAATTCGCTGGTCGCGGGGTGGCGCCCGGCCGAAAACCCTTTCATGACGGCGATCATCACACTCAAGGATCATCCTGAGGGCACGGACTATGCCGCCCACGTCATGCACAAGAGCAACGCCGACCGAAACATGCACGAGGAGATGGGTTTTCACGATGGCTGGGGCACGGTCATCGCGCAGCTTGCCCGGCTCGTGGAGGGCAGAACCCAGTAGAGGAGGTCGACATGCGCAAGATTGTCCTGCAGATGATGACGACGCTCAACGGTCGCCTCGACGATCCGCTGGCCTGGCTCGGTAGCGTCGGCGACGACCAATATCGGGCGATCGACCGGCTCTACGCCACCTATGACACCGTACTCGTCGGCCGCGTGACCTACGAGGAAATGGCATCCTACTGGCCGGGCGCCCTGTCGGAGGACGTGGGAACCGAAACCAACCGCAAGATGGCGCGGAGGATGCACGACTATCGCAAACTGGTCTTCTCGCGCTCGGGACGCCAGACGCTGACCGAATGGAACAATGTCGAGCAGGTCGTTGCCCACGATGACGAATTGCTGGCAGCCTATCTCCTGGATCTGAAGGCGCGCGCCGGTGGCGATATTCACCTTTCCGGCGGCGCCAGCCTGGCCCAGACGGTCATCGGTCTCGGCCTCGTCGATATCTTCCACTTCTTCGTCTATCCCGTCACGTCCCCGGGTGCCGCCTGGTTCGATGAGCTTCCCGACAGATATGATCTGCGGCTGATGGGCACGGACACCTACGAGAATGGCGTGGTCGGCCTGCACTACGAACCGCTCAAGCGTGAGAACGCGGAACGGGCAAGCAGTTTTTCCGAACTGCTCGTATAACCGCGTGTCCCGCCGCTCCGGCCGCGCCGACGGCCCGAGCGGCGGTCGATCGCAGATCAGCAACCGTGCTCCAGCGCGGTCTTCATCCGGTCATAGGTCGGGGCGAGTGCCCGCAAGGTGGCCGCCGCGACTGCGTCCTTGCGCACCACCAGCGGATACTGCAGCGCTCCGATGAGCCGTGCCTGTTCATCGGCAATGCGGGCCGCCTCGTTGTAACCCGCCCGTGCGAGGCAGGCGGCCGCGTCGGCCGCGCGGCGGGCGCCGGTCCGGATGGCGAAGTGGACCAGATGCGCGCGCAAGTTCTTGTCGCAACCGGTCGCGACGCGCGCGGCGAGCGTTTCGGCTGCTTCGGCATTGCCGAGGGTTCCGGGAGGAACGGGCAGGTCCGTCTCCATCGACAGCCAGTGGATGGCGGCCGGGATCGACGCCCGTATCGTCTCGATTTCCGATATCTCGGCGATACGGACAAAGTCGGTCCGCATGGTGTAGGCGTCACCATAACTCAGCGTGTCTGCGCGCCAGGCGGCCATGAAGTTGGCGAGCGGCAGGCGCGCATAGGGGTAGCCCTGCGGGTCGTGCATCAGCACGCTGTCCTCGTCCATGTCGAGCACCACGACGTAATGGTCGGCGTCGATCGGTCCGTTCATGCCCGGCTGGTGGCGCAGATGCCCCATCTCGATGGGGCCGATCCAGACCGGTCCGTCCTTGAGGGCTGCGCGCAGGCGGGAAAGCGCGTCGTCCGCATCGCCGCCCTTGCTGAGCGTCGATGTCCAGCCGAGCGCCGCAAGCGCGCCTTCAGAGCCGGCTTCCGGATCCCAGCCATAGGGGTCGAAGAACGGCAGGGTGCCGCCGAGCAGTTGCATGCCGAACGGACTGCTGGTGGCAAATTCGATCACCGCGGTGGAGGGGGCCTGCGCGCCGAACATCATTGCGAAAGAGTTGGCGTAGCAATAGGGGCCGGAGCCCGTATAGGCGAAATGCATCATGATCGTCTGTCCTGTTAGAGCATTTCCAGGAAAAGTACGGAGCGGTCTTCCGTCAGGAAATGCGGATAAAACAAAGAGATAGAGTGGTTCTGATTCCGCCTAAGACGGAAACATTATGGGGTAGGCGACATCGAAGGACGCGCCGTTGCTGCCGGGGTAGATTTCGTAGGGGCTGCCGCTGCTGTTGATGTCGGTTCGCGCATCCAGCCAGGTTTCGATGGCGTCGTAGACGCGCAAGATCAGCGGGAAGTTTTCACAAGCCGCCGGCACCGGCAGAAAGACCTCTCGCCGCGCGGCCTGAAGGCGGATGCGCAGGTCGTCGACCGGCTCGATGCCGCCTTCATAGGCGATGGCGACTTCCACCAGTCCCTCGCTGTCGCGGCTAACGGTTTCATGGAAATGCACGGTCATGGCGCCGTCGCTGGCAATCCCGCAATGGCGCAGGTAACCACGGATCTCCGCCTGGGCGGTTGCCAGGAATGCATCAAGCGCCTCGATATCGAGCTGACGTTGGCAGGAGATCAGCTTGCAGGCTGCCACCTCGCGTACGGCAATCGCCGAGATTAGGTCGGCATCACCGCCGTCCGTCTGCCGCGCGATCGCCTCCACCAGCTCGGTCTGCTCGCTCAGCCGCTCGTTTTGAGCGTCCAGCCAGGACCGCAATTCGATAAGGCGGCTCTGCGCATCCAGTTCCACCAATTGCGCGACGCGCGCCACCGACAGGCCAAGGCGTCGAAGGCGCGCGATAAGCCGTGCCCGGGCGGCCTGCTCCGGCGCATAGTAGCGATAGCCCGTCGTCGGATCGGTATAGGCGGGCACCAGCAGGCCCTGCTCGGCATAAAGCCGCCGCCTTTGGTGACAGTCGTGTGGCGGCGCCAAAACGGCCCGCAAGGAGATAAGATTCGCTCATGGATCTGACTGTGAGGCTTGCCCCTGGGGCGAGGTCAAGAGGCAATCGTTGTCGATGTGCACGCCTTGTACTCGCATTCGCTTTGCCAGCGCTGTCGGGGGGTAAACAAGGGGTGCCGCAGGGCGTGCCGAGATGGTCGATACGCCCTGTGGCAGGTTCATCGGATCAGGCTTCCGCCGGGCGTTGCCTCGCCAGCACACCGAGCGCGACCAGCGTGACGATCGCCATTGTCATTGAATAGCCGGCTAATGGAAATGCGGTATCTCCACCAAGCAGAACCACAGCCAGGGTGCCGAGCACCCCGACAATCAGGCTCTGAATGCAGAAGTAGAGCGCGACCGCCGTTCCTGCCACATGGCCGAAAGCCTGGAGGGCTCCATTGGGGGTGACCGAACCGGTGAAGACGATGCCGACGGCGATGACCCACATCGGCAGGATGAAGGTCCAGAACGACGGTGCGGCGACGCTCTGGCCGACGACGAGCAGCACCGCGCCGAGGATGAGCAGCGCCATCCCGCGGGCAAGGCTGCCGGTGATGCCCCAGAGCGCCACGAAGCGTTTGGCAAAACGGGTCGTGACGATCATCACAAGGGCCGCCGTCGCAAAGACCAGGCTGAAGGCGAGTTCGGAATAATCAGCTCGATCGATGAGCACGCGTGGTGCTGTCGAGAAGAACACGAAGAACGAGGCCATCGCGGCGCTGAAGCCGAGCGTGTAGGTCCAGAACGCTCCGTTGCGCAGGATCGGGCCGAAGGATCTTCTCTCGCCTTCGGTGCCGGTTGGCCTGGTTTCCCGCCATCGCGGTATCGCATTCGCCATGGCCGCGATGGCGAGTAGGCCGAGTGCCAGGAAGATCGCCCGCCAGCCGAAGCGATCGGCAAGCAGCGCGCCGGCGATCGGGCCGAGGGCCGGCACGAAGGCGAGCATCGCGCTGAAGAGGCCGTAGATGGTCACGCCTTCGGGCCGGTCTGCATAGACATCGCGGACAGTGGCAAAGGTGGCAACGAGCGCTGCCGAGGCGCCGATCGCCTGCAGCAGGCGAAGGGCGAGGAAGGCGGGGGCCGACACGGTGGCGGCCATCAGCAGCGATGCGACCGCAAACAGCAGCGCCCCACAGATGACGACCGGACGCCGACCGATGCGATCGGAGATGGGCCCGAAGACGATCTGGCCGACGCCGAGAATGGTCATGTAGAGGCTTAACGTCAGCTGGATGATCGCTGGCGTCGTGGCGAGAATGCCCGGCATGACAGGCACGACCGGCAGATAGATATCCATCGCCAGGGAGGCGAGAATGTCGAAGGGGGCCATCAGCAACAGCGCTGCCGGCACTGAATAGTTCCAGGTTGATGATTTATGATTGGGCACGATTGAACATCCGCTCAAATGAATGACATTCAGCGGCGCTCTGCCTTCTTATCGGTAGTGTGAAATGACCGGACAGACGCCGCAACAACGATTGGGAGTGTTGTTGCGGCTTACTTGGTTGCTGACTCAGGCGTCCCCATTCCGGTCTCCATAGGAAATCGCGCGCGTTGTGGTTGGCGCCGTCTCCATTTACCAGCCCAAGCTGCCAACAACAACCGCTTGCGGTCAAGCAAGCAGATCATGAATGTTTGCCCGGCTTCACCGTCAGGCGGTTCTCGACGCTGGTGACGCCGATTACCGATCTCGCCGCGTCGCCGGCGCAGGCAACATCGGAATCGCTTGGGACCTGGCCCGACAGCACGACCATTTCGCCGAGCACGATCACTGAGATATCGGTGGTGTCGACGAAGGTGGCGTAGCGGATGAAGCGCAGAACCTTGCCCGCCAGATCGTCATCCTTCAGATGAGGATCGTCGTCCTTATGGGAGTAGATGGGCTTTTCTGTTGGCATGGTCGTTTTCCCACTGCTGTTCGGGAACGCCCCGGACAAGCGAATGTTCCGGTCTTTTTTACCTTGGTCGACGGCTTCGTCAGGGGCGTGGATCCGGTCCTGCAACCTTGCGGCGGTCGCCGGAACGGGTCTATCTCTATCGGACCGTTCCCAAGGCTCACGCATGTCCGATATTTTCCAGAATGTTCTGCCCATCTTCATCCTGATCCTCACCGGTTGGCTGATCGTCAGGCTCGGCTACCTGAAACCGACCGTTGGCGACGCGCTCGGTGATTTCGTTTTCCGCGTCGCGGTGCCTGTTCTCCTGTTTCGCACAATCGCCGAGGCGGATTTCAAGGACGGCTCGCCCTGGCCGCTCTGGGTTGCCTATTTCTCAGGCGTCGCCGTCACCTGGACCATCGGCCATCTGGCGGCGACGCTCGCCTTTGGCCGCGATGCGCGCATGGGCGTGCTGGCCGGTGTTTCCTCGGCCTTCGCCAACACCGTCTTCATCGGCTTGCCGCTGGTCTCGCGCATCGTCGGCGAGGAGGGGATCGTCGCGCTGTCGATCCTGCTGTCGGTGCACCTGCCGGTGATGATGATCGCGGGCACCGTGCTGATGGAGCGCGCCGAACGCAGGGTAAGCGGCAAGCCGGGCCAAAGCCCGCTGAAGCTCCTGGGCGGCGTTGCCCGCAACCTGCTGCGCAATCCGCTGGTCATAGGCCTTGCCTTCGGTGCCGCTTTCCATCTGCTTGGCCAGCCGCTCGACGGTCCGGTCAAGAGCGTCGTCGATCAGCTTGCCGCCATTGCCGCGCCGGCGGCGCTGGTTTCGATCGGCATGGCGCTCGACAAATATGGTCTTGTCGGCAATCTCGGGCTGGCGACGGTGACGAGCCTGTTGAAGCTTGTGGTTCTGCCGGGCGTCGTCTTTGCCGCCTGCCACCTGCTCGGCCTCAACGACAACTGGACGACCGCGCTTGTGCTGACCTCGGCGGTGCCGACCGGCGTCAACGCATGGCTGATCGCCAATCATTTCAACGTCGGCCATGCGCTGGCGTCCTCGACCATCACGCTGACCACAGCGCTGGGTGTCGCCAGCGTTTCGGTCTGGGCCTACATCCTGATGTGACCGGCGGGTCCGGTGAAGACAGCAAAAAGCCCGGCGCGATGGCCGGGCTTTGCGAAATTCGATCGTAACGGAGCTTGGGGCTTATTGAGCCGGCGCAGCCTGGCCTTCGGCCGGCTTGGCTTCCGTTGCGGGCGCTTCGGCCGGCTTCTCGGCAGCACCTTCGGTAGCGGCAGCCGGAGCAGCTTCTGCGGCCGCTGCATCCGGGAGAGCGGCCGGAGCATCGGCCTGTTCGCGGAGATATGCGATCAGGTTGGCGCGTTCGTCAGGCTTCTTCACGCCGGCAAAGCCCATAGCGGTGCCCGGAACGTGCTTCTTCGGCGCTTCGATGAAGAAGCTGAGGTGGTCGTAGTCCCAGACGACCTTGCTGCCTTCGGAGAAGGTCTTCATGCCAGCCGAGTAGCTGAAACCTTCGTGCGAGGCGATCGGGCGGTTGACGACACCCCACAGGTTGGGGCCGACCTTGTTGGCCCCTCCCTTATCCACGGTGTGACAGCTTGCGCATTTCTTGAACACGGTTCCGCCGGCTGCAGCGTCTGCCTTGAGGAGCAAGGGCTTGATGTCGACTTCAGCCGCTTCCTGGGCGCCGCCGCCAGCTTCGGCCGTGCCTTCTTCGGCAACGATCGCGAAGCCTTCCTTCTCGGGAGCCTCGGAATGGAAAATGCCTTCCGACGCAATGGATACGGACATCAGAACGAAAACCGTACCCAGAAAGGCACCCACGCCCATGTTCACATATGAGTTCATCTGCAAACGCTCCCTTTGCCACCGGCGTAAACAAAAACCCGGCCCATCTTGAAATCGCGCGGAACCTATGTCTTTTGGCTCTGCGTTGCAACAGAGATTATGGGCCCCCAACTGAGACTTTTTGACACTTTGGGCGGGGTTTTTGAAGGCCACATCATGAATCGCGAAAATTCAGGCAAAGCCATCGTGCTCATTCCGGCGCGCATGGCCTCCACGCGTCTGCCGGGCAAGCCGCTCGCCGATATCTGCGGCCTGCCGATGATCGTCCAGGTTGCCAAGCGCGCGGCGGAAGCCGATGTCGGACGGGTCGTCGTCGCCGTCGACGACCCGCGTGTTTTCGATGTCGTGCGCGACGCCGGTTTCGAGGCGATCATGACGCGGGTCGACCATCAGTCCGGTTCCGACCGGATCTATGAGGCGCTGTCGAAGGCCGATCCGGACAGTGAGGCGCAGTTCGTCATCAACGTGCAGGGCGATCTGCCGACGATCGAGCCGGCTCCTATCCGTGCCTCGCTGAGGCCGCTTGTCGAAAATGCCTCGACCGATATCGCCACCTTGACGGTGGCGATCACCGACGAGGAAGAGAAGAAGAGCCCCAACATCGTCAAGATCGTCGGCTCGCCGCTGTCGGCGACGCGCCTGCGCGCTCTCTATTTTACCCGCGCGACCGCGCCCTACGGACAGGGCCCGCTCTACCACCACATCGGGCTTTATGCCTACCGCCGCCAGGCGCTCGAAAAATTCGTCGCTCTGAAGCCGTCGACGCTGGAAAAGCGCGAATCGCTTGAGCAATTGCGCGCGCTTGAAGCTGGCATGCGCATCGATGTCGAAATCGTCGACACCGTACCGCTCGGCGTCGACACTCCGGTCGAGCTCGAAAAAGCCCGCCGCATCCTTTCCGAAAAAGCCTGAGAAGGAAGACAGTGTGACCACGAAGACCAACAGGATCTCCTTCCAGGGCGATTACGGCGCCAATTCCGACATGGCCTGCCGCGACATGTTTCCGTCGATGGAGCCGCTTCCCTGCCAGACCTTCGAAGACGCCTTCGTGGCGGTCGAGAATGGCGAGGCGGATCTCGCGATGATCCCGATCGAAAACACCATCGCCGGCCGTGTTGCCGACATCCACCACCTGCTACCCGAATCGCGGCTGCATATCGTCGGCGAATATTTCATGCCGATCCGCTTCCAGCTGATGGTGCTGCCGGGCGTGACGCGCGACGAAATCCGCACCGTTCACAGCCACATCCATGCGCTCGGTCAGTGCCGCAAGATCGTGCGCGCCAATGGCTGGAAGCCGGTGGTTGCCGGCGATACCGCAGGAGCCGCCAAGCTGGTGTCGGAGCAGGGTGATCGCTCGATGGCGGCGCTCGCGCCGCGGCTTGCCGCCGACCTCTACGGCCTCGAGATCGTTGCCGAAAATGTCGAGGACACCGAAAGCAACGTGACTCGCTTCGTCGTGCTGTCGCGTGACGAGCAGATGCTCTCCCGCAGCGCCGATGACGAACTGATCATCACCACCTTTGTGTTCAACGTGCGCAACATTCCGGCCGCGCTCTACAAGGCGATGGGCGGCTTTGCCACCAACGGCATCAACATGACGAAGCTCGAGAGCTACCAGCTCGGCGGCAAGTTCGTGGCCACGCAGTTCTACGCCGACATCGAAGGTCATCCGGACGACACGTCGGTGCGCCATGCGATGGAGGAGCTGCGCTTCTTCTCGGAGAAGGTCCGCATTCTCGGCACCTACAAGGCGCATCCGATGCGTGGTGTGCTTTAAGCATCTCAGAGACAGAGCGTTTCTACGACCCGTCTAAACCGGAGACGCTCTGGCGGCTCCGGCCGCACTGCAGATCAGGCTTACCAATGCGTTAACTCGCTACGCGTCTGGTGCATGCCTAATCTGCAATCGCGGCGGTACCTAAACAATGTGCAAATGCCTATTTGACACTCGTTCACATATGGAGTGTTAAAAATGAAGATCCGTCAGAAGATCGTTGAATATGCAAAAATGCGCCGTGCGATCCGCGAGCTGAATTCGCTGGATGACCACGCCCTGAGCGATATCGGTATTTCCCGTTCGCAGATCCAGGCCGCCGTTTACGGCCGCTAATCAGCACAATTCGCCGTATCCCGCCACCCAAGCTGGCGGGATACGCGCAATGCACTACAGCGCCGCGCGTCAAACTGGCGCTACTCGTCAAAAAGGCACACGCGCAGGCGGTGTCCATCCGGGTCAAGCGCCACGAAGGTCGGTCCGAAATCCATCTTCGTCAGTTCCTGCGCAATCGGCAGGCCAGCGTCCTTCCATTTTTCATAGTGCGCGCGAACCGCCTCCTCATTTTCCACCATGAATGCCAATTCCGAGCGGCTGCCGGTCTTCGACGGCGGTGGTGGCGCCACCTTATCCTGTGCCCAAAGCCCGAGCACGAAGCCGCCCTGCAGCTCGAAGGACGAAAAGGTCGGGAAGGAGACGAGCGGCTCCTTGCCGAGCAGCTTGCGATAGAATTCGACGCTTGCGAGCGGATCTTCGACATAGAGAATAGTGAGATTTGCCTTGGCCATAATCCGTCTCCTTGTTTGGGAGTTGCAGATTAGCGCGCACCACTGCCAATTTCTGTCAGCATCGATTTCCGGTTTTTATGCCTTATGCCGAACCGACCCGCCTGCCTTCAGGCGCAGCAATATTCTGCGTCGTGCGCCATTCCCGAAGCAACACCTGCCGCCGGCGCGCATAGCGGCTCTCGCTCATGTCAGCCTGCCTGATGCGGTCGGTCCGGAAATGCCTGAAGCCCTGGCGCAGCTCGCACCAGGCAACCAGAACTCGAACATTCTCGAAGAAGCCGAGGGCAAACGGCCAGACCGTGCGGCGGGTCTCGCTGCCGTCGTTGTCGATATAGACGAGGTCGAGCTTGCGCTCGTGGCGTATCGCCTTGCGCAACAATGCAATGTCGATGCCGTCGGCCACCGGCGGGCTTGGCCCGACGAGCAGTGTCGAGGCGTCGAGCTCGTCGCGCAGATCCGCCGGCAGCACCGCGGCGATCTTGGCGAGCGCATCGGCGGCGGCCGCCGCCAGATGGGTGTCGGCGCGTTTTGCCACCCAGCGTGAGCCGAGCACCAGCGCCTCGATCTCCTCCTGCGAGAACATCATTGGCGGCAGCATGAAGCCGGGTTTCAGGATGTAGCCGAGCCCCGGCTCGCCTTCGATATGGGCGCCCTGCGCCTGCAGGCTGGCGATATCGCGGTAGAGCGTTCTGAGGCTGACGCCGGTCTCCTCCGCCAGACGCCGTCCGCTGACGGGCTGGCGGTAGCGTCTGAGAACCTGCAGCAGGTCGAGAAGCCGTTCGGAGCGGGACACCTTAAGTCTCCTCGTATCGGCAGGTCTGTGCTCAGCCGTGCTCGTCCCAGGCCAGCCAGTCGCGCATCAGCCGGTGGGCAATGGCGCCCTTCGGCGGCGGAATATGCTCGTCGCCGGTATCGGCCACGCCGGTCGTGCGTTCCAGCATTGCTGCCGTTTCGGCGCGGGTGAACCAGCGGACATCCTCGAGCTCCTGTTCGTCGCGCTTGATCGCCGTCGATTTCGCCTCGGCATAGCAGCCGATCATCAGCGAGTGCGGCAGCGGCCACGGCTGCGAGGCGTGGTAGCGCACGCGGCCGATGTGGATGCCGGATTCCTCGTGGGTTTCGCGGCGCACGGCGTTTTCGATGGTTTCGCCCGGCTCGACGAAGCCGGCGAGGCACGAATACATTCCGGCCGTGAAATGCGGGCTGCGGCCGAGCAGGCAGAGATCACGCTCCAGATCGATGGTCAGCATGATGACGACGGGATCGGTGCGCGGGAAAACCATATGGCCGCAGGCTGTGCAGACGCGGCGATAGCCACCGGCCTTGCCTTCCATCGGCCCGGCGCAACGGCCGCAGAAGCGGTTGTTGGCGTTCCATGTGATGAGGCTCGAGCCTTGGGCGAACTGGCCGAGAAGTTCTTCCGGCAGCATCTGCTGGCGGTAGAGCGTGCGTCCGTCGGCGATCTTGAACGGCTCGGCCATGTTGTCTTCGGTAAGGCCGGTCGGCACGGCGAGCCGCGGCTCGCCGTTCGGCAGGTAGCCGAGCAGGATGGTGTCGTCGAGCACCGGCTCAAGCCCGTCGAGCTCATAGGGTGCAAACAGCGGGTCGATGATCTTCTCGTCGTGTTTGACGATCAGCTTCGGTCCGGAAAAGGCGAGGAAATGGGCGCCCGGATGTTTGAGCGCGACTTCGATGCAGTCGTCGGCCCGGTGCTCGGACTGGCGATCCAGGTGGTTCTCGGAAAAGGCGACGAGAGTGCTCGGCTCCGGATGAGGGCTTCGAAGGTCAAAGATCGATTTCGTCATGTTCAGAGATTTTCCAGAATGCGGGCTGCAAATGCCTGATGGTCTTGCTCGCCCCAAGGCTCCGACTTGCCGAAGCCCCAGACGGGTCCGGGCCAGTTCGGGTCGCCGTCACTGCGGGCGATGATATGCACATGGAGCTGCCGGACGATGTTGCCGAGCGCGCCGATATTGATCTTCTCGGCACCGGTGACCTTTTTCAAGGCGGTCGCCACCATATTGGTTTCGAAAGTCAGCATCGTCTGGTCGAGCGGCGTGAGATCGAAGATCTCGGAAATGTCCCCGCGTTGGGGAATGAGGACCAGCCAGGGCCAGCGGCGATCGTTCATCAGGCGCATCTGGCAGAGGCCGATCGAGGCGATCGGGATGCCGTCGCGTTCAAGCCGCTCGTCAAGGGTGAATGTCGTCAAGAAGGTCTCCTTGTGCCGGGAGCGGATTCGCCTTGTTTTGCATATCGATATCAGTTTTTTGATGGCTTGGCTTGCATTTGGTTGCGATATTGCCGATATGGGAGCCGGGAGGTTGGTGGTGGACGAGCCACTCGCCAACCGGGTCAGGTCCGGAAGGAAGCAGCCCTAACGAGCCCGGCACGGGTCATCGTGCCAGCCTCCCACCTGCCTGATTGCTGAGATCGAGATAGCTCTCAGCAATCAGGCAGCATCACAGAATGTTGCGGCGTCCAGACGCATCCCATGCGACGCGCGGTGCCGTAAATCCGTCCTGTCGGGACACGAGTTCAAGCAGCGGCAGGGTCGATGAGCGACGAAACGTCCATTTCATCCGAACAGAAACCAGCCGCCTACCGCGTTCTGGCGCGCAAGTATCGCCCCAAGGATTTCTCCGACCTGATGGTCGGCCAGGAGCCGATGGTGCGCACGCTGACCAACGCGTTCGAAACCGGCCGCATCGCTCAAGCCTATATGCTGACCGGCGTGCGCGGGGTCGGCAAGACCACCACCGCCCGCATTCTCGCCCGTGCGCTGAACTACAAGACACCCGAAATCGATCGGCCGACGATCGACCTGCGTGCTCTCGGCGAGCATTGCCAGGCGATCATGGACGGCCGCCATGTCGATGTCATCGAGATGGACGCCGCTTCCCATACCGGCATCGACGATATCAGAGAGATCATCGAGCAGGTGCGCTACCGCCCGGTTTCGGCGCGCTACAAAGTCTACATCATCGACGAAGTGCACATGCTGTCGACGCAGGCCTTCAACGGTCTGTTGAAGACGCTGGAAGAGCCGCCGGAACATGTGAAGTTCATCTTCGCCACCACCGAAATCCGCAAGGTTCCGATCACGGTGCTGTCGCGCTGTCAGCGGTTCGATCTTCGGCGCATCAGCGGCTCCGACCTCGTCGGCCTGTTTTCGACCATTCTCGGCAAGGAAGGCGTTTCCTTCGATCCCGAAGCGCTGGCGATGGTCGCGCGTGCGGCCGAAGGCTCTGCCCGTGACGGCCTGTCGCTGCTCGATCAGGCGATCGCCCATGGCGGCGGTTCCGTCGAGGTCGAGACGGTGCGTTCGATGCTCGGACTTGCCGATCGCGCCCGCATCGTCGATCTGTTCGAACATATCGTCAGGGGCGACGTTGCCGCAGCCCTCGCAGAATTTTCGGCACAATACGAGGCCGGCGCCAACCCGACGGTGGTTCTGACCGACCTTGCCGATTTCACCCATCTCGTCACCCGGCTGAAATACGTGCCGGATGCGGCCAGCGATCAGTCCCTGAGCGAGATCGAGCGGACGCGCGGAGCGGAGTTTGCCGGCAATGTCGCCGTCAGCACGCTGTCGCGCATCTGGCAGATGCTGCTGAAGGGCATTCCTGAAGCCGAAAGTTCGTCGCGCCCGGCCGGTGCTGCCGAAATGGTGCTGATCCGGCTTGCCCATGCGGCCCATCTTCCGTCGCCCGAAGACGCGGCGAGACGCGTGCTCGAACTGTCCGGCAGCGACAATGGCAGCGTCCGTCCGGCGCCCGGTGGTGGAAGTGGCGGCGGCATGCTGGCGTCAGTCGGCGCGCCCGTGCAGGCGCAGGCGGCCCAGTCGACATCGATGGGACGGCCGACCGGCAACGGCGCGACGATGTTGCGCGCGGTTCCCGATGTCAGCCCGCAGCCGATCAGCGTCGGACACACCGAGGAGCGGCCGGCAGCCGCGCCTTCAGCAAAGGCTCAGCCGTCGGTGCCGGTCAATTCGGTCAGCGACATCGCCGACCTCTGCGCCAAGAATAAAGACATCAAGCTGAAGACGCTGGTGCGCGGCTTCGTGCGGCTGGTGCGCATCGAGCCCGGCCGGCTTGACGTCAACGTCCCGGATGATGCGCCGAAGACGCTGCTCGGCGAACTCGCCGTCAAGCTCAAGGAATGGACCGGCATTCACTGGATCGTCAGCTACAGCCGTGACCCCGGCGAGCCGACCATGATCGAAGCCGAACAGCAGGCCCAGGAAAAGCGTGTCAGCGATGCGCGCCAGGATCCGGATGTGGCTGCCATCCTCGCCCGTTTCCCGGGCGCCAAGATCACCGACGTGCGCATTCGCGCCGTCGAGGAGGAAGAGGCCGAGAGCGTAGCTCCGGCCACAGCCGAATCTGCCGATGGCGATATCGTCCCCGGCGACGATATCGAATAGTCGGTCGGAACGAACGACCGGAAATTTCTAGAGAACAGGAGACGACGATGCGCGACATCATGGGGATGATGGGCAAGGTCAAGGAAATGCAGGCCAAGATGGAGAAGATGCAGGCGGAAATCGCTGCGCTCGAAGTCGATGGTGTCTCCGGTGGCGGCCTCGTCACCGTCCGCCTCGATGGCAAGGGCACTCTGAAGAGCCTGAAGATCGACCCGTCGCTGTTCAAGGAAGACGATGTCGAGATCCTCGAAGACCTGATCGTCGCCGCCCACAAGGACGCCAAGGACAAGGCCGAGGCCGTCCAGGCCGAAAAGACCCGCGAACTCACAGCCGGCCTGCCGATCCCGCCCGGTATGAAGCTGCCGTTCTGATCGGCCGTTCTTCGCTGCTAGACCATTTCCAGGAAAAGTGCGAAGCGGTTTTCCGTCAGGAAATGCGTAAAAACAAAGAGATAGATCATTTGTGCGGTTCCGTCCAAATCGGAAACGACTCTATGAGTCGGGCGCCGGTGCGGGAACGATCGGTTTCGCCGGAGTGGCGCCGCGCGGATTGGTGTCCATGCTGGCGGTGATGCGCAGATCGGCTTTCTGTGTAGAGGCCGGCGGTATCGGTCGTTGATCGAGCGCCGCGCCGATCTCGGCGAGCTTGAAGGCGAAATCGTTGAGCGCTGCGCGTTCGGCCTTGGACGACCCCACCAATCCGGTCGGGTCGTATTTCGTCAGGATCGTTGGATAGTCGGCGGTGCTGTCCGTCGGCGGCGCATTGTAGCGCGCCGAGAGCTTTCTGAGCGATTCCGCCAATGTCGGCAGCATCGTCAACGCTCTACGCCAACGGTGTTCGTTGAAGTCGAAATCGTTAAGAAGAGTCTCGCCGGCCTTTCCGCCGAGTGCGCTGAGATAGGCGACGGTTTCGCGATCCATATCCAGATTGAGCCCACCCTCCTTGTCGTCGTCGAGCCTGACTTCGACGATCCGCTCGCTGTAACCGTGCAGCTGGCTCTGCAGCGTGTCCTGCCAATTGCGCGCCGTGTCGAGGATGGCACCGACAAAGCCGAACAGCCCGTCGACCGGGTAGATGGGCGCGACCTTGCCTTCGGACGTCCTGCGCGGAAGATAGACGCGGCTTGCCCCGTCCGCGTCATCGCCGTGCCGCCGCTGATCATAACTGGCAAGCGAGATGCCGAAGGTCGGTCGCCCAGGCAGAAGGCCGTCAAAAAGGTGAATCGGAAAGTTGCTGGTGATGCCACCGTCGGAAAACAGACAGCGGATGTGCGTAGCGGGATCGCGCCGTGCGCTGCTTTTCAGCGAGTAGTCGTAGCGGTAAAGCGGCACGGCACGGATCAGCCCGGGAAAGCTCAGGCTCATCCGGGCGAGAATGGCCACGGGCAGCTTGTTTGCCGGCGGTAGCTGGTAGAAGTCCTTCGACCCATCGGCCGCGACGATGTCGCGTGGTTTGCTCTCCTTGAGCAGGTACGCCATGATCGAGGACGGAAACAACGCCTCGAACTCCGACTTGCGATAATTATGGACCCGGTCTCCGAATGGCAACTCGTAAGGACGGCGCGAGGAGAGGTCGGTGGTCACGCTTCTAAGCGTGATGTCGTGCGCCTCGAGGTCGCCAATTGTCAACGGCCTGTCCGAACCATCCTGCCGGAGGGGACCGGCTATCGCCTCTATTCTTTCGGAGATCCAGTTGGTGAAAGCCGGGTTCTTCATGCCCGGCTGGGTCAGGCCGCTGCAAAGACCGAAATCGTTGGCCGGCAAGAGCACCGCTACCGCCTGGTAGAATTGATAGAGGATCATCAAGATTGCGCCGGTCAAAGCGGTGACGATGCCGAGCAGTATTGTCGCGGCGCCGGTGCCGAGCACACCTGCAATAAGGATCAAAATGCCGGGTGCAGCGCCAAGCAACGCCGGCAGGGCAAAGACCCGCAGCGTCTCCAAGGCGCAGGCCATGGCCCTGCTGTGCTGGGTGCGAATGGCGGCCATGCCGATGCGAAAGAGGGGGGCCGTGTCGGCAGAGGGCTGAAAGAAGGTTGAAAGGTTTGCCGCCAGCTCGCCAGGCATGCCGTCGATGAGGGCAAAGCCGGCATTCTTCTCTTCCACCGTCGCGCCGGTTTGCCGCCGGTACTCCGCGGCCGCCGTCATCACGGCGGCGATCGCGCCAGCCGAAGTTCCGCCAATGTGCATGAAGCGGTAACGGGTTGCCAGTTCAGTGATGGCGCGCGGGAATACCACGCCGGAGGTGATGCCACCCTTCATGATGAGGTCGCACTCTTCGCTGGGTTTGGCGTAACGGAAAGTCGTATCGTTCATCGCACCCTCCATCTCCGAACAACAACATTAGATTGTGTTGATGTTCGATGCACGCAATTTCGCAGCGGCGGAAGGCTGGCGCCGACGGCAAAGCATGGTAATTTGCCGCCTCTCGAGGAGGATCGCGCATGACCATGACGTCCCTGCTTATGTTTGCCGGCGCCTTGCTGGTTGCGGCCGGCTCGCCCGGCCCGAGCGTCGCCGCCCTTGTGGCCCGCGTGCTTTCGAAGGGCGCGCGCGACGTTCTACCCTTCCTTGTGGCGCTCTGGATCGGCGAGGCCATCTGGCTGTCATTTGCGGTGGCCGGCCTGGCGGCGATTGCCGAAAGCTTCCATCTGCTGTTCGTTGCCATCAAGTGGCTGGGCGTCGCCTACCTGCTCTATCTCGCCTGGAAAATGTGGATGGCCGAACCGGATCTGCCCGGCGACAGCCTGCCGCAGTCGCGCTCACCCTCCAAGCTGTTCTTTGCCGGCCTGACGGTGACGCTCGGCAATCCCAAGGTGATGATGTTCTACGTCGCGTTGCTGCCCTCGATCATCGACCTGCGCTCGGTCACCTTGATCGGCTGGATGGAGCTGGTTGCGACGATGCTGGTGGTTCTGGTCGTGGTCGATTTCGGCTGGGTGACCATGGCCGCCAATGCGCGCAAGCTCCTGAAGAGCAAGCGCGCCGTTCGCCTCGCCAACCGCGCCAGCGCCGGAACCATCGCCGGGGCGGCCGTCGTCATCGCCACCCGTTGAGCCGTGCTTCGATGCGTCCGTGAGTTCCGGCGCAATGGAGGGCGGGAGCCGCGTGATATTCCGGCAAGGCGATTCCGTTTGTCGGCGATATGGGCTAAAAGCGCCGCATGGCAAAGCGAGTCACCGGTCCCGAAATCGAAAAACTGATCCAGCTTCTGGCAAAGGTGCCGGGGCTGGGGCCGCGTTCGGCGCGGCGCGCGGCGCTGCATCTGGTCAAGAAGAAGGACCAGCTGCTTGGGCCCCTGGCGGAAGCCATGGGCGAGGCCCATCGCAAGGTGCGCATCTGCTCGTGCTGCGGCAATGTCGACACGATCGATCCCTGTACGGTCTGCGCGGATGAACGCCGCGACCAGTCGGTGATCATCGTCGTCGAGGATGTCGCCGATCTCTGGGCGCTGGAACGGGCCGCGGCGATGAACGCCGCCTATCACGTGCTCGGCGGCACGCTGTCGCCGCTCGACGGCGTCGGCCCCGACGACCTCAACATCAAGGGGCTGGTGCAGCGCGTTGCCAATGGCGGCGTCCGCGAACTGATCATCGCCGTCAACGCCACGGTCGAGGGCCAGACTACCGCCCACTATATCACCGACCAGCTCGAGGGGATGGAGGTGAAGATCACGCGGCTTGCCCATGGCGTGCCTGTTGGCGGCGAACTCGATTATCTCGACGAGGGCACGCTGGCGGCCGCCCTTCGCGCCCGCACCTCGATCTGACACCTCGAATTGATCGGGGCTTTTGCCCCAACCGCCCGCGATCCAACCGATAGGGAAGCCGGATGCTGAGATTTCTATCACTGTCGACATTGTTGTTCTGCGTTTTCACGGGCTTCGCCCAGGCTGCCTCCAAGGCGGATGTCGAGAACCAGTTTCGCCAGTGGCTGCAGCGCGATCTCTGGCCGGAAGCCGAGAAGTCGGGTGTATCAGCGCGATCGTTCAAGGCCGCATTTGCTGACGTAAAGCTGAACTGGGACCTGCCCGATCTGGCCCCACCCGGCTTCCCCAAGCCGAAGGAGCAGAAGCAGAGCCAGGCGGAGTTTTCCTCGCCCGGCAGCTACTTCTCCGAAAAGCGGCTGCAGGGATTGGCGGCAACGGGGCGAAGCCTTGCTTCGACGCACGCGTCTACCCTGAAGCGGATCGAAAAGACCTATGGGGTTCCGGCATCGGTGGTCGTGGCGATCTGGGGCCGCGAATCCGGCTTCGGACGCGCGAAAATTCCCTATCCGGTCGTCGATGTCCTGGCGACCAAGGCCTTCATGTCGACCCGGCCGGATCTGTTCCGCCGCGAGTTGATCGCGGCCTTGCATATTCTGGACAGCGGCGACGTCGAAGAGGTGTCGATGCGCGGCTCCTGGGCCGGCGCCATGGGTCAGCCGCAGTTCATGCCGTCGAGCTTCCTGCAATATGCCGTCGATTTCGACGGCGACGGCCGCCGCGATATCTGGAACTCTGTTCCCGACAGCTTGGCGTCGATTGCCAACTATCTCGTCAAGAAGGGCTGGCAACGTGGCCGCGACTGGGGCTTCGAAGTGTCGATCCCGGCCGGCGTCTCCTGCGCACAGGAAGGTCCGGATCTTGCCCGGCCGATGTCCGATTGGGCGGCCAAGGGCATCACCCGCATTTCCGGAAAAGCCTTCCCGTCGCATGAGCGTTCGGCGCCGTCGATGATGTTGGTTCCGGCCGGCACTCATGGGCCGGAGTTCATCGTCACGCCGAATTTCTATGTGCTCAAGGAATACAACAACTCGGACCTCTATGCGCTGTTCATTGGCAACCTTGCCGATCGCATCGGCGCGGGTGGCGGTGCCTTCCGCGGCACCTGGGGCGATGTCGGCAACATGCTGCGCTCCGATGTCCTGGCGATGCAGAAGGCGCTGGTTGCCAAGGGCTACGACGTCGGCAAGGCCGATGGTCTGGCCGGCTACAAGACGCGCCGCTCGCTCGGCGACTGGCAGGCCAAGAACGGCCTGGCGCCGACCTGCTTTCCCGACGCCACGTTGAAAGCGAAGCTCCGGTAAGTCTGCTGCTGCCGGCGTGTTTACCCAATCCTAGGCGCGCGCTTCGCCTCAGTGCATGTCGACGTTCACCTGCCGCTTGTAGCGCTCGTAATGCGTCGGAACGATCGTCTGGCGCTCGATCATGCGATGCACCCGCGGTGGCGCTGCGCCGCGATGCAGCGCCGTCAGCTTGTCGCCGACCGAGGCGTCGGCTTGCGTCCGGCGCTGGTTATGGCGCACATATTCCACCCAGGTCGGCACATGGTAGGTTTCCGTCCAGGTGGTCGGAATTTCCAGATCGCGCATCAGCGCCCAATGGCCGGCGCCGTCGCGGATGCGGATGCGCCGCCGTTCGGCCATGGTCTCCAGAAACTCCGGTATGTCGGCATCGTCGATCTCGTAATCGATCATGATGACGATCGGGCCGCTGCGGGGTTTCAGGTCCAGCTCGAGCAGCGGCTCGTTGAAGCGGTTGAGCGGATCGAGGTTGAGCGACTTGAACTCGGGCAGCGGCAGGCGCAGGCCGATGACCGCACCCGCCAGCATCAACAGACAGGAGACAACAAGCGCATTGGTGGCACCATATTGCTCGGCCGTCGTGCCCCAGAGCCAGCTGCCGCCGGCAATGCCGCCGAAGGTCATGGTCTGGTAGAGCGACAGCGCCCGGCCGACCACCCAGCGCGGAGCCGAAAGCTGGACGGTGGTGTTGAACAGCGACAGGGCCAGCACCCAGGATGCGCCGGAGACCAGGAGCACGAGACAGCTGAGCCAGGCATAGGGGCTGAAGGCAATGACGACCGTGCTCACGGCAAAGCCGCCAAAAGCCAGGCGAACGATCGCTTCGCTCGACATCATTTCGCGCAGTCTTGCGCTCAGCAATGCGCCGCCGATCGCGCCGAGACCGAAGGCGCCGAGCATCAGGCCGTAGGTGAGCGGTCCGCCCTGGACGAGATCGCGCGCCACCAGCGGCAGAAGCGCGAGAATGGCGCTTGCCGAAAGGCCGAAGAGGAAACCGCGCACCAGCACCTTGCCGATATTGGGCGACATGACGACATAGCGCAGGCCTGCCGTAATCGCCCGGCCGAGCGTTTCGCGCGGCAGTGGGCTCATGGTCACTTCGCGCCGCCAGCGCATCAGCGCAAAGAGGATGGCGAAGTAGCTGAGCGAGTTGGCGGCAAAGGCCGCCGCTGCACCCGCCGTCGCCACGATCACGCCGCCGATCGCCGGGCCGACGCTGCGGGTGATGTTGAAGCCCATACTGTTCAGCGCCACGGCCGCCGGCAGGTCGTCGCGCGGAACCATGTCGCCGACCGAGGCCTGCCAGGAGGGGTTGTTGAGCGCCGTGCCGCAGCCGATCAGGAAGGTGAAGAGCAGGAGCAGCCACGGCGTAATGATGCCGAAATAGGCGCAGATGGTCAGAAGCGCCGACACCGTCAGCATGAAACACTGCGCCACCAGCATGATCCGCCGCCGGTCGAAATTGTCGGCAAGCGCGCCGGACACCAGCGAGAACATCATGATGGGAAGCGCGGTCGACGCCTGCACCAGCGCAACCATGTTGGCCGACGAGGAAATCGAGGTCATCAGCCAGGCGGCGCCGACCGACTGGATGAGGCCGCCGAAGTTGGAGGCGAGGCTTGCTATCCAGATGGTGCGGAAGATGTCGTGCTTGAAGGGGGCCAGTGGCGAAATACGGGTGGGCACCTCGTCTTCTCTCTCGTGTCTTTTGATTGCGATATCGAAGCGGTTCGTTGCCTGTTATAAACCTCGAAGGCCGAAGTGCCAGCCGCTGAAACTTGCCGTCGCATCGATTGCCTGCCATCCGCCCCGATCTGGCGGCTTCGGCCACCACCGGTCGAACACCTTGCAATTTGCGGCAACGAGGCGTATATGGGCCTCAAATTCTTGATCGGTAGATGAAGAGTGGGCCCGTCAGGACCCGCTCTTTTTTATTAGCCGGTCCCATGAGGAGACATCGTTTGTCCGATCCGACAACGGCTGAAAATGAAATTGAACCCCGCCTGATCACCGAGACCGGTCTTGATCAGCGCATCGCCGACATCATCGAACCGGTGCTGACGCCGATGGGCTATCGCCTGGTACGCGTGCGCATGTCCGGCCAGAACGGCATGACGCTGCAGATCATGGCCGAGCGCAACGACGGCACCATGACCGTCGAAGATTGCGAAGCGATCTCGATGGCCATTTCCCCGGTTCTCGATGTGGAAGATCCGGTCGACAAGGCGTATCATCTGGAAGTGTCGTCGCCCGGCATCGATCGCCCGATGGTGCGCAAGTCCGATTTCTTCCGCTGGCAGGGTCACCTGCTGAAATGCGAGACCTCGGTGCTGGTTGAAGGCCGCAAGCGTTTCCGCGGCAAGATCGTGTCCGTGGATGCGGATGGTTTCCAGATCGAGCGCGATCAGCCTGCTTATGGCGAGGAAGCGACGGTTACCATTCCTTTCACCACGCTTGCGGAGGCGCGGTTGATCCTGACCGACGACCTGATCCGCGACGCCCTGACGGCCGACAAGAAGGCCAAGGCAGCGCGCGCCGCGAACGAGAATTTTGAAGACGAAGATTCACCTATCGACGAATAAAAGCCGGGGCGGTGCTTGAGGCCCCCTGCAACCAGACGGAGACATGAGATGGCAGTCAGTGCTAACCGGCTCGAGCTTCTGCAGATCGCAGATGCAGTGGCACGCGAAAAGGTGATCGACCGCGAGATCGTTCTGGCCGCGATGGCCGATGCGATCCAGAAGGCCGCGCGCTCCCGCTATGGTTCGGAATCCAACATCCGTGCCGACATCAATTCCAAGACCGGCGAAATCCGCCTGCAGCGTCTGCTGGAAGTGGTCGAGAAGGCGGAAGACTATTCCACCCAGATCCCGCTTGAACTGGCCCGCGACCGCAACCCGGACGCCAAGCTCGGCGACTTCATTGCCGACCCGCTGCCGCCGATGGATTTCGGCCGTATCGCTGCCCAGTCGGCCAAGCAGGTCATCGTGCAGAAGGTTCGCGAAGCCGAGCGTGACCGCCAGTTCGACGAATTCAAGGATCGCGTCGGCGAGATCGTCAACGGCACCGTCAAGCGCGTCGAATACGGCAACGTCATCGTCGATCTCGGCCGTGGCGAAGGCATCATCCGTCGCGACGAGATGATCCCGCGCGAAAACATGCGTTACGGCGACCGCGTCCGCGCCTTCGTCTACGACGTTCGCCGCGAACAGCGCGGCCCGCAGATCTTCCTGTCGCGCACGCATCCGCAGTTCATGGTCAAGCTCTTCACCATGGAAGTGCCTGAAATCTACGACGGCATCATCCAGATCAAGTCGGTTGCCCGCGATCCGGGCTCGCGCGCCAAGATCGCCGTGATCTCGAACGACTCGTCGATCGATCCGGTCGGCGCCTGCGTCGGTATGCGCGGTTCGCGCGTTCAGGCCGTCGTCGGCGAACTGCAGGGCGAAAAGATCGATATCATTCCGTGGTCGCAGGATCCGGCATCGTTCATCGTCAACGCGCTGCAGCCGGCGGAAGTCGCCAAGGTCGTTCTCGACGAAGATGCGGAACGCATCGAAGTGGTGGTTCCGGACGAGCAGCTGTCGCTGGCCATCGGCCGCCGCGGCCAGAACGTTCGCCTCGCTTCGCAGCTGACCGGCTGGGATATCGACATCCTCACCGAGCAGGAAGAAAGCGAACGTCGCCAGAAGGAATTCAACGAGCGCACCAACCTGTTCATGGACTCGCTCGACGTCGACGAGATGGTCGGTCAGGTTCTGGCTTCCGAGGGCTTTGCGGCTGTCGAGGAGCTTGCCTATGTCGATCTCGACGAAATTGCCTCGATCGACGGCTTCGACGACGAAACGGCTACCGAAATCCAGACCCGCGCCCGCGAGTACCTGGACAGGCTGGAAGCTGAGATGGATGCCAAGCGCAAGGAACTCGGCGTTGCCGACGAACTGCGCACGATCAATGGCCTGACCAGCCCGATGCTGGTCGCGCTCGGCGAGGAAGGCATCAAGACCATCGAGGACTTTGCCGGTTGCGCCGCTGACGACCTGGTTGGCTGGAGCGAACGCAAGGACGGCGAGACCAAGCGCTTCGAGGGCACGTTCTCGAAGTTCGAAGTTTCGCGTGCCGACGCTGAAGCCATGATCGTTCAGGCTCGCCTTGCTGCCGGCTGGATCACGGAAGACGACCTCGCCGTCGAGCAGGAAGTAGATGAGGCGATCGAGGTTGCCGAAGGCGCGGAACAGGACGCCTGATGGCGACCACCGCATCGACTGACGCTGACGTTCTGCCTTCGGACAACGGTCCGAAGGACAAGAGCGGCAGCACCCGGACTTGCATCGTCACGCGCGAGAGTGGCTCGCCCGACGATCTGATCCGCTTCGTCGCCGGACCCGACGGCCGCATCGTTCCCGATCTGAAGCGTCAGCTTCCGGGGCGCGGCTGCTGGGTCAAGGCGGAGCGGGCGCTGGTCGAAAAGGCCATGGCGAAGAAGCTCTTCGCCCGGGCCTTGAAGGCCGACGTCAAGGTCGATGCGACGCTTGCCGATGACGTGGACAGGCTGCTCGTCGAGCAGCTTGCCGGAATGATGAACATGGCGCGCAAGGCGGCCCAGTTCATCTCCGGCGCGACGAAGACGGAGCAGGCTGTTCGTGGATTGGCGGCACTCGCCGTCTTCCACGCGAGTGATGCGGCAGCCGACGGCGTCCGCAAGATTGACCAGGCCCGCAAGGCGATGAGCTTTGTGGTTGAAGATGAAACGGAAATACCCGCGTTCCGCCCCTTCACGGCGGCGGAAATGGAGGGCCTTTTGGGAAGTAATGCTTTTATCCATGCCGCAACGCTTGCAGGGCAGGCGGGTGAGGGTGTAGTGAAGCGCGCAATCATGCTCGAAAAGTACCGTGGATCCGTCCCGGTCCGGGCCGAAGGCGGCGCTGGCAAGCCACAGCAATGACGCGCGTCACCGGCAAAATCCGGCATCGCGTACATTGTTTGAGACAATTTGGAAGACAGGGTCAGGTGATACGCATCCGGCCCTGATCGCTAGGAACGGAACGGAATGACCGACAACAACGACGACAAGACAGGCGGCGCAGCAGGCAAGAAGACGCTGACCCTGAAGCCCTCCGGGGTTTCGCAGGGGACCGTGCGTCAGGACATGGGCCGTGGCCGCACCAAGGCGGTCGTGGTCGAAACCAAGAAACGCCCCTTCCATCGCCCCAAGGACGAGCGCCCGATCACGCCGGTTGCCGCGGCTCCCGCCGCACGGCCGGCCGAACAGCGTCCGGCTCAGCCGCAGCCTTCGGGCCGCCCGGCCCCGCAGCCACAGCAGCACCAGACGCGCCAGGAAGCCAACCAGGCGAACCGTCCGCGCGTCGGTGTCGTTCTGAACCAGCTTTCCGCCGGTGAGATCGATGCGCGCCGCCGCGCTCTGGCCGAAGCCCAGATCCGCGAAGCTGAAGAAGCGGTCATCCGCGCCGAGAACGAAGCGCGCCGCAAGCGTGAGGAAGAAGCCCGTCTCCTGCAGGAGAAGGAAGACGCCGCACGTCGCGCCGCCGAGGAAGCAGCCCGCCCGGCTGTCGAGCCCGAAGCCAAGGCCGAAGAGGTTGTCGAAGAGCGCCCCGTGGCTGCTCGCGCACCTGCAGCCGGCGAGCGTCGCGTCGACAATCGCCCGCAGGCTGCACGGCCCGCCGCCGCCCCGGCAGCAGGTCTTCCGACGCCGGCACCGGCCGGTGCTCTGCGCGGCCGCAAGGTCGACAACGAAAAGGATGAGGATCGCAGCCCGCGCCCCGGCGCAGGTCCGGTTCGTGGCAAGGTCGTGCGTCCGGAGCCGGCAAAGCCGGTCACGCGCCCGAAGGGTGACGATGGTCGCCGCCAGGGCAAGCTGACGCTGACCACCGCTGCCGACGAGGATGCCGGCCAGCGCGCCCGCTCGCTGTCGGCGATGCGTCGCCGCCAGGAGAAGTTCAAGCGCAGCCAGATGCAGGAGACCCGCGAGAAGATTTCGCGCGAAGTCGTTCTGCCGGAAACCATCACGATTCAGGAACTGTCGCAGCGCATGTCCGAACGCGCCGTCGACGTCATCAAGTACCTGATGAAGGAAGGCCAGATGATGAAGCCCGGCGATCTGATCGATGCCGACCTGGCTGAACTCATCGCCGGCGAATTCGGCCACACCGTCAAGCGTGTTTCCGAGTCCGACGTCGAAGAAGGCATCTTCAACGTTTCCGACATCGAGGAAGAACTGGTCTCGCGTCCGCCGATCGTCACGATCATGGGTCACGTCGACCACGGCAAGACCTCGCTGCTCGACGCCATCCGTCATGCCAACGTGGTTGCCGGCGAAGCGGGTGGCATCACCCAGCACATCGGCGCCTACCAGGTCGAGCAGAACGGTAACAAGATCACCTTCATCGACACACCCGGCCACGCGGCGTTCACCGCCATGCGTGCCCGTGGTGCCCAGGCGACCGACATTGCCATCCTGGTGGTTGCGGCCGACGACAGCGTGATGCCGCAGACGATCGAATCCATCAACCACGCCAAAGCGGCCGGTGTTCCGATCATCGTGGCGATCAACAAGGTCGACAAGCCGGCGGCCAATGCCCAGAAGGTTCGCACCGAACTTCTGCAGCATGAAGTCTTCGTCGAATCCATGGGCGGTGAAGTTCTCGACGTGGAAGTCTCGGCGAAGAACGGCACCAACCTCGACAAGCTGCTCGAAGCGATCCTGCTCCAGGCCGAAATCCTCGACCTCAAGGCCAATCCGAACCGGACAGCCGAAGGTACTGTGGTTGAAGCCGAACTCGACCGTGGCCGCGGCGCCGTCGCAACCGTGCTCGTTCAGAAGGGTACGCTGCGTCCGGGCCAGATCATCGTTGCCGGCGACCAGTGGGGCCGTGTGCGCGCCCTGGTCAACGACAAGGGTGAACACGTCAAGGAAGCCGGTCCGTCGATGCCGGTCGAAGTTCTCGGCCTGTCGGGCACGCCGGCAGCAGGCGACAAGTTCGCCGTCGTCGAAAACGAAAGCCGCGCTCGCGAGATCTCGGAATACCGCCTGCGGCTTGCCCGCGACAAGGCAGTTGCCCGTCAGTCCGGTTCGCGCGGTTCGCTCGAGCAGATGATGACCCAGCTCCAGACCTCCGGTCTCAAGGAGTTCCCGCTCGTCATCAAGGGCGACGTGCAAGGCTCGATCGAAGCGATCGCCGGTGCGCTGGACAAGCTCGGAACCGACGAAGTGCGTGCGCGCATCGTCCATTCGGGTGCTGGCGGTATCACCGAGTCGGATATCTCGCTCGCAGAAGCATCGAACGCCGCCATCATCGGCTTCAACGTTCGTGCCAACAATCAGGCCCGTTCGGCAGCCGAGCGTGGAGGCATCGAAATCCGCTACTACAACATCATCTACGATCTGGTGGATGACGTTAAGGCGGCGATGTCCGGTCTGCTTTCGCCCGAGCGTCGCGAAACCTTCCTCGGCAACGCCGAGATCCTTGAGGTGTTCAACATCACCAAGGTCGGCAAGGTCGCGGGTTGCCGCGTCACCGAAGGCAAGGTCGAGCGCGGCGTCGGCGTCCGTCTGGTTCGCGACAACGTCGTCATCCACGAAGGCAAGCTCAAGACGCTCAAGCGCTTCAAGGACGAAGTCTCGGAAGTCAACGTCGGTCAGGAATGCGGTATGGCGTTCGAGAACTACGAAGACATCCGCGCAGGCGACACGATCGAGTGCTTCCGCGTCGAACACATCACGCGGACGCTGTAAGATCCGTCCGATTAGAAATTGTGCGGGCGCCGGGTTATCCTTCGGCGCTCGCATTTTTTTGAGGTATTGACCAATGACCAGAGCCACATCCTCTGCCCCCTCCCAGCGCATGCTGCGCATCGGTGAACAGGTGCGCGCCGCGATCACGCAGGTTCTACAGCGGGGCGACGTCCGCGATCCCGTGATCGAGAAGACGCTGATCGCGATCTCCGAAGTGCGCATGTCGACCGACCTGAGGATCGCGACCGCCTTTGTGACGCCGCTCGGCGTTCCCAATCATGCTGAGGTCATCGAGGCGCTGAACAAGAACGCCAAGTACATTCGCGGCCGCCTCGGCCCGCATTTGCGCCAGTTGAAGTACATGCCCGAAGTTCGCTTCCGCGACGATACCAGCTTCGACAACTACAAGAAGATCGATGCCCTGCTTCGTTCGCCCGAAGTCAGCCGCGACCTCGATCCGAATACCGACGACGAAGAATAGAAGAGTTCATGTCCAAACCGCGTAAACCCAAGGGCCGTCCGATCTCGGGCTGGCTGATCCTCGACAAGCCGCTCGATTTCGGCTCGACCGAAGCCGTTTCCAAGATCAAGTGGCTGTTCAAGGCGCAGAAGGCCGGCCATGCCGGCACGCTCGATCCACTGGCGTCCGGCATGCTGCCGATCGCTCTTGGCGACGCGACCAAGACCGTCCCCTATGTCATGGATGGCCGCAAGATCTATGAATTTACGGTCGCCTGGGGCGAAGAGCGCTCGACCGACGATCTCGAAGGCCAGGTGACGCATTCTTCGGACGCACGCCCGACCGAAGAGGCGATCCGCGCCCTCTTGCCGAACTATACCGGCGTTATCAGCCAGGTGCCGCCGCAGTTCTCTGCGATCAAGATCGACGGCGAGCGCGCCTACGATCTCGCCCGCGATGGCGAGACCGTCGATATCCCGGCACGCGAAGTCGAGGTGTTCCGCCTGACGCTGCTCGGCGCCGCGCCCAATCTCGCCCAGTTCGAGATCGAATGCGGCAAGGGCACTTATGTTCGCTCGATCGCCCGCGACATGGGCCGCGATCTAGGCTGTTTCGGCCACATCGCTTCGCTGCGGCGCACCTTCGTCGCGCCGTTCGGCGAGGATGACATGGTGCCGCTCGCCGATCTGGTGGCACTCGAAAAGATCGAAGACGAGGACGAGCGGCTGGCAGCCCTCGATGCGTTCGTCATCGAAACCGGCGAGGCGCTGTCCAGCCTGCCGCATATCGCCGTCAGCGACGACCAGGCGCATCGGCTGAAGATGGGCAATCCTATCATCCTGCGTGGCCGAGACGCGCCTCTGGCAACGCCAGAAGCCTATGCGACCACCCGCGGCAAGCTGATCGCCATCGGTGAGATCGCCGAAGGCGAGTTCCGCCCGAAGCGGGTCTTTGCCGTCGGCTGATCGCTTCGATCGCCACATTTGCCTTTGCCGCATCGCTGACGCATGATCCCGCCCAAGGGCTTGGGGCTGCTTCGAAACGGTTCCGTTTCCAGCTCGCAAGCAGGCGCTCGTCGCCTGCTGTCGCCCGTTTCGGCCGCCGTCCGGCGGTCATGGCTGCTGCATGATTTTCCGGATCGGCATTGATTTGGAGCGAGGATTATGACGCAGTTTTAAGGTGTTGCGGTGGCCTTCGCGCGCTACATTCGACGCGCGACGCTGTGGTTGAAAGGCGGTGCATTTGGCGCAGGTTTCGCAAGAGGGAAGGGAGACTGCCGTGGGTCGCCTGGCGACAGCTCTCGATTTCGTTCGTCACCGCATGACGCGGCCTTTCCGTTTCTACCTGACTTCGCTGCTGCTGATCGCGATCGTTCCCGCGTTCATCTTTTCGCTCGTGGTGCTGAAGCGCAGCGTCGACGCACAGGAGCAGGTCATCACCGCGCTGCTGCAGGCCTCGACCGGATCGGTGACGCGCATCGTCGAGCGCGATGTCGAGGGAATGCTGACGACGCTGAAGGTGCTGTCGACCGCACCGGCGATGGAGGGCGGCGACATGGAGGCCTTCTATCGCAGGGCCTCGACGGCGCTCGCCGATACCGATTCCTATCTGATCGTCATCGACCGCAAGCACAATCAGCTCATGAACACCCGGGTGCCCTTTGGCACGCCGCTCGCCAAGGCCTCCGATCCCGCCTCCGTCGAGCGGGCCTTCACCAACAATGGTGCGCCGCTGGTCTCGAACGTCTTCTTCGGCCAGACGGCCGAAAAGTGGGTCTTCAACGTTTATTTGCCGGCGAAGCTTCCAACCGGCGAGGAATACCTGCTCGCTCTGACGCAGAACGCCGAGAGCATGGCCAAGGCCGTGAACCGCGAAACGCTGTCGCCCGGCTGGAACGCCGCTCTGGTCGACGGCAACGGCAAGGTCATCATTTCCTCCGACACCGGGGTCAAGGCGGGTGAACCGTTCTTCCTCGACAAGGTGCCGGCGATCAGCATCGGCGTGCGCAACATCACCGAAAACGGTACCGCCTATCGGGTGGCAACGGAGTTCTCCGTCGTGACCGGCTGGCGGATCATCGCCTGGGCGCCGCGCACCACGGTCGATGCGCCGGCCACCTGGTCCTTCCTGTGGCTGTCGCTTGGCGGCATCATCTTTGCCGGCATTGCCATTGCGGGATCGCTGGCGATCGCAAGGCTTCTGTCGCAAGGGGTGAAACTGGTCGCGCTCGACGCACGCCGCCTCGGCGCCGGCGAGCGCATCGAGCCGCGCCCGCATATGATCGCCGAAGTCGAGACCGTATCCGCAGCCCTTGCCAAGGCCGCGGCGTCGCGCACCAAGGCCGAGGGCGAGATCCGCTTCCTGATGCGCGAGGTTGCCCACCGCTCGAAGAACCAGCTGACGGTGATCCAGTCGATGCTGAATCAGTCGGTGCATTCGGCCGAAAGCGTCGCCGACTTCGCGGACTCCTTCCGCAAGCGCATCGCCGGCCTTGCTCGCTCGACAGATCTGATGATTGCCAACGCCGCCCAGGGCGTCGATTTCCGCGAGCTTGCCCAGAACCAGCTGCAGCCGTTCACCCCGGATGATCCCAAGCGTGTGGTCCTGTCGGGCCCGCCCCTAAGGCTCGACACGGAGAGCGCACAAACGCTCGGCATGGCGCTGCATGAACTGGCCACGAACGCCACGAAGTATGGTGCGCTTGCCAATACCACCGGTGTCGTCAAGCTCAGCTGGTCGCTGTCCGACGAGGGCATCGCCGTTCGTTGGCGCGAGGAGGGGGCCGACATCGAGGCGCAGACGAACCCGACCCGCAAGGGCTTTGGAACGCTGGTGCTGGAGCGTATGCTCGGCATGGCGCTGAAGGCCGAATTAGAACGGATCATGCATCCCGACGGCATCGAGTGGCGGATCAACATCCCGCGGAATGCCAAGGGTGGCGAAGGGGACGACGCGGAGCCTTGAGACGCATTCGGTTTTGAACGGTTGGTTTTGAAAAGGGGCAGGAATGCGGGGCTGGACAGGTCGCATCGGCATTCTCTCAGTCGTGTTGAGCCTGATGGCTGCGGCACCCGCCGCCGGCCAGGATGTGGCCTGTGTCGTCTCAGACCCGACCGGCACGCCGCTTACTGCATAATTCCTTAAATCGGATCCGATTTAAGGATAAAATTATGCAGCAGGTCTAAAGCGTTACAGCGTCCTTTGCGCGTCATATTTGACGCGCGGCGCCGTAATGTCCGCACGGAACCGAACGGCCGGATCGTCATGACATTGGCCAATGGCAGCAAGGTTCGCCGGGTCGGCGAACGCCGGCATGCCGGCAGGGGCTGGGCGCTGGTTTCGAGCGTTGCCGGCGAACTCGGATGGGTGTTTGCCGCCTATCTCGACTGTGTCCCGGTTGATGGCGACCAGCTGAAGTCGGCGCCGATGCGCCCGCGACCGTCAGGCAATTGAGAGGCGGCCGGCCATCGCTGAAGAGCCATTTTCATGACCCTTTCCTTTTTCATCCAATTCGGTTATAGGCACGCCAGCAAAAGGCGCATGCCCGTTGCATTCACGGCCGCAGCTGGACGACATCCCGGCTGAAGGCGTCCCTAAATCCTCGAAATCGAAAGGATCATCCGATGTCGATTGCTGCAGAGCGTAAGGCTCAGCTCATCAAGGAATATGCAACCGTTGAAGGCGACACCGGTTCTCCGGAAGTCCAGGTAGCTATCCTGACGGAACGGATCAACAACCTGACCGAACACTTCAAGGGCCACAAGAAGGATAACCATTCCCGCCGTGGTCTTCTCGCGATGGTTTCCAGCCGTCGTTCGCTCCTCGACTATCTGAAAAAGAAAGACGAAGCGCGCTACACCAAGCTGATTGGTGCCCTCGGCATCCGTCGCTAAGCGACTTGCCCGGCGGATCGCATGCGGTCCGCCGGCCTTTTTTATTATGGAGCGCAGAGCGCTCAGGAAATGAACTCTCCGCAAGCGCACTAGGCGCACACAAGGAGAGGTATCCAGCGGGCCGGATGGGCCGGATCCGCGGATCAACCGATGGCCCGTCATGGGGCAGGATTGCAGGATGCTTCGGCGCCTGCTTGCAGAACCCGCTGCAGAGCAGCCAGGTCTTGCAAAGCGGAAAGCGGCCGGTCTCTTTTGAAGCCTCCCGTTGTCTTGCCCGTGATGCGCCATACCAGGCGGTTTTTCGACCACCCGCGCTGCAACAGCCGCGGAAAGGTCTGCCGCACACGAAGGACAGAACATGTTCGATACCCATAAGGTTGAAATCGAATGGGCTGGGCGTCCGCTCAAGCTCGAAACCGGCAAGGTCGCCCGTCAGGCTGACGGCGCCGTTCTCGCCACCTACGGCGAAACCGTCGTTCTCGCCACCGTCGTTTCGGCCAAGTCGCCGAAGCCGGGCCAGGACTTCTTCCCGCTGACCGTCAACTACCAGGAAAAGACCTACGCCGCCGGCAAAATCCCGGGCGGCTACTTCAAGCGCGAAGGTCGTCCGAGCGAGAACGAAACGCTGGTTTCGCGTCTGATCGACCGCCCGATCCGCCCGCTTTTCCCCGATGGCTACAAGAACGACACCCAGGTCATCGTCACGGTCATGCAGCATGACCTCGAAAACAATCCCGACATCCTGTCGATGGTTGCAGCTTCCGCTGCGCTGACGCTGTCCGGCATCCCGTTCATGGGCCCGATCGGCGGCGCGCGCGTCGGCTACATCAACGGCCAGTACGTTCTTAACCCGCATCTCGATGAGATGGACGAGTCGACCCTCGACCTCGTCGTCGCCGGCACGCAGGAAGCCGTGCTGATGGTCGAGTCGGAAGCCAAGGAACTGGCCGAAGACATCATGCTCGGCGCCGTCGTATTCGGCCAGAAGGGTTTCCAGCCGGTCATCGACGCCATCATCAAGCTCGCTGAAGTTGCCGCCAAGGAGCCGCGCGAATTCGAACCGGAAGATCATTCCGCTCTCGAAAACGCCATGCTTTCGCTTGCCGAAGACGAACTGCGCAATGCCTACAAGATCACCGAGAAGGTTGCTCGCTACGTTGCCGTCGACGCTGTCAAGGCGAAGGTAAAGGCGCACTTCCTGCCGGAAGGCATCGAGCCGGCGCATACGCCTGAGGTTATCGGCGCTGTCTTCAAGCACCTGCAGGCCAAGATCGTTCGTTGGAACATCCTCGACACCAAGAGCCGCATCGACGGCCGCGATCTCGAAACCGTACGTCCGATCGTCTCGGAAGTCGGTCTTCTGCCGCGTACCCACGGTTCGGCGCTCTTCACCCGCGGTGAAACCCAAGCGATCGTCGTTGCCACGCTCGGCACCGGCGAAGACGAACAGTACGTTGACAGCCTGACCGGCATGTACAAAGAACGCTTCATGCTGCACTACAACTTCCCGCCCTTCTCGGTCGGTGAAACCGGTCGCATGGGCTCCCCGGGCCGCCGCGAAATCGGTCACGGCAAGCTCGCCTGGCGCGCTATCCGCCCGATGCTGCCGGAAGCCGAGCAGTTCCCCTACACGCTGCGCGTCGTTTCCGAGATCACCGAATCCAATGGCTCGTCGTCGATGGCGACGGTCTGCGGCACCTCGCTCGCTCTCATGGATG
Source organism: Ensifer canadensis (assembly GCF_017488845.2). NCBI lineage: Bacteria > Pseudomonadati > Pseudomonadota > Alphaproteobacteria > Hyphomicrobiales > Rhizobiaceae > Ensifer > Ensifer canadensis. The sequence goes on from NZ_CP083370.1 coordinate 3,886,725, forward strand.
CAGGCGTTCCTCTGGCAAAGCCGGTTGCCGGTATCGCCATGGGCCTGATCAAGGAAGATGAGCGCTTCGCCGTTCTCTCCGACATCCTCGGCGACGAAGATCACCTCGGCGACATGGACTTCAAGGTTGCAGGCACCGACGCCGGCATTACCTCGCTCCAGATGGACATCAAGATCGAGGGCATCACCGAAGAGATCATGGGCATTGCGCTCAACCAGGCCAAGGGCGGCCGTCTCCACATCCTCGGCGAAATGGCCAAGGCCATCTCCGAAAGCCGCGGCCAGCTCGGCGAATTCGCACCGCGCATCGAAGTGATGAACATCCCGGTCGACAAGATCCGTGAAGTCATCGGCTCCGGCGGCAAGGTCATCCGCGAAATCGTCGAAAAGACCGGCGCCAAGATCAACATCGAAGACGACGGCACCGTGAAGATCGCTTCTTCTTCGGGCAAGGAAATCGAAGCGGCCCGCAAGTGGATCCACTCGATCGTTGCCGAGCCGGAAGTCGGCCAGGTCTACGAAGGCACCGTTGTCAAGACCGCTGACTTCGGCGCCTTCGTCAACTTCTTCGGCGCCCGTGACGGCCTCGTCCATATCTCGCAGCTTGCCTCGGAGCGCGTTGCCAAGACCACCGACGTCGTCAAGGAAGGCGACAAGGTCTGGGTCAAGTTGATGGGCTTCGACGAGCGCGGCAAGGTTCGCCTTTCCATGAAGGTCGTCGACCAGGCGACCGGCAAGGAAGTTGCTGCAGAAAAGAAGGGTGACGGCGAAGCCGCTGAATAAGCGGTCTCTACCCGAACGCATTCGGGGCGCGGAGCGGATCGCTCCGCGCCCTTTTCTTGTACTGATATCGACGGAAGAAACCGATGAGCCGAGACGCATTGAAGACCCTGTTCCACCCGTTCGAAACCGGGGTTATCGACCCGCCGGGCGAGGGCGAGCGTGTGCTCTTCCTCGGTGCTGAGGCGGGCTACAGGCTGCCCGAGGGCTTCGGGGCGTCGATCGCTTCCGTCCAGCCGCTAAGGCCGCTGTATCGCGCCCTTGAGGCCGAGCGCGCCGACGTGGCGCCTGTGGTCACCGGTGAGGACTACGACGTCGCGCTGATCCTGTGCGGCAAGCACAAGGGTGAAAACGAGGACCGCATCGCCGAGGCGCTGAAGCGCACGCGCGACGGCGCGCTCATCGTCGTTGCCGGCGGCAAGGAAGATGGCATCCAGTCGCTGAAGAAGCGCATCGCCAAGTTCGAATGGGATGGCGATCACCTGCCGAAATATCACGGCGTCGCCTTCTGGTTCACCCGACCGGAAGACGTCACCGACGCTGTTCAGAAACTTGCCAAGGTGCCGGTCCGGGTCGACGGCCTGTTCGCAGCTTCTCCGGGCATGTTCTCGCACGATCGCATCGATGCCGGCTCCGAACTGCTGGCCTCGCGCCTGCCGCGCGACTTCAACGGCCATGCCGCCGATTTCGGCGCCGGCTGGGGCTATCTCGCGGTCAAGCTCGCCGAAGCGTCGCCCGGCACGAAGGGCATCGACCTCTTCGAGGCCGACCACGATGCGCTGGAGGCGGCCCGCGTCAACATGCCGGCAAACGCTCCGCGCATGCCGGCGCGCTTCTACTGGTTCGACCTGACGAGCGAAGAGCCGCGCGACAAATACGATCTCATCGTCATGAACCCGCCGTTCCACGAAGGCCATGCCGCCGAACCGGCGCTGGGCGTGGCGATCATCAAGGCGGCGCACAAGGCGCTGAAGCAGGGCGGCAAGGTCATGCTGGTCGCCAATCGCGGCCTGCAGTATGAGCAGGTGCTCGCCGAGACCTTCAAGGAATATGGCGAGACCTGCCGCAACGCACGCTTCAAGGTTCTCTGGGGCAAGCGCTGAGCCGCAATCGAAGTCAAGCAAGGAGCCGGGTTCGTCGCCCGGCTCTTTCGTTTTTGGGTGTGCGCCTCATCCGTCGGCGTGAAGGCAAAAGATTGCCTGTTGCCATCATCCTTGATCGGGCTCACCATGCTCGCTGCCGATGTGTCTCGTCGAAGGATGGGTGCCATGACGTGGGGAGTGAACAGGCCGCCTTTGACCGAGGATGCGGCCGAAGCCATCGCCAAGGATATAAAGCACGCCGAGGGGCACGGAGCCACCTCGGAAGTGCCCCTGTCGTTCCTGAAGAGCCTCTACCGTCTGCCGCTGGATCCGGCGCGGCGCACGCATACCGGCCTGGTCGTGCTGGCGATCATCGTCGTCCTGCTTGTCCTGTTTCTCTGGCCTTGAACCTTTCGGTCCATGACGACGCCCGCAGCCAGTGACGTCGGCGTTGACGCGATCGCCAGCGGAAAAAACCTCTCTTTTCTCACGCTTGTCTCGGAAGGGGCGTCGATACAAGGCGCCCCAGCGGCGCTTTTGAACGGCATTGCCGGTTACGCCCCCTGGAGCGGCTGTGGCGTCGCAAACGTCGGCTATCGAGACAGCCCCGTCGTCCGGAATGGCCCAGCGATCCACGATGTGAGTGCTGTTGCCCTCCGTTTTCGTGTCGTGCTATCGTTGGTGTTATTCCATGACAACGCAACCAGAATTGTCGCCTGACATTTGTTTCGACAGTCACATTTGCCGCATGGATTTTGCGGACTAGACATTTTCTTCAGCTCGGCGCCGGGCGGGGCTGCGAGACTGGAATCCAGCGAAAGCGCTGCGTTCTGATCGACGCTCAAACAGTCGGGATGAGGGACTTCTTTGCTCGGCACGACACTTCTACGCGACGTCTTCCTGCATTCCGTGGCCATTCTCTGTCTGTTGGCCGGGCTCCTGGCCTCAGCCTCGACAGTTCTGGCATCGCCGGCCGGCGGCGCTGACATGCAGTTCTTGGTGGTTCGCAGCAATCAGCCGGGGTGCGAGCCGACATGCCCGGAGTGGATATCGGCCGAGGGGACGATCGTTCGCGAAAGTCCGACGCATCTCAAGAAGCTGCTCAAGGCGATCGGCGACCGCCGCCTGCCGATCGTCGTGACGTCGCTTGGCGGCGACGTCGATGCCGCCATGGTGCTCGGACGGATCATCCGGGCGCGAAAGCTCGAAGTGGCGGTCGGCAAGACGCGCTTCGTCGGTTGTCAGCCGCAGCAGAAGGATTGCCGCGACAATGACGGCAAGGGTGCCCGCCTCATCGGGACTGCCTATTCGGGCGGAGCCTATTGCAACTCCGCCTGCCCGCTGATGCTTGCCGGCGGTGCCCGGCGTGTGGTCGGCCAGTGGGCATATCTGGGCGTTCACCAGATCACCGCTGTCTACGCTCAGGTCCAGACACGGTACCAGGAGAAATATCGGATAGTGAACGGCAGGAAGAAGATAATCAGCAAGAAAGTCGTCAGCCAAAAGAATGTTGGCAACCGCAAGACCTACGAGATGAGCAAGGCGATGGAGCGCGAACTGGCCGCATACCTAGCGGAAATGGGCGTCGGGCGTGCGGTCATCGATCAGATGAAGATCACGCCCGCTGCCGACATGCGCAAGATCGAACCTGTGGCGATGATGGAGATGAAGTTGATCACGCAACTGGGCGGGGTCGAGCTGCTGACCGCGGCCGGGGTCTGCAAGACGGTGCCCGCCTCCGCCAATTGCCGGGTTTTCGTTATGTCGGACCTGAAGCGTTAGACGAGGGGATCTGGGTTGGAGACCGGAATGCGCATATGGAGTTCTCCCGTCGGCTGCGCCACGCCCCGCCTGCGACGAGTAGTGCTGCTGATCTGTCTGCTGGCCGCAAGCCTGTTGATGGAGCGGCCGGCAATGGCGGCTGAGCAGCAGATGCGGTTTGTCGTCGTGCGCTCGAACGAGGTCGGTTGCGAGCCGACATGTCCGGAATGGATTTCCGCCGCAGGCACCATCGGTCCGAAGACGCCGGCACTGCTGAAGGCAACCTTGAAAACGCTCGCAGGCCGCAAGCTACCATTGGTCCTGCGATCGCCCGGTGGCGATATGGCGGCTGCGATGGCACTCGGCCGCCTCATCCGCAAGAGCAAGCTGAGCGTGGCGGTGGGCACGACCATTTTCGTTGGATGTCAGCGAGATCAGAAGAACTGTACCGCAAACGACCGCAAGGCGGCCGAGTATATCGGCAAGGCAGTTTCGCTTGGAGCCTGCTCACAGGCATGTACGCTTGTCCTTGCATCCGGCAATCGACGACTCGCGGGAGAGGGGGCGATCGTCGAAGACATTCCGACGCTAGCCGGAAACGAGGCCGACACCCGGAAACTCGTGGCTTACTACGGTGAAATGGGCGTGCGATACCAGTCCCTGGTCGAACGCCTGCGCAGCGCGGACGGCAATCTCGGCCGCTATCAATTGTCCACGGTGCTGCTGTTGACGAGCGAGCTGCCCGTCGGCCAACTGGTCGATGCGGATATTTGCCGTGGCACGCCTGCGCCCGACAATTGCCGGGTCTTCACCACGATGGATCTGGAATAGCGGCAGGCGCCGGGCGCGGGAGCCAACCAAACTGGAAAACACGCCAACAAAAAAGCCCCGGCGATAACCGCACCGGGGCTCGTCATCTCTGGGCTGTGCCCACCCATCAGCTTTACTCGGCGTCGGCGGTCCTGAGCGCGTCGAGCGCCGGCATCGAGGTGATGTTGTAGCCCGAATCCACGTAGTGGATTTCGCCGGTGACGCCACGCGACAAATCGGAAAGCAGGTAGAGCGCCGAACTGCCGACATCGTCGATGGTGACGGTGCGGCGAAGCGGCGAATTCTTCTGCTGCCAGGAGAGCATGGCCCGCGCATCGGAAATGCCGGCGCCTGCAAGCGTGCGGATCGGGCCGGCAGAAATCGCGTTGACGCGGATGCCGCGCACGCCGTAGTCGGCCGCAAGATAGCGCACGGAGGCTTCGAGAGCCGCCTTGGCAACGCCCATGACGTTGTAGTTCGGCATCACCCGCACCGAGCCGCCATAGGTCAGGGTCAGCATCGAGCCGCCGTCGTTCATCAGTTCGGCGGCGCGCTTGGCGATCTCCGTGAAGGAGAAGCACGAGATCACCATGGTGCGGCTGAAGTTGTCGCGCGTCGTGTCGGCGTAGAGGCCCTTCAGCTCGTTCTTGTCGGAAAAGCCGATGGCGTGGACGATGAAGTCGAGCTTGCCCCAGCGTTCCTTGATGGCCGAGATGACCGTATCGACGGAAGCGATGTCCTCGACGTCGCAAGGCAGCAGAAAGTCGGAGCCGACCTCGGCCGCCAGCGGCTTCACGCGCTTGCCAAGCGCTTCACCCTGGTAGGTGAAGGCCAGTTCCGCGCCCTGCGCTGCCAGCGCCTTCGAGATGCCCCAGGCAATAGAGTGGTTGTTGGCCACACCCATGATGAGGCCACGCTTTCCATTCATTAGTCCCGTCATGGTGTTATCCGTTGTAGCGCTGGAAGACGAGCGTTGCGTTGGTTCCGCCGAAGCCGAACGAATTGGAAAGAACCGTATCGATCTTGGCGTTGTCGATGCGCTTGCGCACGATCGGCACACCATCGAATTCCGGGTCGAGTTCGCTGATATGGGCGCTCTCGCCGATGAAGCCACCCTGCATCATCAGGAGACCGTAGATCGATTCCTGGACGCCGGCAGCGCCGAGCGAGTGGCCGGTGAGCGACTTCGTCGACTGGATGTGCGGGATCTTCGCGCCGAACACTTCGCGGATGGCGCCGATTTCCTTGCTGTCGCCGACCGGGGTCGACGTGCCGTGCGTGTTGATGTAGTCGACGTCGCCCTTCACGGTCGACAGCGCCTGGCGCATGCAGCGCATCGCGCCTTCGCCTGATGGGGCGACCATGTCGTAGCCGTCAGAAGTCGCGCCGTAGCCGACGATTTCGGCGTAGATCTTGGCGCCGCGCGCCTTGGCATGTTCCAGCTCTTCGAGCACCAGCACGCCGGCACCGCCGGCAATGACGAAACCGTCACGGCTGACGTCATAGGCGCGCGATGCGGTCGACGGCGTGTCGTTGTACTTGGAGGACATCGCGCCCATGGCATCGAACAGGTTGGACATCGTCCAGTCCAGGTCCTCGTGGCCGCCGGCGAACATCACGTCCTGCTTGCCCCACTGGATCATCTCCGCGGCATTGCCGATGCAATGGGCAGACGTCGAGCAGGCCGACGAGATCGAGTAGTTGACGCCGTGGATCTGGAACCAGGTCGCAAGCGTGGCCGAAGCCGTCGACGACATCGCCTTCGGCACGGCAAACGGGCCGATGCGCTTGGGGCTCACGTTCTTGCGGGTCGTGTCCGCCGCCTCGACGATCGTGCGGGTGGACGGACCACCCGAGCCCATGATGATGCCGGTGCGCTCGTTGCGGGAAATGACCGCTTCCTCGAGGCCGGAGTCGGCGATCGCCTGCTTCATGGCCACGTGGTTCCACGCGCCGCCCTGCGACAGGAAGCGCATGGCGCGCCGGTCGACGAGATCGCTCGGATCGAGCGTCGGTGCGCCCCAGACCTGGCACTTGAAGCCGTTTTCGGCGAAATCGGAAGAAAACGTGATGCCCGATTTGGCGTCGCGCAGCGATGCCGTGACTTCGTCGGCATCATTCCCGATCGAGGAAACGATCCCGAGGCCCGTGACAACAACCCGTCTCATGGTAATGACCTTTTCTTTATCTCATTCGGTGCGGAGAACCCGCGGCTTAGTCGGTCTTTTCCTTCGACAGACCGACACGCAGGTCGGTTGCCTGGTAGATGGTTTCGCCGTCGGCCTTCAGCCAGCCATCGGCAGTGCCGAGCACGAGGCGACCGCGCATGACCCGCTTGAAATCGATTCCGTACTCGAGCAGCTTGGTATGGGGGCGAACCATGCCCTTGAACTTCACTTCGCCGGTTGACAGCGCCATGCCGCGCCCCGGTTCGCCGAGCCAGCCCAGGAAGAACCCGGTCAATTGCCACATGCCGTCGAGACCGAGGCAGCCGGGCATGATCGGGTTGCCCTGGAAATGGCAGGGGAAGTACCAGTCATCAGGGCTCACGTCATACTCGGCGCGAATGAAGCCCTTGTCGAAGGCGCCGCCCGTCTCGGAGATTTCCGTGATGCGATGGACCATGAGCATGGGCGGCAGCGGCAGCTGCGCGTTGCCGGGGCCAAACAGTTCACCTCGGCCGCAGGTCAGGATTTCCTCATAGCTGAAGCTGGATTGCCTGGTCGTCATCAATGGTTGTTTCCCCGAGTAACATAAAGTGTTGTCAGACCTGCTTTAGAGCAAGTTCGCTGTGAAATGAAGCGCACCGATGGCCGTTTTCGATGTTTCCGACGTCGGCGTCGCCCATTTCGATTGCGATATCATTCCGCCGTCGCTTACAGGATCAATGTGGGTCCGACCAGAGTTAAATACCAGCCTTCCTTGAAATAGGCCGGTTTTTCAGGCATTCCAGCCGTTCTGCACCTTAGAATCTATTGAAAGAGCAGCGTGCAAAAGTTATATCGCAGCGGAAGTATTGTAAATTTTACGGGATCCATGGAACGCTCCTTGATGACGAAAGCAACCGAAGTGAGTTCGGAAGAGAGATTGCGCAGCTCGGGTCTGCGCCCGACGCGTCAGCGTGTCGCGCTTGCCGATCTGATCTTCGCCAAGGGCGACCGTCACCTGACCGTTGAAGAACTACATGAAGAGGCTGTTGTCGCCGGCGTGCCGGTTTCGCTGGCAACCGTCTACAACACGCTGCATCAGTTCACCGAGGCCGGCATGATCCGCGTGCTCGCGGTGGAAAGCGCCAAGACCTACTTCGACACCAACGTCTCCGACCATCACCACTTCTTCATCGAGGGCCAGAACGAAGTCCTCGATATTCCCGTCAGCAATATCGAGATCGGCAATCTGCCGGAACCGCCTGAAGGCATGGAAATTGCCCATGTTGACGTGGTCATTCGTCTCCGCCGCAAGCGCGAACGGTCGTAGCGACCTTTTCCTACATCACATCGTTGGGGTCGCGGCCGGGGCTTGCTTTGCCGATGGGCAGCGTCCAGCCGTATTTGAGTGCGCCGGCGCGCACGGTGAAGGCCGAGACCACGCCGAGCGCCGATGTTGCGGCCAGCGGCAGTCCGATCATCGTCGCGACGACGAACACGGCGGAGCCGACCAGAGCTGCCGTCACATAGACTTCCGGACGCAGCAGCACTGACGGCTCTCCCGCCAGGAGGTCGCGCAATATGCCGCCGAAGGTCGCCGTCAACATGCCGGTGACAAGCGCGACCCCGGGCGAGCCTGTTGCCGCCAGCCCCTTGGCAGCACCCATGACGCAATAGGCCGACATGCCGATCGCATCGAGCCAGACCAGCACCCGGTAACGCGAGCCGAACAGGTGGGCGGTGAAGAACAGGATGACGCTCACCGAGACGCAAACCAGAAGGTAGGTCGGGTTGAGCACCCAGAACACCGGCGTTGCGCCAAGGATGACGTCGCGCATCGTTCCACCGCCGATACCGGTGACCGAGGCAAGGAACAGATAGCCGATGATATCGAGCTGCTTGCGCGAAGCTGAGAGCGCTCCTGTTGCGGCAAAGACGGCAACACCCGCATAGTCGAGGATTTCCAGGATCGTCATGGCCGCTCCGTTGATAGGCGCATCGCTGTTATCGGTCGCATCGCAAGCTGGAGCATCCAGGCCCGCCGCGTCAACGGGGTGAAGCGTTGGGGGGTGAAACGCCGGGAAGCAGGCTGTCCGTCCGGCCGCCGAAATAATAGGCCGCCAGCCCGATCCATTCGCGCACCGCCGTCGTCGCCAATTGGGCATTGAGCGAGGGTTGGGTGAAATCGAAGCCGGGCGTGACCGTGCCGCTGGTGCGGTAGTCCGTCGGCCAGGGAGTGACCTCCAGCCCGAGCTTGCGGAAAAGCCCGACCGAACGCGGCATATGGAAGGCCGACGTGACCAGGGCGCAGTTGGCAAGGCTGTTTGCCGTCAGCAACGCCTCAGTGTTGCGGGCATTCTCGAATGTCGTTCTCGATTGCTCCTCGCGGATCAGCCGTTCAGGGCCGATGCCGAAGGTGGCAAAGAAGGCTTCCGATGCCTTGGCGTCGCCGTCATAGGCGCCGCTGAACGAACCGTCGCCGCCGGAAATCAGGATGCGCGCTTGTGGGTAGCGCTTCGCCAGCATGGCCGTCTCGATGAAGCGGTCAGCCGCCTGGTTGAACTCGATGCCGCCACGGCTCGCCATCACCTCGTTCTCGAAGGCGCCGCCGAGCACGATGACGCAGGAGAGGGTTGCTGGCGGTACCGTCGGCCGCGGGAAGTGGTCCTCGAGCATCTGCAGGAAATAGGATCCTGAGGTCGTGAACAGGCTGACGAAGAGCACCAGCGCACCGAGCAGGCCGAAGGCGACGCCGCTGCGCCTGAGGCCGGCCGCCGTCATCAGCAGTCCGGCAAGGACGGCGAAGAACGCCAGGGAAAGGGGCTGCGCGACGAGCCAGAATATCTTGGAAAGCAGAAACATCAGGCCCGTGTTCTTCGCTACGATCCCTTAATATTTCGCAAAGCCGATCGGCCGGCCGGCTAAAGCGCTCCCGTACCCAGGCAATCGTGGAGCCGCTCGATCCCGTTATTCTTACGCAAATCCGGACGCAAAACCGCTCCGCATTTTTGCTGGAATTGCTCCAATCAACACCCTGCGCCGCTCATCAGGCCGGCACGCCGCCGGACATCGGCTTTGCCTTGCCGGCACGCAGATAGCCGATGCCAAAAGCAATGAGCGCGCCGACTGCGACGATCGCCAGCGACAACAGCGGGCGATAGGCAAACCAGGCGACGGCGATGACGACAGGGCCGAGGAGCAACGTTAGGATCGCGGCGATGATGCCGGTACCGAAAGCGACCACAGAACCGAGCACCGGAATGACGTCGGCAATGATGGAGATAAGGGACAGCATCAGCGTGAAGCCGATGAACAGGCCGATCAGTCCGCCCACCCGAACCAGCCAGGAAATCAGCGTGTTCTCGCTCTGGGCGGCGTCAAACATTTCGGCGGCGCTGGTGATGCCGGCTGAGCTCAGGAACAGGTCGCGACCGTTCGTGGTGCGGTAGGGGGCAAGGCTGCCACCTTTCTGTGCGGCGACGAAGCTCGCGGTCTCCGTGTCTTCGCGGGTAAAGCCGATGCGCAGATCGCCGACGGCCGGGTTCTGGCGATCGGCGGAGACGAAGATCGTCTGGCCGTCGGTCTTGACGGGGCGATTGGTGTCGAGCGCGTCGGCGAGGTGCTGCAGGTCAGTGTCCGCCATTTGCACGGGGCTGTCGCGGCCGAGATCGGCAACGGCCCTGCCGTTGACGGAAAACGCACCGAGCATCGCGCGGTCGACGGTGAACCGCTCGCTTGAGATCGGCATTTCCGGGTTCTGATGCCCGTTGCCGTCGCGGAAGTCGGCTGAATCGGCGCGGTCGCTGCGCCACTCCTTGGTGTAGGAATAGGTGGTGACCGTTTCCTCGCCGCCGCCGAGCGTCTTGCGCGTCTCGCTCTTCTTTTCCTCGACCCATTGGTACATCTCGACCGAGCGGCGCAGGCCCGCAGCCCCCTTCGCGGAGATCCCGAGTTGGCTGTCGGCCGGCGTGCCGACGGGCTCGACCCGGCTGGCGATGTGAACCAGCTTGCCCTCGTTGCCAGCCTCGACAGCGCCGCTGTCGATGTCGACCACAGCGCCGGCGCCCTCGACGAGTGCCCGATAGGTCTTGACCGAACGGCCCTCGTTCCAGGCAAGCAGCCAGATCATGCCGAAGACCAGCAGCAGACCGATGAAGATGCCGATGACACCGTTCTTGAGGCGCGCGAACCACGACGTTCTGGTCGTTTCGGTAAAACTCATCTGATCCCCCGGCACTTGCATTCGACCCGGTTGCGCAAGCGAACCGTTCGATTTTCCCGTTGGTACCAGAAAAAAAGCGGAAAGGAATATACCGGCCGACATGCGCAGACGTTTGGCCCAAACATGGTGAAAGGCGGTCAGTTCAAAGGTTTGTATTTCAGGAGAAATTTGGTGGAGCTAAGCGGGATCGAACCGCTGACCTCTTGCATGCCATGCAAGCGCTCTCCCAGCTGAGCTATAGCCCCATATCGGGTCCGGCAAGGCCGGTTCCGGGAAACTTGTCGGGCTGTTGTGCCCGGCGAGTGGCGGCTTATTACTTCTGCTCTTCGCGGATAGCAAGCCGAAAATGTCAGGCCGGTGGAAATAATTTGGCTCCGGCCCGATTTGCTCCCGTCCACGCCATTTGGCAGGGGACGGGAGGCATTCGCGTAATATTTTAAGCGCTTAGACGTCGTCGTCGTCGTCGGACACGCCGATGAGGTCGCTCATGTCGTCGTCGTCGTCTTCGTCGTCGGTCTGCAGGAAGGTATCGTCGTCGTCGCCGTCGATCTCTACCTCGTCGTCGCCCAGATCCGGAATCTCGTCGCCGCCGGCTGCTTCGTCGTCAGCTTCCTCGAGCGATACGAGTTCGACTTCCGTGTTCTCGGTGTCGACTTCAGCGACGTCCTCTTCCTCTTCCTTCTCGAGCACCTTGGCAACCGAGGTTTCTTCGAAGAAGGACAGCGGGTAGGACTTGCCGCTGTAGGGGGAAACGATCGGATCACGGTTCAGATCGTAGAATTTGCGCCCCGTTTCCGGGTCAATGCGCTTTGTTCCGAGTTCCGCTTTTGCCACAGTCAAAGCCTCTTGAATGGCCGGCCGAACCGGCGCTTGCCGGAAAGCCGGCGGGTGGAAAGGATATCAAGCCTATGATGATTAGCCGGTCCCCATAATCATCTTGGCCGCATCTGTCAAAGATAAAACTCGAAAGCCCTGCGCCGCCTGCTTTTTCTTGCGCCCGGGAGGATGATCGCGCAATCGCATTGTGTTAGGCAACGCAACGGAAGGTGGTCGCGCCTCCGTAGCCGTTTCGCCTGTGGCGATGGATGGTTCCGGCCGCAGGTTTGAGGAAGGTTCATATGTCCGCTGGCTTGATCGCAAAGCCTGCCATTGCGCGCAGATCCAAGGCACTCGGCGGCACGGTGCGTATCCGCGGCGACAAGTCGATTTCCCATCGCGCCCTGATGCTCGGCGGGCTTGCGGCCGGCCGGACGCGCATTGCAGGCCTGCTCGAAGGCGAGGATGTCATCAACACCGCACGAGCGATGCGGGCGCTTGGCGCTACGGTGCGCGAGGAAGGCGGCACCTGGATCGTCGACGGTCTCGGCAACGGTGCGCTGCTTGAGCCCGAAGCCCCGCTCGATTTCGGCAATGCCGGTACCGGCTGCCGCCTGACCATGGGGCTCGTCGGCGCTTATGATTTCACCACAACCTTCGTCGGCGATGCCTCGCTTTCCAAACGTCCGATGGGCCGCGTACTCGATCCGCTGCGCCAGATGGGCGTTCAGGTGGCGTCGGCCGAAGGCGGCCGCCTGCCGGTGACGTTGCGCGGACCGAAGACGGCGAACCCGGTGAACTATCGCGTGCCGATGGCCTCGGCCCAGGTGAAATCCGCCGTGCTGCTCGCGGGTCTGAACGCACCCGGCATCACCACGGTGATCGAGCCGGTGATCACCCGCGATCATACCGAGAGAATGCTGCAGGCCTTCGGCGCGAACTTGGCGGTTGAGACTGGCAATGAGGGCGAACGCATCATTCGGCTCGAAGGGCAGGGCAGACTGACCGGCCAGGACATCGATGTTCCCGGCGATCCGTCCTCGGCGGCCTTTCCACTGGTGGCAGCGCTTCTCGTGCCGGGTTCCGACATCACCATTCTCAACGTGCTGATGAACCCCATCCGCACCGGACTGATCGTGACGCTGCTGGAAATGGGCGCTCAGATAGATGTCCTGAACGCGAGGACTGCGGGCGGCGAGGACGTGGCGGACCTGCGCGTCCGTTACTCGGAGTTGAAGGGCATCACGGTGCCGGAAGATCGCGCTCCCTCGATGATCGACGAATACCCGGTGCTGGCCGTTGCGGCGGCTTTCGCCGAGGGCCGCACTATCATGAGCGGTCTTGAGGAGCTGCGCGTCAAGGAATCCGATCGGCTTTCCGCCGTTGCTGCCGGGCTCAAGCTCACCGGCGTCGATTGCGAGGAGGCACCTGCCGCCCTCGTCGTGCACGGTCGCCCCGGCGGCAAGGGTCTCGGCAATGCCGCCGCCGCCGTCGCCACCCATCTCGACCACCGCATCGCCATGAGCTTCCTCGTCATGGGCCTTGCCTCGGAGCACCCCGTCACAGTCGACGACGCGACGATGATCGCCACCAGCTTTCCCGGGTTTCTGGAGCTAATGGCCGGGCTGGGCGCTGCGATCGAATGATGCATCGGTAAAATCCTAAAGGCCGGCGCGACCCGTCGGTAACGACCATCGGCTATGGTTTGACTGGTTGAGGATATGCCTATGTCGGTGGACGATCGATTCAAACTGGTACGCCGCCATGATGACGGCAGGATAAGCTATCGGCAAAATTTGCGAGCGCCCGCGGTTGTCGTTACGGAAGACGAGCTCGATGAGCTGAGCCGGTTGACTGGGAAGTGCTGGGTGGTGCCCATTGCTTTCTTCCTTTTCGCGGCGCCTCTCTTTGGCCTTTGGGCGAAGCAACCTGCAATACCCGTCGTTTTCGTTGTGTTTGCTGTCGTGGTGAGCGCAGGGGTTATTGTCACTGCCCGACAGCGGTTACGAGAAATTTTGGCGAATGCGCCGCGCCATATTGAGAGTGGTCCACTATCGGTGCAGCCATCGACCCTCGAGTACGTTCGGGAACTTTGGTTCGACGACAAAATGACGATGCTATGCGGCATCGTTTTGTCCGGAATGGTTTTTTTCACCTACGCTACTGTTGTCATCGCCAAGATCGTCGGCCATCCGGACTTCGTCGATAAAGGTGGCAGCTCGATAAAAGCCGCCGCACTGGCCATCGTCTCGGGATACGTGCTGCGCGTCCATCTCAAGGCGTGGCGCCGCGGAAAAAAGGAAAGAAATTAGTAATCCTCTAGGTGCATTGAATGGTGATTGCAGCCTGGACGTGCGGCCGAATGGCCTTCTGACGTGTGTCGAGGCGTGGCACCGGCCTATGCGCCGTTTGAGGAGAAGATTTCATGTTTGACCGCGGCTTGAATTGGGAGAAACGAGAGGACGGAACGATCCTCTATCGCCGGTCGCCTTCCGGGCCGACGTTTATCATCGATGAGCAGACACTCGGCCGCATCGTGCGGTTTAGGTTCATGATCCCGCTTGTGTCGTTCCTGACCTTGATTCCAACGGTTGTGCTCGGCGTTTTCGCGGGCCATGGAGAGGTCTCGCTTGCGATACCTGTCGCCGCGCTTCTTTTTGGGGTGGCGGCCTTCTACCTCTATTTCCGCCGCACAGAGCGTCGGATCGAATGGATGCTTGCGGGAGCCAGACGATCATCCCAGGCGCCCGAGCCGTTCAAACCGCAGCGCAATGCCCGGAACTGGAAGACGCTGGATGACGGCTCGGTTTTCTATTGGCCGCGGAACTGGCCGAACCCGGTAATGCTGACCGCGAAACAGTTTGCGTCGATTGGAGTCGACAACGGGTATGGCTTTTGTGCGCTGTTTGTTAGCGTCATTATTGCCGTGTTGGCGGATGGCTACCGTTGGGCCGGCGGACTAAACAATGGCGCCGCAAGCGTCATTGCCGTTGCCCTGATTTCGTTCAATGTGCTTTTCATTGCAAGGATACGCCGAACGCGGCAACGCATGCTGGATCGCGCGCCGCTCGCACCTGTTGTATCGGGATTGAATCCACCGCTGAAGTTACTCGATTTTGCGCGCCTGATCAGAATGAAACTGGTTCGGGGTTCAAGGGGTATGCTCTTGTTCTGGCTTTTGGTTGCCGTGTTCGGGCTTTTCCAAAGCGTGCAAACCTTGTCTGACCTCTTTGGCGGCGTTAGGGTCTATTGGGATAAGGGAAAGTCGTTTCCGGTAGGCCCGGTTCTGCCTTCGCTGGCTTTTGTCGGTAGCCTGTTGCTGGCCATGGTGAATGTATCTGCGATCGTCATGCGCGCGAGGTCTGCCGGCAAAGGGTGACGGAGCATCGGATGAGCATGGATTCGCCTGCGAATTTGATCTAAAGGCCAGCAACAACATCGATTGCAGGACCACCTATGATCATCATCGCCATCGACGGACCCGCAGCGGCAGGCAAGGGCACGCTCTCGCGCCAGATCGCCGAAGAGTACGGCTTTCACCACCTCGATACCGGGTTGACCTACCGCGCCACGGCGAAGGCGCTGCTTGATGCCGGCCTGCCGCTCGACGATGAGGCGGTGGCCGAACGCATGGCGCTGAATGTCGAACTGGCAGGCCTCGATCGCTCTGTGCTGTCGGCACACGCGATCGGCGAGGCGGCGTCGAAGATTGCCGTCATGCCGGCCGTGCGTCGCGCGCTGGTCGAGGCGCAGAGGGCGTTTTCGAGGAAAGAGCCGGGCACCGTGCTCGACGGTCGCGATATCGGCACCGTCGTCTGCCCGGATGCGGCGGTGAAGCTCTATGTCACCGCATCGCCGGAAGTGCGCGCGAAACGCCGCTATGACGAGATCGTCGGCAACGGCGCCGCCGCCGATTACGCGGCGATCTTCGACGATGTGAAGAAGCGCGACGAGCGCGATATGGGTCGGGCCGACAGTCCTTTGCGCCCCGCCGACGACGCGCACTTGCTTGATACGTCTGAAATGAGTATAGAGGCGGCGTTTCAGTCCGCGAAGTCTTTGATCGATGCGGCCCTGATCAAGAAGATCTGAAGAAGAGCCTTTTCGCGACACTGTCAGGATCGCTCTTCTTGCATAAGCCTGAAATTCCGTCCACGCGCCGGATTGTCCCTTTGATGGGGCGGACTGGGTTCAGGCCTGTTCAACACCAACCCCCGGCGCATGTGCGTCTCTCATTTAGAGATGCATCAGGAGATTCCATGTCTGCTACCAACCCAACCCGTGATGATTTCGCAGCGCTTCTCGAAGAATCCTTCGCGAAGACCGATCTTGCCGAAGGCTATGTTGCCAAGGGCATCGTCACGGCCATCGAAAAGGACGTCGCCGTTGTCGACGTCGGTCTGAAGGTCGAAGGCCGCATCGCTCTGAAGGAATTCGGCGCGAAGGCCAAGGACGGCTCGCTCAAGGTCGGCGACGAAGTCGAAGTCTACGTTGAGCGCATCGAAAACGCGCTTGGCGAAGCTGTTCTCTCGCGCGAAAAGGCTCGCCGCGAAGAAAGCTGGATGCGCCTGGAAGTGAAGTTCGAAGCCGGCGAACGCGTCGAAGGCATCATCTTCAACCAGGTCAAGGGTGGCTTCACCGTCGATCTCGACGGCGCCGTCGCCTTCCTGCCGCGTTCGCAGGTCGACATCCGTCCGATCCGCGACGTGACCCCGCTGATGCACAACCCGCAGCCCTTCGAAATCCTCAAGATGGACAAGCGTCGCGGCAACATCGTCGTTTCGCGTCGTACCGTTCTGGAAGAATCCCGTGCTGAACAGCGTTCTGAAATCGTTCAGAACCTTGAAGAAGGCCAGGTTGTCGAAGGCGTCGTCAAGAACATCACCGATTACGGTGCGTTCGTCGACCTCGGCGGCATCGACGGTCTGCTCCATGTCACCGACATGGCATGGCGCCGCGTGAACCATCCGTCGGAGATCCTGAACATCGGCCAGCAGGTCAAGGTTCAGATCATCCGTATCAACCAGGAAACCCACCGCATCTCGCTCGGCATGAAACAGCTCGAGTCGGATCCGTGGGATGGCATCGGTGCGAAGTATCCGGTTGGCAAGAAGATCTCGGGTACCGTCACGAACATCACCGACTACGGTGCGTTCGTCGAGCTGGAGCCGGGCATCGAAGGCCTGATCCACATCTCCGAAATGTCCTGGACCAAGAAGAACGTACACCCCGGCAAGATCCTGTCCACGAGCCAGGAAGTCGACGTTGTCGTTCTCGAAGTCGATCCGACCAAGCGTCGTATCTCGCTCGGCCTCAAGCAGACGCTCGAGAACCCGTGGCAGGCATTCGCGCATAGCCATCCGGCTGGCACCGAAGTTGAAGGCGAAGTCAAGAACAAGACCGAATTCGGCCTGTTCATCGGCCTCGACGGCGACGTTGACGGCATGGTGCACCTTTCCGACCTCGACTGGAACCGTCCGGGCGAGCAGGTCATCGAAGAGTTCAACAAGGGCGACGTCGTTCGCGCCGTTGTTCTCGACGTCGACGTCGACAAGGAGCGCATCTCGCTCGGTATCAAGCAGCTCGGCAAGGATGCAGTTGGCGACGCCGCTGCTTCGGGCGAACTGCGCAAGAACGCTGTTGTTTCGGCCGAGATCATCGCCGTCAACGACGGTGGTATCGAAGTGAAGCTCGTCAACCACGAGGACATCACTGCGTTCATCCGCCGCGCCGATCTGTCGCGTGACCGTGACGAACAGCGTCCGGAGCGTTTCTCGGTTGGCCAGGTTGTCGACGCACGCGTCACCAACTTCTCCAAGAAGGACCGCAAGATCCAGCTGTCGATCAAGGCTCTGGAAATCGCGGAAGAGAAGGAAGCCGTTGCTCAGTTCGGTTCGTCCGACTCGGGCGCTTCGCTTGGCGACATTCTCGGCGCCGCTCTGAAGAACCGCCAGACCAACGAGTAATCGTTCGCTGACGCCTGAAATGAAAAAGGCCCGCGGAGAGCGATCTCCGCGGGCTTTTTGCTTGTGAGCGTTTCGTTCGGCTGCAGTGTCCTTGGTTTTCTGGATCGCTCTTCTGAAGTCGACCCGATCTAACGCGTATCGCGATCTCTAGGATTCGCTTGCGGCACTTTCAGCTCTTGATTTGCGCACGTCGTTCTCGCAGGACCAACTGCACACTTTTGCGCGACATGCTTTCGGCGATCAGTCCGGAGGGTCAGCCAAGACCGCCGAGCTTGCGATAGAGTTCGTAGACATCGGGCTCGGCGTTCCATTCGCCGCCCGTTTCACCCCTGCCGCCTTCGGTCTGCTGCTCATCTTGCGTGGCTTCGTCCCGTGCGGCTCCGCCGTCGCCCTGCGCCGCTTCGTGGTCGCCGTTCGGCTCTTCGCCGCCTTCGCCTCTGCCCTCGTCGCGCTCGCTCTTTTCCGCCTCGCTCTTCACGTCCTCAACTGCGATCGGATAGGGGATCATAGCAAAGGGTATCGCTTCGCGCGGCAGCCCGTTTTCGATCAACCGTGCGATCGCCTGTTGCATCGCCGGGTCGTCCGTCGGCCTCTGGGCGCGCTGGACGGCGGTGGCGCCCGCCGGGCCTGGTGGCTCCGTCTGGTCTTCCGCAACGCTCAGGGCGGCAAGCTCAGCGCCTGCAGCCGTATCGCGGGGGCGGAGCGGGTTTGCGCGGCCCGGCTCCGTGCCATCCGTCTCTGTATGGCTCGCTGCTGCGTCGGCTTCGGCGCTTTCGAGTTCGGGTGCGATCCCTTCGGGTCGGTCGGCGCCTGCAGGTTCTCCCGGCAGGCCGAGCGTATCGCGCACGATCGTCTTCAGCGCGTCCGAAAGCGCGCGGTCCGTACGGCTCTCGTTGCCGCGCGTCGTTGCCCTGTCGTTCTGCAGCTGATCCTCGCCGTCGCGCAGCGGGCCATAGGTGCCGTCTGGCTCCTCGCCTTCGTCGGTGTGGCCAGCCTCGGTGCCCGCATCCGTCCGGGCGGTGCCGTTGCGCAGCTCTGCTTCCTTGGCCTTTGCGGGCAAATCGGTATCGTCAGCCGCGGCGGCAGGGTGCGGCGACGCATTTTCCTCATCATCGACCGCTGCCTTGCCGGTAACAACCTCCGGATCGACGAGTTCGGGGTCGGTGTCGCCATTGATGATGGCGGCCAGGGCTTCGATCTCGGGGCCATCAAGCGAAGGCAGCCTGCCGGGCATCGCTCTCGGTTCTCCCCGCTCTGGCGAAGTCTGAGGCCGAACCGTTGCTGCGTCTTCAGCAGGTGGTGTCGCGTCCATCTCCTCCGATGCGAGACTCGACGTGTCACTCTCGCTGCCGACGCCAAAAGTTTTTTTCAGCGCGGTCTGCAGCATGGCGACCTCGCTTGCAGCCGGTGCGCTGGCGGCGGCCAGATGCAGCGGGATGGCTGGCTGCAGGGATGGGTTGCTGAGGCCGGGCAATGCGGCGCCCATGGAGGGTGGCGCCGCACCATTTCGGATGGCCGGCAGGTCTGCAAGGACACCGACCCGTAGCGCCAGGCTGCGACCGCCCAGTTGCCGCTCAAGCGCCAGGCGTTCCGGCATCGGCATCGATTCAAGAAAGGTGACGAGCCGTCGCACGAAGTCGCGCCCGCCTTCCTGTGGCAGCGGCGGGAATTTCAGGATGCGGGCAAGGTCCTCCATCAGCCGCACAAGCGCGTCCTTGGATAGGATCTCGCGGCCTGCGAGATGCCGGGTCAGCGCGTCGAGGACCTTCTGGATCGCTTCGCCGCGCTGGGCGGCAGTAAGAGGCGCTGCCGGTTGTTGGGGCCGAGCGCTTGCCTCCTCGGCAAGTCCGGTCGCGGTTTTGACCGTGAGAATGGATGTCAGCATTCTGGTCTCCCTCTCGCTTGACCCTCGCGTTGGCGCGCGGCCGTTGACAGCCGGCATCCGCATTTCACGCCGTTCCACGGATCACCTCGACCGTCCGTCGGGCAGGTTGTCACTTCGGTTCGGGCTGGCGCCTCATGCGCGTCTCGGCCAACCGGCCAGACCTGCCGCAGCTAAGGTGCGGATACGGGAATCGGCATGATGCTTCGAGACAGGTTTATGAAATCTTAACCATGCGATGGGGTGCGACGGAGGTCGCAGTGCCTTGTCGCCTGGGCGCGCAAAGACCCGTTGCCGCACGAACCCTTTGCATCGCGACCGATCCGGCGGCAAGATGCACGCTGCAACCGCAGTTGCGCGTGTTACTGCATGTTTCCTTAAATCCTATTCGATTTAAGGATAAAAACATGCAGCAATTCAAAGTGCTACAGCGACCTTTGCGCGTCCAATAAGACGCGCGGCGCTGTAGTCAACGCGTGGCGCTATCCGTGTTGGAGCCATGGAGTTTCGGATGACCGTTCGCCCTCCAAGATCCCCGAACCCCTCCTATTCGGCTGCGGGTGCCCTCAGCGCTCTCGAATACGAATTGCTTTCGGAGCGTGCCGACGCGCTCGGGCGGCATGGCCTCAAGGTCGAAAAGGCGATCGCGGCATTGCAGGCGCTCGAGCGGAATGAAACGACGCCGGAGCTGCGCGAGCGGTTGCTCGACGATGCGGCTGACGCGGTCTGGGCGTTTTTTATCCAGCGCGAGATCTGCGGCCTGCGCGATAGCCGCGACGCTATCCGGCGCTATGGCATACCCAACCAGGTCATGGCCCGGCTGGGTATCGTCCGTCGGAAATGATCAGGCGGCGATAAACGTCTGGCTGGCGAGGCTGTAGCGACCGATCTCGTCGATCCGAACCGGCAGCGGGCGCTCGGCTTCGGCCTCGCGCGCGTCTTGCACGTCTTCCAGATTGTCCTTGGCCTGAAGCGCTTGTAACTCTTTCTGCTGCTCGGCGAGTGTCTCGGTGTCGGTGACGCGAGTCAGGTCACCAGTCAGGCTGTCCAGTTGCAGTTCGTCCAGCGACTTCGCCTCTGCAGCATCTGCAAGACGCTGTATCGCCTTCGTAGCGCCGTTGCTTTGGCCGGTGTTCGCAGACCCCTTGCTGTCGAGAGCCTCGTCCAGCTTCTTGCCCCGGCTGCCCTCGGGGTCCTTGATCGCCTCGATCAGTTCGTTCAGCGAGACATCGATATCCGTCAGCCCCAGCTTCTTTTCGATGTCACGAACGGTTGCCGGTGGCAGGTCCTCGACGATCTTTGACAGTGCGCTGCCAAAGGCGAAATCGGATTTGAAATCCTCTCGCTTCAGGTCGAAGAACTCGCCGACTTCCCGGATGAGCACCATCCGGTTGTTATTGGCATCGTTTCCTGCCTGATTGAAGAAATGATCGTTGATCTTGGTATTGGCTGCCTTCTGGGCGTCGTCCGACTTCACCTGGGCCTTCAGGATCTTGTCGTCCTTGGTGCCTTTCGCCTTTTCGTCCTCTTCCGCCTGGCGCTTCTCGATATCCTTCAGGATCGAGCCGACCAGGTTGGTCGTCGCGGTGGCGTTGGATTGCTGGGTCGGGAGCAGCATCATTTCATTCCGGCAAAGAGTTGCGAGCGTGATGAAACGGTATGATGGCGAGGTTAATTGCTGCTTAACCAGCCTTTCCAAGAAATTGGAGTTGGTAAAGCGGCGCAACGCCGGCGCTGCGCCGCTTGGGCGTGACCTATCGATAGGGCGAGTAGCAGGCGCGATAGACACCCTGATAGGTGAGGAACCGGTTGGTTGCCGGATTGTAGGAGCGGTAGCGCGAAAGGCACCAGCTCACATGCGCGTTGGTGCCGCCGCGAACATAGTTGTCGCGGTAGTAGTAGCGCTCGCGGTAGTAGCGGCGGGGATAATTGTTGTAGTAGCCTCCATAGCCCGGTCCGAAATAGAGGCCGAAGCCCGAGCCACCATAATACGGGCCGCCCCAGCCTCCGCCGTAGTAGCCGGGGCCCCAGCCACCGCCCCATCCGCCACGCCAGCCGTTGGGATACATAACGCCTCCGTATCGCCTGTACGGGTAATATTGGGCCTTTTGGACATCGCCTTGCGCCCTGATTTGAACGTCGTGGCCTGACAGCGGCATGGCCAGGGCAGGCCCGACCGAGGTCATCAGGGAGGCGGCGGCTAAGGCGCAACCGACAACGAAATTCCGAAATCCCGTCATGCTTTCCTCACTTTCCGAAAGGGTTGCTTTCCGGTTGTGTCCCTGCTTCACATTAGGTGTTTTTTTCTTGGTTTATTCATGGCGAAATGGTGCGGATCCGTTCGGCCGATGGCCGGATTTCCACGCCGTCTGCCGTTCGGTATAGAATGCACCGGCGCGTTTGCCATGTCACTGTTATTCTTGCCTATTGCCGTTCGTTGGCATTCACGGAGTATAAGATGCAATTGAAGTTCGGTACCAGCGGTCTGCGCGGCCTGTCCGAGGAGCTGAAAGGCGAGCCGTCTGCACGCTATGCGAAGGCCTTCGCGCGGCACCTGATCGCCTCCGAGCAGGCGAAGGCCGGGGATCCGATCCTGATCGCTCGCGACTTTCGCGATTCCAGTCCTGAAATTGCGGGGGTTTGCGCCGATGCGCTGAAGAGCGAAGGCTTTCGCGTGTTCGATTGCGGCACTGTTCCGACCCCGGCACTGGCGCTTTATGGCCTCGTCCACAAAGCTGCGGGCCTGATGATCACCGGCTCGCATATTCCCGCTGATCGCAACGGCATCAAATTCTACCGGCCCGACGGTGAGATCGACAAGAACGACGAACTGGCGATCAGTTCCATTGCCGACGCCATTGCCGGCGAGGCCGTGCCTTCGGCCGGCTCCGGTGAAGACCATGCGGCGTCGGCCGCAGATCTGTTCCTCCAGCGCAACAGGGACCTGTTGCCACCCGGTTCGCTTGGCGGCTTGCGCATCGGCGTCTATCAGCACAGCACGGTAGCCCGCGATCTGCTCGTCGAGTTGCTGACGCATCTCGGCGCCGAGACGGTCGCTCTCGGCCGATCCGAGGACTTCGTGCCTGTCGATACCGAGGCGGTTTCGCCTAAAACGCTCGCCAAGCTTACCGCCTGGGCGCCTGAACATCGCCTGGATGCGATCGTCTCGGCCGATGGCGACGGTGACCGGCCGCTGGTTGCCGATGAAAAGGGCGCGCCGCTTCGTGGCGACCTGTTGGGCCTCGTCGCCTGCGAGTTCCTCGGTGCCCAGATCGCCGTGACGCCGGTCACCTCCAATTCGGGTCTCGAACGAGCCGAAGGTCTGTCGGTCATCCGCACCCGGGTCGGTTCGCCCTATGTCATCGCCGGAATGGCGCAGGCAGTTGCGGAAGGCGGCACGAAGGTGGCCGGCTTCGAGGCCAATGGCGGCACGTTGACCGCGAGCGACTTCTCCGTCGGCAATGGTGTTCTCAAGGCTTTGCCCACCCGTGACAGCTTCCTGCCGATCCTCGCCGTGCTTGGGCGCGCCGCCGAAGCCCGGATGACCCTCTCGGCGCTGGCCGCGTCCTATCGTCTTCCGGTCGCGCTTAGCGACCGCCTCGAACACTTCCCGGTCGAAACCAGCAGCCGGCTGATGGCGTTTCTGCGCGGTGGGGCGGAGAACCTCGGCGGCTTCCTTGCCGCCGTTGGCCGTCCGGCTGCCGTCAGCGACATCGATGGTCTGCGCGTTACCCTTGCCGATGGTCGAACGATTCATTTCCGCCCGTCCGGCAACGCACCGGAAATGCGCTGCTATGTCGAGGCCGAGACGACAGCAGAGGCGGAATCGCTGCTAGCTCAAGGACTTTCCACAATTCGATCCTGGGCAAAAGTGACGTCAAACTGACCTTTTTCGTGTTCTGACACGAAAACTTCAAAATGCCTGTTGACACTTCGGCTCGGGCCTTTTACATGCCGGTCCGTCGCCCAGATGGCGGAATTGGTAGACGCGCCAGCTTCAGGTGCTGGTACTCGAAAGGGTGTGGAGGTTCGAGTCCTCTTCTGGGCACCATTCCTTTAGCCAAACATTTGTTTTGGTTCGAAAAACCCCGGCTTGCCGGGGTTTTTTCGTTTCTGGCTTTTGGCCTGAACGGCGAGCGACCACCGCAAGTTTGCCTGATGAAAAATGCCCGATTTCCCGAGTTCGAAACCGCGCGGCGGAGCCACGTTCCTGCATAGGGTTTGTGTGCCTGCTAGCGCGCCGCGTGAGCCATTTCTGCAGCGTCTGGTGCATCTGCGCGGTACAGGGTCATTCAGCCAGTAAGGAAGCCGTTGTGGCGGCGCGTCTTGCGATCTGTGGTAGGCTCGCTACTATTCAATCACCCGCTGCGGCGGCGGATTTCGAGCGAGGATCATCCGCGATGGCTGACACGCGTCGCAAGCTGACGACCATCTTCTCCGCTGACGTCCAGGACTATACCCGCCTGATGCGGGCGGACGAGGAGGGTACGCTTGCTACTCTCAAGCGGTACCGGGATGCCATGACGCGCCTGATCGAGGCGCATGACGGCCGGGTCATCAACACCTGGGGGGATGGGCTGATCGCCGATTTCCCCAGTGTCGTCGAGGCGCTGCGCGCGGCGATCGACGCCCAGAACGAGCTGGCCGGTTACAACGCGAGAAGCAAGGACGATGCGCAGATGCTGTTTCGCATCGGCATCAACCTCGGAGATGTGATCACCGAGGACGACGACATCTATGGCGACGGCGTCAACGTTGCCGCTCGCCTGCAGGCGTCCGCCCCTGCCGGCGGCATCGTGATCTCCAACACCGTCTATGACCAGGTGCGCAACAAGATCGCCGTCGGCTTCGAGTTTCTGGGCCAGCTTGAGGTCAAGAACATCGACGGCGGCGTGCCGAGCTATGCCGTGCGCATCGGTGCGTCCGATGACAGCGGGGCGGCTGCGGACCGCCAAGCCGAATGGGGCCGGTCGGCCGAGCAATCCGGCCGATCCGCGACCGTACCGATCGAAGCCGCGGCTGAACCGACGGGCCTGACCGGAAAGCTTATGGGAACGTTGGCGGTCATCGGCGCCGGCCTCGCGGCGCTCAATCTGCTGACCTGGCGCGGCGTGTTCTGGGCCGCATGGCCCCTGCTGGCATTCGCGGTTCTCGCGGCCTTGCGATGGGTGCGGGCAAACAGGAAGATCGACCGGGTCATCGGCACGCTTGCTGTCGCCGGTCTGGCTCTCGTCGCAATCAACCTCCTGTCCTGGCGGGGCGTGTTCTGGGCGGTGTGGCCGTTGCTTGCGATCGCTATTGCTGCTGGCATCCGTTGGGTCATGCGCCAGAGAGATGGCGTCCGGCGTTGACGGCGCGCGCTGCAGGCGCCTCAGGATGATGTCGTCGGTGATTTCAAGGCTGCATCCTCGACGATCGGCCGCGCGCTCAGCACCTCATAGACATCGAGTGCCGTGGCGCGCCCCTTGGCTTGCGCCGATCCGAGCGGCCGGAAGGTGATCGCGTCGGATGCCTGGGCGACGACGGCGCCGCTCGCCATGATCGTCGTGCCGTAGTTCTTGTTCATGCCTTCGAGTCGCGAGGCGACGTTCACCGTGTCGCCCATGGCGGTATATTGCAGCCGTTCCTTCGCGCCGACGCTGCCGACAACGGCGGTGCCAGTGTGGATGCCGAAGCGCGTACGGAACTCCGGCAGGCCCTTCTTGCGCTGCGCTTCGTTGAACGCTTGCAACCGTTCCTCGACTGCCAGCGCGCAACGACAGGCATTCTCCGCATGGCGCTCGTCTGGCGCCGGCGCGTTCCACATGGCAAAGACGGAATCGCCGAGGAACTGGATGATCGTGCCGTCATGGGCATCGACGACCTCGCTGAAGATGTCGAAATATTCCGAAAGCATCGCCACCACTTCTTCCGGCGCGTGGCGTTCGCTCAAGGTGGTGAAATCGTAGATATCGGTGAAAAGTGCCGTGACCTCCTGACGCCAGGCCGCGCGGCCGCTGAACTGGCCGGATTCGATGCCCTTGCGCACCAGTTCCCTCGGCACGTAGAGCGCGAAGGTGAAGATCGCGTCGCGTGCCCGGTTCATCGCCCCGCCGAGCGTGGAGATCTCGCTGACATGCGACGACACGTCGATCGGCGTGGTGAAATCCAGGTCCTGCAGCCGGTTGGCGCTGGCGGTCAACTGGTTGAGCGATTTAGTGATCAGGTGTGCGAGCACCAGCGACGACAGGACGGCGAGCGCCACTACGGCGCCGGATATTGCAAGCCCCTGGATCAGTGCCTTGTTGGCGTCGGCCATGAGTTCGTCGAGCGGGGCGGCGACGACCGCCCGGTGTCCGGTCAGCAGCAGCTCCGATTCGAGCGGTGTCACCATGACCAGATAGGTCCGGTCCCCCACCTCGGCGAAACCGGCCTTTCCAGGCGGTGGCGGGTTGAGGCGGATGCTTTGCACCAGCGGATCGTTCTGCGGCGGGACGATCGGATCGTCCTTGTCCTTGGCCGACATGATGCGTTTCATCATCGTCCGGTCGGAGTGGATGATCGGTCGGCCGACCGCATCGAGGATGAAGGAGACGGATCCCTTCGTCAGCCGTTCGCGCGACAGGAAATCGGTGATGGTGTCGAGAACCACGTCGGCGCCGATGACGATCTTGGGATTGCCGCGGTGCGCCTGCGAGATCGTCATGCCGAGCGCGCCGGTCGTTGCCATCTCGTAAGGGCCGTTCGACACGGCAGCCGTGCCGTCGACGGCCGACTGGTACCAGGGCCGGGTTCGCGGATCGTAGCCCGACGGCGGTAACCGTCGCTCCGACGTCGGTTCGCCCGCCTCGTCCAGGAAGATGACGCGGTTGATCGATTTGCCGCTGGCGTCGCGCTCCATCGAGCGGACAGCCATGGAGGCGCCGCGTGGGGCATCGAGCGCCATGCGCCAGGCGATGTGCTTGAGATCGACCACCTGGAAAAACGCGCCGCTCGGGTAGCCGACATAGACGCCGTCGATATGCGGCGAGCGGCTGATGCCTTCGCGCAGCACGGCCGCCTTGTCGTTCATGCGCTCCGGCGGAGGCACGAGGAAGGAGTTGGCGACCGACGAGACGAGGCTGACAAGCGCCGAGGTGTCGCCGGACAGCACGCCGAGACGATCGACCAGGCGGCCGGCAAAGCCGCGCATGTTGGATTCGGCATCCGCAATCGCGGCGTTGCGTGAGCGGTGATAGTCAAGCCCGACAAGGATGCCGGATACGGCGATCAGCATGGCGACCATCACCAGGCTGAACAGCGAACGCAGCGAACTGTTCCAGTTGTCGCGTATCCTGGTTCCGAGAAAGCCGGACGTCTTGTTGGCCATTGCGTGTCTCTGATCTCGCGCCTGTCCTGGCGATGCTACGTGCTTTTCCCATAGAACACGTTAATCGGGGGCAATGCATTCCCGGCCGTCAGCG
This sequence comes from Ensifer canadensis, assembly GCF_017488845.2. Lineage (NCBI taxonomy): Bacteria > Pseudomonadati > Pseudomonadota > Alphaproteobacteria > Hyphomicrobiales > Rhizobiaceae > Ensifer > Ensifer canadensis. Next base: position 3,913,632 of record NZ_CP083370.1, read on the forward strand.
AAACGATGAAATCTCCGATGGCGAAGAGCTTATACCAAGCTGGGTCGATATCAGTTGACCGTCACCGGCTTGGAGCGCATCCGTGCGACCGTCTCGCGCTCAGCGCGTTTGCAGCGCATCGGCGGCAGGTCCCGGTCCATCAGGTCCATGTCTTCCAGCACCATGTCGCCCATCTTCTTGAAGGCGCTGTCGAGCGCGCCCGCGCGGTGCGCCGAGCGCAGGAAGCCGGGCAGGCGGCGCACCCTGTGGTCGAGCGGAAGTGGCTCCTGCGGGAAGACGTCGCTGGCGGCAACGATATGCCCGCTTTCGACGGCGGCCATTAGCGCATCGAAATCGACGACGCCGGCGCGGCTGAGCAGGATGAAGGCTGCCCCCGGCCGCATGCTGGCAAAGGCCCTCGCGCCGAGAAAACCCTCATTCTCGCTGGTGACCGATGCGACGACGAAGACGAAATCGCTTTCGGTCAGCACGGTTTCCAGCGATGCCGGTTCGACGCCGTTGTCACGGAGGATAGAGGCCGGCATCCAGGGATCGAAGACGCGGATCCTGGCGCGGAAGCCTGACAGCACCCGGTTGAGCGCCTTGCCCAGGTCTCCGAAGCCGATGATGCCGATGTCCGAGCCGGAGAGCAGTCGCGCCGAGCGATTGCCGTCGCCACCCCAAAGCTCCCGGCCCTCGCGAAAGGCGAGATCGGCGTCGACGATGCCGCGCGCGATGTTGAGGGCCATCGCAAGCCCCATTTCGGCGACCGGCTCGGCAAATACTTGGCCGGTCGTGACGACGTGGACACCGCGTTCGAACAGCACCTCATAAGGCATGTTGTTGATCAGGTTGCTCTCGACATTGAGAATGGCCCGCAGCTTCGGCAGGCGCGCCAAGGTATCGTGGTCGAGCGGCGGTTGGCCGATGATGTAGCGCGCTTGCGACAGCACCTCGTCGCCAAGGCCGGCGATCTCATCCGGATCGGTCTCAACGATGCGGTAGCGCTCGTGCAGTTGCTTCAAGGCGTCGGCTGTGAAGATCAGGTCGAGCGTGCGCGGCGCCGGCACGCTGATGGCGAGCGGTCTCGTGTCGTTGGGCATTGTTCCTCCTCGGTGGAGGCAGAACACCTCCACAGTTCCTTGCCCAATTTTCTAGGAAGTATTCATCGGCTTGCCAAGCCGAACCGGTGCAGGTTGGTATTAGTAGCCGAGCCCGCGCTTCTGCCGGTAGAGTGACGGTGGCAAATCGCTACCCTGGAACACCGGGCCATCGCCGCGGCGGCAGTTGTAGATCGTGTCGTAGCGCGGCCCGCCGCGCGAGCTCGATTCGAACGGATAGTCGCGATCGACAAGTGTCTGCTGGCAGACGACCTTGTCGCCGTTGTCGTTCAGGGGATCCATCGGGCGCACACCGGGCAGGTCCCTATAGTTCTGCGCCAGCGCCGGCACGACCGTGAAGCCAAGCACGAGCGATATGATCGAAAGAGCCGAGGCGGTGCGAGAGGAGGTCATCAATGCGAGCTTTCGAAGGGTGCACCCGCGGCGAGGTGCCATGACACGGTTTCGCCAGGGCCAAACTTGCGCTATAGGCGACACCACTTCCGTTTCATCTGGGGATTTTCGATGGCGAATGCAATACGGTTCCATGAAGGCGATATTTCCGCAGCCGATGCCGCCCGCTACCGGGGCGCGATTGCCGTCGACACGGAAACTCTTGGCCTTGTCCCCCGCCGCGACCGGCTCTGCGTCGTCCAGCTTTCGCCGGGCGACGGCACCGCCGACGTGATCCGTATTGCCGCCGGCCAGAAGGATGCGCCGAACCTCGTCGCCATGCTCGCCGACCCGGCCCGGCAGAAGATTTTCCACTACGGCCGTTTCGATATCGCCGTACTCTTCCACACTTTCGGCGTGACGACGACGCCGGTGTTCTGCACCAAGATCGCCTCGCGTCTGACGCGCACCTACACGGATCGCCACGGGTTGAAGGACAATCTGAAGGAAATGCTCGACGTCGATATTTCCAAGCAGCAGCAGTCCTCCGACTGGGCGGCCGAGACCCTGTCTCCGGCGCAGCTCGAATATGCCGCATCCGACGTGCTGCACCTGCATGCGCTGCGCGAAAAACTGACGGGGCGGCTCTTGCGCGATGGCCGCATGGACCATGCGGATGCCTGCTTCGCCTTCCTGCCGACCCGCTCCAAGCTCGATCTGCTCGGCTGGGACGAGACCGACATTTTCGCCCATAGCTGAACGGGTCATACCAACCTGCGCTGATATTGACCTCTCGCGCCGGAGCGATTTTGGTTTCCGGCAAAGAGACAATCGCAACCGGACCCAAGCGGCGCGGTGAGGAGTGTCGACGCTATCAGGATGCCAAAAGCGCCCGGCCCTTCGGGTGGGCCGTGTATCGGCCACCGGCAGCGTCGCAATCCTCGACCGATGCCAAAGCATCGTCCTGCGGTATGCTCCTTGCCGGATGACCGCACGGTCCCACGCAAGACGTCAATATCAGCGCAAGGTTGGTATCACGGCGTCAGCCAGAGCACGATGGCGTAACGCGCCGCCTTGCCGATCGCCACGAACACCAGGAACAGTGCAAAAGGCATGCGCAACAGCCCGGCGACGAGCGTCAGCGGATCGCCGACCACCGGCAGCCAGGATAAGAGCAGCACCGGCTGGCCATAGCTCGCAAACAGCGTCTCCGCCTTCTGCCGCGCCGCAGGCGAGATCGGGAACCAGCGCCTTCCCTCAAAGCGGATCAGGAACCGCCCAAGCACGAAATTGACGACGGCGCCAAGGACGTTGCCAGCTGTGGCCGCGACGAAAAGGGCGACACGGCCGGTTTCGCCATGAAGTGCGGCGGCGACGATCGCCGCCTCCGACATGCCGAACAGCAGTGTCGCGGAGAGGAAGGCTGCCGAGAAAACGCCAGCGAGAATGCCGAAATCCAGGATCAGCTCCTGTCGGTGTGGCCGAGATCGCGCTCCGGCTCGATGATGTCGCGGATGCGCTGCTTCAATTCTTTCGGTCCGGGAAAACCGCCGTCACGCTTGCGCTCCCAGATCAGTTCGTCATTGACGCGGATCTCGAAATTGCCGCCGGTGCCGGGGATCAGCGCCACTTCACCCAACGATTGGCCGAAGGTCTGCAGCAGCTCCTGTGCCATCCAGCCGGCGCGCAAAAGCCAGTTGCACTGCGTGCAATAAAGGATGGTGATCCGCGGCTTCTCGTCCATCTGGTGGTTCCCGGCTGGTTTGTGCGCGGCAACATACTGCATAACCCCGTAAAACCGGAACCGGTTAAATGAGAAAATTACACAGCAGGTTTCAGGCGTTACACCGTCCCTGGTGCGTCACGCCGACCGCTTGGCGCGGTAGCGGTCGATCTGGAAACAACCGGCGGTCACGCGCCTCTCACGCAATTGTCAACTGATTTAGTCATGTTTTTATCGGTCGCTCCCTTGCAAACGAAAAGACGCCCGGCGAGACATTGCTGCATTGCACATATTGTCGCAGCCACCTCCAAGAGGACCTACCCATGACTGATGCTACCGTCTCGACCTCCCGTCCCCGTGCAATCCTCCCGGCACTGGAAAAGATCTATCTGCCGCTTGATACCTTTGCCGAAACGCTGCTGCGCGTTCTGTGCGGCGTCCTGCTCGTAACCCACGGTTACGGCAAGATCATCAATCCCTTCGGGGCTGTCGGCATGGTCGAAAGCCTCGGCTTCTACCCCGGCGTCTTCTGGTCGCCGCTGCTGGCCGCCACAGAATTCTTCGGCGGCATCCTGATCGCGATCGGCCTTCTCACCCGTCCGGCCTCGGTTGCCGCGATGATCGTGCTGCTCGTCACTGTCTACTTCCATGGCGTTGTGCAGGACCAGGGCCTCGGTGGCGCCGAAAAGTCCATTCTCTGGGCAGCGATCCTGTTCTTCTTCGCCGTTCGCGGCGCCAACAGCCAGTCCGTCGACGCCAAGCTCGGCAAGCAGTTCTGATCGACCTTCGGGCAAGAGTTGATTGAAAAGCGGGGAGGGCGGTCTGACGACCGGCCTCCTCGACGCGTTTCGGGGGTGCGCTCAGGCCCGCTCGGCCGGTGTAACGTTGCGGATGGTCATCCGGTGGACCTTGCCGGAGCGGTCGTGCCAATCGATCGACTGGCCGACGGACAGGCCGATGAGTGCTGCGCCGATCGGCGTCAGCACCGAAATACGCCCAGCCTCGATATCGGCCTCGCCGGGATAGACGAGCGTCACCTGCTTGGCAAAACCATTGTCGGCGTCGAAGGCGACGGTGGATCCCATCTGGACGCTGTCGGCCGGCAGCTTGCCAGGGGTGGTCACCCGCGCCCGTTCGAGTTCGGACAGAAGCGCCTCGGCGACCTCGGGGATGCGGTCGAGAGCGGAGGAGGCAAGCGCCGTCAGACGCTTGTGGTCCTCGGCATTGATGATGATCGCGGGAAGTTTGTTACGGGCGGTGGTCGCCATGATGATAACCTGACGTTCTTGTCGACGGGCCATGGGCGCCGTCATTGCTGATTCTTTCTGGAAAAACGCGGCGCTCGGATCGTGGCATGGGAACGGAGGTTCTCATTTGCCGACGCGAAAGGCTCCCCTGACCCGGAGAGCGCAAGCATCCGGGCTGGGGTCAGGTTCCTGCGATCGGGCACACCCGGAAGCAGCGAAGGGAAGAAATCGCGAGCATCATGATATCAGGAAAGTCGGAAAGTTTGGCACGGAAGTCAAGGCCCGGCTGCGTTGGTCAATGAGCACCATGCCGGTTCTCTCCTCTTGAACCGGGGCGCATGTCGTGATCAATCTTCCGCCCATACGGCAAAGGGAAGGTGATGATGCGGGTACTGGTGGTGGAAAACATGGCGAAGACGGAGCTCGGCCAGGTCGGCACGGCGCTTCGCGAGGTCAAGGCCGAAATCGAGGTTCGCCGTGCCTATGCCGGCGACCCGGTGCCGACTGAACCCGATGGCTTCGATGCGCTGGTCGTGCTCGGCGGCGAGCAGAGTGCGCTCGACGACGAGGCTTTCCCCTATCTCCCGCAACTGGCAGCTCTGATGCGCCGTTTCGGCGACAGCGAGCGTTCCGTGCTCGGCATCTGCCTCGGCAGCCAGCTTTTGGCGCGTGCCTATGGTGCGAAGAACCTGTTGGGCGAAGCCAAAGAATTCGGCTGGCACGATGTGCGGGTGCGTGCCGAGGGGCAGAGCGATCCGGTGCTGGCAAGCGTCGGCGAAAGCTTTCCGATCTTCCAATGGCATGGCGATACCTTCACGCTGCCGGAAGGGGCGGTGCACCTTGCCGAAAACGATGTCACCCGGCATCAGGCGTTTCGCATCGGCCGTGCCGCCTATGGCACGCAATTCCACTTCGAGGCCGACACCGATCTCGTCGAGGATTGGAACCGCTCGTTCCCGCAGACGATCAATCGGCTCGACCCCAACTGGTTGGCAGAGTACCCTGCCCATGCCCGGCATCATGGCGAAAAGGCCAATGCCGCCGGTCTCGCTTTGGCGCGCGCCTGGGTCGCCACCATCAGGCGTGGCGATGCTATTGCCGCAGCGTCGGGCGACGAGGTGCTGGAGGAGGCCTGCTGATGGATAAAACCATTGCTGGCGGCTGCTTCTGCGGACGCATCCGCTATCGGCTGAAACGGCGGCCGATGTTCGTCAACTGCTGCCATTGCACCGATTGCCAGCGACAGGTCGGAAGCGCCTTCGTTGTCAATGGCGTTATCGAGCGTGAGAACATCGAGCTGACGGCAGGCGAACCCATCGTCGTGACGCTGCCGACCGAGAGTGGCCGGCCGCACGATGTCTATCGCTGCGGTGAATGCCAGACGGCGCTCTGGAGCGATTACGGCCGTCGCGGCTGGCTCGCCTTCCTGCGCATTGCAAGCCTCGATCGGCCTTCGGATTTCCCGCCGGATGCCCATATCTTCACGCGCTCGAAGGTCTCCTGGCTATCGCTTCAAGGCGGCGCCCCGGTCTTCGACATCTATTACGACATGGCGGCACTGTGGCCGGCGGAAAGCCTGGCGCGGCGTCAAGCGGCCGAGGCAAGGGCAAAACCGTGAGCGCCAGCGAGCGCGGCAAGATGGCGGCGGGCGATTGGTACTGCTGCCTCGACCCGGAACTCGAGCGGCTGCGTCAGCGCGCGCGTGACGCGGTGCACCAGCACAACACCATGGCACCCGATGCGCGTGGGTCGATGGCGCCGGCGCTTCGGGCGCTGTTCGCGAGCGTTGCCGATGATGTTCTCATCGAAGCGCCGTTTCATTGCTCCTATGGCATCAACATTTCGCTTGGCCCCCGCGTCTATCTCAATGCCGGCTGCACCATGCTGGACAGCGGCCGCATTTTGATCGGCGAAGGTTCGATGCTAGGCCCGGGCGTGCAGATCTATTGCGCCGAGCATCACAAGGACGTGCCGCTCAGGAGCCGTGGCATCGAGATCGCAAGGACGGTCGAGATCGGCAAGGACGTGTGGATCGGCGGCGGCGCCATTCTCGGTGGCGTGACGATCGGCGATGGCGCCATCGTCGGGGCCGGCTCCGTCGTCACGAGAGACGTGGCGGCGGGCGCGACGGTTGTCGGCAACCCGGCGCGGCCTCTGCCGCAATCCGGCAAGTTGTAGTTCAAAAGAGAGGTTTTTGATGGTCGACCAGATGACAACAATCAAGGTGCGTCCGACAACGCCTGCCGACGTGCCGGCGCTCTGCGCCTTCCTCAACGAGATCATCCGGATCGGCGGCACGACTGCCAATGAGACGCCGTTCACACTCGAAAGTTTTACCGCGCACTACCTCGCCGGCCCGGGCTTCGTCAGCTGCTTCGTTGCCGAAGATGTCGACGGCCGCCCTTGCGCGTTCCAGGCACTGGAACGCTACGACGGATTGCCGGAAGGCTGGGCCGATATCGGCACGTTCTCCCGCCCTGATGCCAAGGTGCGCGGCGCCGGCTCGGCGCTCTTTGCGGCCACGAGGGACAATGCCCGTGCGCTGGGCCTCACCGCGATCAACGCCACCATCCGCGCCGACAACACGGGCGGCCTTGCTTATTACGGCAAGATGGGTTTCGTCGATTACAAGGTGGACAAGGCGGTGCCGCTCAAGAGCGGCCTTCCGGTGGATCGCATCTCGAAGCGGTATCTGCTCACTGAGAGCTGAAGACGGCTGGTGGTCGGTGGTGGCCTCGGGTCAAGCCCGAGGATGACGGCGGTCGGGTGTGAGGCTGAACAGAAATCAGCTCTGCTTTGCAGCCTCCCCGTGGGCGACTGCCCCGAGATCCGTTGCTGGCCAGGACCACCTCCCACTGTCATCCTCGGGCTTGACCCGAGGATCCATGGACGAGCTCTGCCCCGCTGCCGGGCCATGCTGACATCTTCACGAACTGCAAAGAGGCGATCGTTATTTCGAGATTTTGCAGGTGGATCCTCGGCTCAAGTCCGAGGACGGAGACGCCGTCAGCGAACGTCTGCAAGCAAGGGCGTGGCGTCAGGCTCTCCCCTTCGCCACGCACGTCATTGGTGTCTGACGCTTATTCGTCGCCCATCTTGAGCGCGGCGATGAAGGCTTCCTGCGGGATCTCCACCTTGCCGAACTGGCGCATGCGCTTCTTGCCGGCCTTCTGTTTTTCCAGAAGCTTGCGCTTGCGGGTGGCGTCGCCGCCGTAGCACTTCGCCGTCACGTCCTTGCGGAGCGCCGAGATGGTCTCGCGGGCAATGACGTTGCCGCCGATCGCCGCCTGGATCGGGATCTTGAACATGTGCTTCGGGATCAGCTCCTTGAGCTTCTCGCACATTTCGCGACCGCGCTTTTCGGCCGCCATCCGGTGCACCATCATCGACAGCGCGTCGACCGGCTCGCCGTTGACGAGGATCGACATCTTCACAAGGTTGCCTTCCTTGTGGTCGGTGATCTGGTAGTCGAACGAGGCATAGCCCTTGGAGATCGACTTCAGGCGGTCGTAGAAGTCGAACACGACTTCGTTGAGCGGCAGGTCGTAGGTCAGCATCGCGCGGGTGCCGACATAGGTCAGCTCGATCTGAATGCCGCGCCGGTCCTGGCAGAGCTTCAGAATGCCGCCGAGATAGTCGTCGGGCGTCAGGATCGTCGCGCGGATCCACGGCTCGTGGATCTCGGCGATCTTGACGACGTCGGGCATGTCGGCCGGGTTGTGCAGCTCGCGCTCCGAACCGTCGGTCATGAACAGCTTGTAGACGACCGAAGGCGCCGTCGCGATCAGGTCGAGGTCGAACTCGCGCTCCAGGCGCTCCTGGATGATTTCAAGGTGCAGGAGCCCGAGGAAGCCGCAGCGGAAACCGAAGCCGAGCGCGGCCGACGATTCCATTTCGAACGAGAACGACGCGTCGTTGAGGCGCAGCTTGCCCATCGCCGAACGCAGGTCCTCGAAATCGGCGGCATCGACCGGGAACAGGCCGCAGAACACCACCGGCTGCGCCGGCTTGAAGCCCGGCAGGGCCTTGGCGGTCGGGCGCTTGTCCTCGGTGATGGTGTCGCCGACGCGGGTATCGGCCACTTCCTTGATCGAAGCGGTGATGAAACCGATCTCGCCCGGGCCGAGCGCGTCCATGGCCACCATCTTCGGCGTCAGCACGCCGACGCGTTCGATCGTGTACTTGGCGTCGGTGCCCATCATGCGGATGGTCATGCCCTTCTTCAGGGTGCCGTCGATGATACGCACGAGAACCATGACGCCGAGATAGGCGTCGTACCAGCTGTCGACCAGCAGCGCCTTCAGCGGTGCGGTATCGCCGCCCTCGCTCTTCGGCGCCGGCAGCTTGGTGACGATCGCTTCGAGAACATCGGGAATGCCGAGGCCCGTCTTGGCCGAGATCAGAACGGCTTCGGAGGCGTCGATGCCGATCACTTCCTCGATCTGTTCCTTGATCCGCTCCGGCTCGGCGGCGGGAAGGTCGATCTTGTTGAGCACGGTGACGAGCTCGTGATTGTTGTCGATCGCCTGGTAGACGTTGGCGAGCGTCTGGGCTTCCACCCCTTGGCTCGCATCGACGACCAGCAGCGAACCTTCGCAGGCCGACAGCGAACGCGAGACTTCATAGGCGAAGTCGACGTGGCCGGGCGTGTCGATGAGGTTCAGCACGTAGGTTTCGCCGTCATTGGCCTTGTAGTGCAGACGCACGGTCTGGGCCTTGATGGTGATGCCGCGCTCGCGCTCGATATCCATGCTGTCGAGCACCTGCTCGGACATTTCCCGCTCGGCAAGGCCGCCCGTCGACTGGATCAGTCGGTCGGCCAGCGTCGATTTGCCGTGGTCGATATGGGCCACGATCGAGAAGTTACGGATATGCGACAGGGGCGTCTTGGAAGATGTTGTGCTCATGGGCCGCATATAGCAGTGCCTTCAAGCCGCGCAAAGCGGGAAATGAAGGCTTCGTTCACTATAAATGAGGGGCTGCGGCGGCTATTCGGTTCTGGCATCCGCGTCGATCAGCGCGCCGGCATTCGGCACCTGCGCGCTCTTCAGTTCGAAGGTCTCGCGCTCGCCGGCGGGTACCTCGTCGCGTTTCCTGAGGCGTATCAGCACGAACAGCGCATAGAGCGCCGCAACGACCATCGCCGCATAGATGAAAGTACGCGGCCCGAACACCGGCGTCAGCAGCGTGACGAGCATCGGCACCAGGGTTGCCGCCGCCGACCAGGCGACCAGCATGGTGCTGGCGAGCGGCACGAAATCCGCCGGATCAGTGCGGTCGTTGGCATGTGCGTTGGCGATGGAATAGACGGTCTCGACCGCACCGGCGAACAGCGCGAAGACCACCATCAGCATGAGAAGATTGCTGAAGGTCGCCGAGAGCGCGAAGAAGCCGGCGGTAACGATCAGCAGGCAGGTGGCGATCAGCACCAGCCGGCGGTCGATCCGGTCTGATAGCGTGCCCATCGGATACTGGATGGCGATCAGCCCGAGCTGCATCACGAACATCAGGTTGGCAACGTCGCCCTGGCTCACCTGATTGGCGGCCGCATAGATCGGCGTGAAGCCCTGTACCACCATCGAAAGACCGCCAGCGGCAAGCACGCCGATGAAGGCGACAGGTGAGCTGCGCCAGACCATCGGGATATCGATGCTGACCTTGGCCGGCGCCGGCGGTGTGGGCAGGCGCGTCAGGCCGATCGGCAGGATGGCAAGTGCCGTGAAGAAGATGGTGATGAGCGGCGGCAGGTTACCGTCGACGGGGATCTGTCCGAACAGCCAGGCGCCGGTGCCAAGCCCGATCACGTAGGCCATGTAGAACATCGCCATCGCCCTGCCGCGCCAGTGGTTGTCGCTCGCATGATTGAGCCAGCTCTGACTGATGATGAAATTGGTGTTTCCGGCAGCACCGTAAAGGCCGCGGGCGAGCACCCAGAGGATCGGGTGCATGCCGAGACTGATCGTCAGCGCCGAAAGGATGACCAGCGCCATCGAGCAGGAAAACGCCCGGGCATGGCCGACGCGGCGGATCATCGGTCCGGCGATCACGCAGCCGACAAGCCCGCCGAAGGCAATCATGGTGACGGCGGCGCCCGGCACCCAGTCCGGCGCATCGGACCGGGTCAGCACGAAAGGCACATAGGCGAGCATCATGCCGTTGCCGATCGCCACAGCCGTCATCGACATGACGATGCTGGCAATCGACGTCAGCGAGGAGGGTTGCTTGTCCATGTCGTGCCGGTCCGTTTCATCAGCCGTGACGGCCTGTTTCGTGAGGTCGTGCTAAATTATTGAGCGGGAACGTTTTTTCGCTCAGGATGCCCGTTGCGGACCTTAGCCGAAAGCGCGTTGTCGCAATGTCGCCAAAGCGGCATTGTCAGCCTTTATTTTCAGTTCCCGAGGTCTTGACTCTATTATATGAGAAATGTAATCTCAAATAATGGAAATCACCGGCGACCCACTCGAACAAGCCATCGGCGAACGCGTCCGTTCGCTGAGGGCCGAGCAGAACCTGACACTTGACGATCTGGCGACGCGGTCCGGCGTCAGCCGGGCCATGATCTCGCGCATCGAGCGCGGCGAGGTGAGCCCGACGGCGCAACTGCTCGCCAAGCTTTGCAGCGCCCTCTCGACTACGCTGTCGGCGCTCTTTGCCTTTGACGGCCAGCAGGCTTCGCCGGTTGCACGGCGCGCCGATCAAAGACTTTGGCGGGATCCGGAATCCGGCTATCTGCGCCGCTCGGTCTCGCCTGATGGTGTCGGCTCGCCGGTCGATATCGTCGAGGTCGAGTTCCCGCCGGGCGCGCGCGTCGTCTTCGAACGCCAACCGGCCGATCGGGGCATTACGCAGCACCTCTGGCTTTTCTCCGGCCGGCTCGAACTGACCATGGAATCCGGGTCGCATGTGCTTGAAGCCGGCGACTGCCTGTTCATGGGGATCGAGCAGGGCCACGTCTTTCACAATCCCCATGATGAGCCGGCTCACTATGCCGTCGTCCTTTGCCGAACCAGGGTTTGACCATGCCTGACATCACGATCCGCCTGCTCAACGAAGCCGAAACCCGTTCCGCCATGCCGGCGCTTGCCGAGGTGCTCTCCGATTGCGTCGAGGGCGGCGCATCCGTCGGTTTCATGCAGCCCTATCCGCCGGAGGCGGCGTTGCCCTACTGGGATGGCGTCGCCAATGCGGTTGCCGCCGATGAAACGCTGCTGATAGTTGCCGAAGACGAGGGGCGGATCGTCGGCACGGTCCAGGTCGGCGTGGCGCAGATGCCCAACCAGCCGCATCGCGGCGATCTGAAGAAGCTGCTCGTCCATCGCGCCGCCCGCGGCAAGGGCGTCGCCCGGCTGCTGATGCAGGCCGTCGAACGGGAGGCGGCGGCACGCGGCAAGGTGCTGCTTGTGCTCGACACGGCAACCGGCAGCGAGGCGGAGGCGATCTATCCACGCCTTGGATGGGAACGCGTCGGCGTCATTCCCGATTACGCCATGTGGCCGGAGGGCGGCCTGTGCGCCACGACGCTTTTCTACAAGCGCATCGCGGCGTAGGGGGATCGCCGCTCCCTCGGATGCCCCTCCTTCAGTGTCGCTGCCCCTCACCCCAGCCCTCTCCCCGCTTGCGGGGAGAGGGGGGACTGGAGTTTGCCGCGCGTCTCCTTCGCCTCGCTTGCGGGGAGAAGGTGGCCGGCAGGCCGGATGAGGGGCGCCCGCTGAGGTAGCCAACGGCCCGAACCCTGCGCTAGCTTGCCGACGCTTCGCTCGCTTCACGAACTCAACCGGGACATTGCCATGCGCGTTTTCTATTCCGAAGATCACAAGCTCCGTGAGGCCAGGACAGAACTCTTCGGTGGCGAACTGGTGGCGCCGTTCGAGGCGCCGTTTCGTGCCGAATGGATTTTGGCGGCGGTGAAGGAGGCTGGCTTTGCCGATGTGGTTGCGCCCACGCATCACGGCCTGGAAACGGCCCTCAAGCTCCACGCGGCCGACTATCTCGACTTTCTCGAAACCGCCTGGGCGCGCTGGGTCGCTGACGGTTATCGCGGCGAAGCGATCCCGACGTGCTTCCCGGCGCGCCGGATGCGCCAGCACCCGCCCAAGGATATCGACGGCGCGCTCGGCTATTACGCCTTTGCCGCGGAAACATCGATCACTGAAGGCACCTACGTCGCCGCGCGCGCGGCGATGAATTGCGCGCTTTCGGCTGCCGAGCATGTGGACGCCGGCAACACGGCCGCCTTTGCGCTTTGCCGCCCGCCCGGCCATCACGCGGCGATCGATCTCTATGGCGGCTACTCCTTCATCAACAACGCCGCCTGCGCCGCCCAGCGGCTACGCGATCTCGGTGCTGCCAGGGTCGCAGTGCTCGATGTCGACTTCCATCATGGCAACGGCACGCAGGACATCTTCTATGGACGCGGCGACGTCTACTTCGCCTCGCTGCATGGCGATCCCGTCGACGCTTTCCCGTACTTTCTCGGCTTTGCCGATGAAGAGGGGGCTGGCGAAGGCCTCGGCACCACGAAGAACTATCCCCTGCCGCGCGGCACGGCCTATTCGGCCTGGTCGGCCGCGATGGACGATGCACTTCATCGCATCGAGACCTTCGGCGCCGAGGCGCTGGTGGTTTCGCTCGGCGTCGACACGTTCGAGCGCGATCCGATTTCGTCGTTCAAGCTGAAGTCGGAGGATTATCTGCGCATGGGCGAGAGGTTGAAGAGGACGGGCCTGCCGGTCGTCGTCTGCATGGAGGGCGGCTACGGTGTGCCCGAAATCGGCCTCAACGTCGCCAATGTGCTCAAGGGCATTGCTACCTGAGCCTACTCCGGCCGTCAGGCAGCCGCAGATTTCTCACGAACCCCTGTTGACCTCAACTTTACTTGAGGTCGTACGAGTGTTCCTGCCCGTCGCCGAATGGCCGCCGACGGGATTTGAAGGGATACTCAAGGAGAGTTCAATGAGCAGCAATACAAAGGCGGGTATCGTCGCACCGCTCTATCGTATCAACAAGTTTGCGGTGCCGACCGCCGCACGGACGCAGTTTCTGGAACTGGTGGAAAAGACCCTCGAAGTGATCCGCAGCCAGGACGGCTACGTCAAGGACCTGTTCCTCGAGCAGCATGCGGGCCCGGGAAAGTTCAACTTCTGCACCATGATCGAATTCGAAAGCGAAGAGGTCGCGCCGAAGGTTGCAGCAGCGATCGGCGCGTTCGATAGAAGCCTCAACATCGATCGTGCGGCGCTGATGGAAAAGCTCGGGGTTGAGACCGATTCCGCCAGCTACAAGAGCTTCCAGGCGACATCGGCATGAGATCGCGCCGTTCCGGCTACTGCTTAATTGCTTAAATCGAATCCGATTTAAGGATAAAATTATGCAGCAAGTTTAAAGCGATACAGCGTCCTTGCGCGTCATATTTGACGCACGGCGCTGTAGCCGGCCGGACTCGCGACCGGCGCGTCGATGACGACGCGTCAGGTTCACGATGGCGATACGTTTTAAGAAACGAAGAAGTTGGATAGGCCCTGGCCGGCCGCAACTGCCATATAGGCGAGGACGGTGAAGTAGACCGTGGTTGCGATCAGGAAGAGATAGCCGCCAGCGACCATCAGTCCGTCGCGCTGGATGATGCCGAGCGACAGGAGCAGGATGGCGATGCCCGGCAGCGTGTTCGATAGCGGAATGAGGCCGAGCGGAAACATCAGCAGCACGCCTCCGGCCATGATCATCAGGCCGTTGAAGCGGTTCATCAGTGCGCCTTGCGTCAGGAAGCCGAAGCGCGGCCTGACGAAGCGATCGAGCTTGGAGACAAGCGCTGCCCCCTTCTGCAGCGTCGGCACCAGTTTTTCGGTTTCGATCTGCCGGTCGAGGATGCGCTGCGGCATCCAGGGCAGGCGGTTGAGGGTAATCGAAATCGAGATCAGGATGATGGCGGCGCCGAAAACGGTACTGACGCCGGGAATGGAGACCGGCAGCAGAAACGGCAGCGTCAGCAGCGCGCACAGCAAGAGAAAGCCCTGTTCGCCGATGCCCGTCATCAGGTCGCGAAGCGTGATGGTGTTGCCGCGAATCGACCCGATCATCCCGTTGAGCGTGTCGCTGAGACTGCGTTGCGTATCGCCAAACTCGATTGCCATCAGATAGTCCGCCTCGATTTTCCTCGAACGCGCTTGTTATCAAGAGCGTGTGAAGGATCGGTTAGTATCCGGCCCTGTCATGACGATGACTGTGGCCGTGGCGCCATTTGTCGCCAAACAATGGCATCAGTGGGACGTCTCTTCATCTTCCTGCCGCAATCGCTAGTATGAAGCACCTTTGAGCACGAATGGGGACCATTGATTCTATGATCAAGAAATGCGCCATACTGGCTGTAGCGGCCATCTATCTCTCGGGATGCACGACCACCGATCCCTATACGGGTGAGCAGAAGATGTCGAACACCGCCGGCGGCGCGCTGATCGGCGCGGGTCTCGGTGCAGCGACCGGCCTTCTTGTCGGCGGCAGTGCTGCGGGACGGCGTGATGCCGCTCTCGTCGGTGCCGGTATCGGCGCGCTCGGCGGTGGCTTGGTCGGCAACTACATGGACAGCCAGGAAGCGGAACTGCGCGCCCAGCTGCAGGGTACCGGTGTTTCCGTTACCCGCGCAGGCGACCGCATCATCCTGAACATGCCGTCGAACATCACCTTCGCCACCGACCGCGACCAGGTAATCCCAGCCTTCTACGACACGCTGAACTCCGTGGCGATCGTGCTGCGCAAGTTCAACAAGACGCTGATCGACGTCGACGGCCACACCGATTCGACCGGCAGCGCCTCCTACAACCAGGGCCTTTCCGAGCGTCGCGCAGCCTCAGTTGCCAATTATCTGGCAAGCCAGGGCGTCGACCAGCGCCGCATGGCCACCATGGGCTTCGGCCAGGAACGGCCGATCGCCTCCAACGGCAGCGAGGCCGGCCGGGCGCAGAACCGCCGCGTCGAAATCTCGATCGCGCCGATCAAGCAGGGCTGATAGGTCTCTGCGATACCTTGATATAGAAGGGCCGCACCGGGAACAGTGCGGCCCTTCGTCGATCGGACGTCCCGTCGCCGTACTGCTAAAAGCGGTAGCGCAAAAGCCGCCCCATCCGCTGCAGCATGGGCATGACGCTGAAGATCTGGATGGCGATGCGCGCGGCCGCTGACATTCTTTCTATCTGGCTCGGATCGTAGTCGCTGACCTCCTCCAGCAGACTGAGGCCCGGCACCTGCCGCTCCAGCATGCGTGGATCGTCGATGCCCCAGCGAAGCGCAGCACCGGTGGCGCGGATGGCGGGGTTGAAGCGCAGCAATTGAATGCCCAGGTGGCTATAGCCGTCGAAGACGACCTCGCCCGCCGGCAGGCGTTCCAGCAGACGCCGAAGCAGATCGTAGACGTCCTCTGCCGCAAGGTAGGGCAGGACGCCTTCGGCGACGACGATCGCCGGCGCGTCATCCGGTATCGCCGCAAGCCATCCCGCCTCCGTCACCGAAGATGCGATCTGTGTATAGTTGGCGCGATCCGGATAGAGCGTGCGGCGCAACGTCATCACATCGGGAAAATCGACGTCGAACCACCGCACCTCGTCGGGCGGATCGACGCGGAAAACGCGGGAATCGAGGCCGCAGCCGAGATGCAGCACAGTTGCATCCGGGTGCCTGGTGACGAAAGCCCGTGTCCACTGGTCGAGGAGATAGGCGCGCATGGCGATCCCGATCGTCATGTCGTGGCCGACGTCGAGATGCTGCGCAGCTTGCCCGAGACGACGCATGGCATCGGCGGCGAAATGGTCGCGCAGCAGGGAATCGGGAAGCGCGCTTTCGGCGGCCTTTGCCTGCAGCGTGATCAGCAGTGTTTCTTGCGCGCCACTCAGGCCGATCCCGTCGGCATCCATCGTTTCCTCCCCACAGCGCCGCGCGTCAAATATGACGCACAAAGGATGCTGTAGCGCTTTAAACGTGCTGCATAATTTCATCCTTAAATCGGATCCGATTTACGGAATTATGCAGGAGGCACGGCCTCGGAAACGGTGGCACGTATCCGCTGCCTAGTCGTCGGCTGCCTTCACCGCACGCGCCCGACGGACGCGCCTCGCCGTCAGCATCGCCAGTGCCGGTGCCAGCGCGAACAGCCAGAAAAGCCACTGCGTCGCGCGGGCAACGCCGTCGGTGGTGCTTGCTTCGATACCCGCCAGATTGGCGGTCAGGCCGGCAAGGGCAGCACCCAGTGCGGCGGCAAAAAGCTGCACGGTGGTGATCGAGCTCGATGCCTTCTCTTCCTCGCCCTGTGGTGCCAGTTCGTAGACGGCCGTCACGATATGCGGCCAGGCGAAACCCATGCCGAAACCGACCGCCATGATACCGGCGGAAAGCGGTGCGGAGATCGCGGCAAACCCGGTGCCGGCCATCGGCATGAACATGGCGATCAGCGCCAGGCCGGCAAGGCCGAAGGCCGGTCCGGCGAAGATCGTGCGCTGCGCCCTGTCGCCGTGCCAGTGCGCGCTGGTCATCGATCCGGCGGTCCAGCCGATCGACATCAGTGCGGCGATGTAGCCGGCAACCAGCGGCGACAGCCCATGCAATTCCTGCAGCAGATACGGTACGTAGATCTCCGGCTGCATGCCGATCATCAACAGCGTGATCGTAGCATAAAGCGCTGCCAGCGGGGAGGTTATGGTGAAGCTGCTGCTCGGCAGCAGCTTGCCGGCAGCCCGGCGTTCGACGACGAGAAGCACTGCGAACATGAGGATGGCCGCGCCGACCGAGGCGAGCTGTTCGCCCGATGTGGACAGGGTGCTTGCGATCGAAAGAGCCAGAACGATGCCGACCAGAAGCAGCAGTTGCACGACCGGCAGCGGCGTGCGATTTCCTTCGGACGAAGCGTTGCGCGGCAACGTCCAGAAGGCGAGTGCTGCCAGAAGTGCCGTCAGCGGCAGCAGCGACCAGAAGGCGGCGCGCCAGGTGGCGAATTCCGCAAACATGCCGCCAACAGCCGGGCCGATAAGCGTTGCCGTGCCCCAGGTCGCCGAGATCAGGCCGATGGCACGGGTCCAGAGCGCCGGCGCAAACACCAGGCGGATGACGCCATAGGCGAGCGCATAGAGCAGGCCGCCGCCAAAGCCCTGGATCGCCCGGCCGCCAAGCAGCACCAGCATATCGGGAGCGGAGGCGCACATGAGCGTGCCGAGGCCGAAGACGAGCGCGCCGATCGCATAGGCCGAGCCGGCGCCGACGACGGCAAGCAAGCGGGCCGAGAGTGCTGCGCCGAGGATGGATGCGGCCACGAAGACGGTGGTGCTCCAGGCGTAATATTCGAGCCCGCCGATCTCGCGCACGATCGACGGCATGATCGTCGTTACGACATAGATGTTGAGCGCATGGAGAGCTACGCCGCCGCTCAGCACGACGGAATGGATGGCGTTTTCGCCCGACAGCAGAGCGAGCCAGCCGCTGTCGGCTTTTTCAGCGGGTCTGGATGTCTTGTCGAGCATATGTGTGCACCTTTTCCTGTCGCCTCACGACTGCCGGGCAAGTAACGCGCCGTGCATCGTTGCGCGGCCGCGTCGGGCTTGCCCCGTCGGCGCCGATAGAGCACTCCCGTTTCAAATGGAGTTTTGGAGCGGCTCTATCCTATTGTTTTTACGCATTTCCTGACGGAAAAGCGCTTCGCATTTTTCGTGGAAATGTTCTGATTCAGTGGACGACGGCATCACCGAGATGGGTGAGCTTGTCCGGATTGCGAACGATGAAGATGTCGTTGACGTTTCCGTCGCCGTCATAGCCGAAGGAAACGCTGGCGGCGATATCATTTTCGGTCTCGCCCCGGAGCACAATGCCGCGGCCGCCGTTGATATCGGCAACGTCCCAGACATAGTGCGCCCAGTATTCGGTCAGCCGGTCGGCGATGAAGGCAAGCACGGTTTGCTTGCCCGAGAGCACGCCGAGCACCGTCGCCACCTTGCCGCCGCCATCGGCCGTCAGTCGTACGTCGGCGGAAAGCAGGCTCGAAAGGCTGGCAATATTGCCGCCGTGGATCGCCGTGTGGAAAGCCGACAGCAACTCGTCCTGGCGTTCGCGCGGCGTCTGGTGACGGCTCTTCTCCACGCCGATATTGGTCTTGGCGCGCGACACCAGCTTGCGTGCGGCCGCCTCCTGCATGTCGAGCGTTTCAGCCACCTCCTCATAGGGCTGGCCGAAGATTTCATGCAGCAGATAGGCAGCCCTTTCCTTCGGCGTCAGCCGCTCCAGCATCAAGAGGAAGGCGGTGGTCAGCGACGAGGTCAGTGCCAGCTTCTCCTCGGCATTGTCGTCGCTTGCCGTGTGGATCGGCTCCGGCAGCCAGGCACCGACATAGTCGACACGCTTGCGGTGTGCCGCCTTCAAGAGGTCGAGGCAGCGGCGGGTGCAGGCGGTCGTCAGCCAAGCGGCCGGGCTTTCGATCGCCAATTGATCGGCCTCCTGCCACTTCACGAACGTGTCCTGCACCGCGTCTTCCGCGTCCGCGCGCGAACCAAGGATCCGGTAAGCCAGACCGAGAAGGCGGGGACGCGCCTCCTCGAAAATTGCCGTGCTGTTTGCGCCGCCCATCTCAATGCCTCGATATCTGTTTGGTCCGGTCAATGCTGTCCTGGTCGATCGTCTTGCGTCCGCCGGCAAGCGCGCCGAGCCCGTCGGGGATTTTCTGCTCGTAACGGACGGTTTTCATATCGGTCATGATTACAACTCCGTCGATCGTTGCTCATGACCAACTGACGATTGGCTTCCGGCCGCTGTGACGCCGTCTTGAAATTTTTCTCAGATTTTTGGCGGGTAGGCGTGCTCTTTGCCGCGGAAGTCGGTCACGGTGTAGCAACCGCCGCCGTCCGCAGCGATCGATGCCGCGCTGATCACCGTCTTGCCGTGACCGCCGGGAATGTCGAGGATATAGGTCGGCTGGCAGAGGCCAGAGACCCGGCCGCGCAAGGACGCGACGAGTGCCTGGCCCTCCTCGATCGAGAGCCGGAAGTGGCTGGTGCCGGGTGCCAGATCCGGGTGGTGCAGATAGTAGGGCTTGATCCGGGTTTCGACGAAGGCGCGCATCAGTGCGGCAAGCACGTCCGCATCGTCATTGACGCCTTTCAGCAGCACCGACTGGCTGACCATGACGACGCCGGCATCGATCAGCCGGGCCGAGGCGTCGCGCGCTTCCTGTGTCAGTTCACGCGGATGGTTGGCGTGCAGCGCCACATAGGTCGCCTTGCCGCTGGCCTTGAGGGCTGAAACGAGATCGGCGTTGATGCGCTCGGGCTCGACCACCGGTACGCGGGTGTGGAAGCGCACGATCTTGACATGGGCGATCGGCTTCAGCCGCTCCATGATTTCGGTGAGGCGGCGCGGCGAAAGCACCAGCGGGTCGCCACCGGTGAGAATGACCTCCCAGATCTCGTCATGTTCGGCGATATAGGCGATCGCCGCATCGAGTTCGGCGGGTGTCAGCGTACCCAGTCCCTGCGGTCCGACCATTTCGCGGCGAAAGCAGAAGCGGCAATATACCGGGCAGACATGCACGGCCTTCAAAAGCACCCGGTCGGGATAGCGATGCACGATGCCGGCGACCGGGCTGTGCGCCTTGTCGCCGATCGGATCTTCGCGCTCTTCCGGCAGCAGCGTCAGCTCGGCGGCATCGGGTACGAACTGGCGGGCAATCGGATCGTTCGGGTCGTTGCGGTCGATCAGCTTGGCGATAGCAGGACTGATGGCGACCGCGTAGCGCTCGGCGACCTGCGAAACGACGGTTTGCTGTGACGGTTCGATAAGGCCGGCATCAACCAATTCGCCGGCTGTCTTGATCGGCCGGTGAACGTTCATGATGCCGTCTCCGCCACCGGTGCCCAGAGCACCTGGTCGATGCGCGACGCACCGGTCGCCAGCATGACCAGCCGGTCGAAGCCGAGCGCGATGCCGCTCGCCTCGGGCATGATGGCGAGCGCTGCCAGAAAATCCTCGTCGAGCGGATAGGTCTCGCCATAGACGCGGGCCTTCTCCGTCATTTCCATCTCGAAACGACGGCGCTGCTCGGCCGCATCGGTCAGTTCGCCAAAGGCATTGGCGAGTTCGACGCCGCAGGCATAGAGCTCGAAGCGCTCGGCAACGCGGCGGTCGCGCGCGGTCGGCCGGGCAAGGGCTGCTTCAGCGACCGGATATTCATCGAGGATCGTCGCGCGGCCAAAGCCGAGATGCGGTTCGACCTTTTCGACAAGCACGCGGCTGAACAGGTCGGCCCAGTTATCGTCGGCGGCGACCCGCAGCCCGGCCGATACCATCGCGCTAGCAAGCGCGTCCCGGTCCGTTTCTCCGTTGGAGGCGATCGAAGCGAGCAGGTCGATTTTCGCAAAACGCTTGAAGGCTTCGGCCACCGCCAGCCGTTCGGGCTCGGCGAAGGGGTCGCAGGTGCGGCCCTGGAAGGTGAACTGACTGACGCCGGTCGTCTGTGCCGCGAGCGTCAGGATCTCGGCGCAGTCGCGCATCAGCGTCTCGTAGGTCTCACCGGCGCGGTACCATTCGAGCATGGTGAATTCCGGATGGTGCAGCGGCCCACGCTCGCGGTTGCGATAGACATGGGCAAAGCAGGCGATGCGCTTTTCACCGGCAGCGATGAGCTTCTTGCAGGCAAACTCCGGCGAGGTGTGCAGATAGAACGGATCGGCGGAGCCGTCATGGTTGAGCGCCTGGGTGGCAAAGGCGTGCAGATGGGCTTCGTTGCCCGGTGAGACCTGCAGCGTCGCGGTATCGACCTCGATGAAGTCGCGCTCGTCGAAAAACCGGCGCAGCGCCGACTGGATCCGGTTGCGTCCGAGAAGAAACGGGCGCCGGTCGCCATGGACGTGCGGCGTCCACCAGGGTGAGGCATGCGACATGGTCGTTCGATCCAGGCTTTCTTCGCGCCCTAGGCTATCTTCGCGTCAATGCCGGCGCAGGCTGGCTATTTGCACGAAATTAGGGTAGTGGCGGCGCGATATCATAATTTTCGCGTCTTTCGGGGCCGGCTTTCCCGGCGCGCCGTGTCGCGCATACCTCTGTTACAAGGAAGACTAATGGTCAAGGTCATCGCTTCATCTGTCCGCAAGGGCAACGTTCTCGACGTTGACGGCAAGCTCTATGTCGTTCTTACCGCGCAGAACTTCCATCCGGGCAAGGGCACGCCGGTCACCCAGGTCGACATGCGCCGCATTTCCGACGGCGTGAAGGTCTCCGAACGCTACCGCACGACCGAACAGGTCGAGCGCGCCTTCGTCGAAGACCGCGAGCACACCTTCCTTTATGAAGATGGCGAAGGCTTCCACTTCATGAACCCGGAAAGCTACGACCAGCTGGTCATGACCACTGACGACATCGGCGACCTCAAGGCCTACCTGCAGGAAGGCATGGCCTGCATTCTTTCGATCCACGAAGGCCTGGCGATCGCCATCGACCTGCCGCGCCACGTGACGCTCGAAATCACCGAGACCGAGCCGGTCGTCAAGGGCCAGACGGCATCGTCGTCCTACAAGCCGGCTATTCTGTCGAACGGCGTTCGCACGCTCGTGCCGCCGCATATCCAGGCTGGCACCCGCGTCATCATCGCGACCGAAGACGGCTCCTATGTCGAGCGCGCCAAGGACTGACACGCTCAAGCACTGACGATCGAGCGATCGCATCGAACGGGGACGGCAGGTTCAACCTGCCGTCCCCGTTGTCGTTTCTACTGCTGGGCTCCTTCGACCGTTGGTGTTTCAGGGGCAAAACCAGGCAGCAAGTTCAAAGCGTTACAGCGTCCTCGGCGCGTCACCGGATGCGCGACGCCGCAGAGCCCGGAAGCTGTGGCAGAGATCGGATAAGCAACCGCAAATTTAGGGGGAGCATTTCGAAAAACGGGTGCTAGGATGCCGGCGCTACGACGTTTCCGCCATGAGAGGGCCCGCATGTTTCCATTGTCGCATATGATGAAGTCGTTCATTCGCAAGGGTCGCCTGACGGTGATCGACGCTGATGGCAGGAGGCATGTCTTCTCCGGCGAGCCCGGGCCTGAAGTCACCATGCGGCTCACCGACAAGAAGCTCTATCGCAGCCTTGTCTTCAATGCGGAGCTGGCGGCTGGCGAGGCCTACATGGACGGTACCATGCGCTTCGAGGAAGGCTCGACGCTCAAGGATTTCCTGACGCTGTTTTCGATCAACCGGCTCTCGCTCGGCTCCTACCCGATCCAGAAGGTGCTGCGCGCGATAAAGATGCGCTTCCGCAAGCGCCAGCAGGCAAATCCCAAGGGCAAGGCGCAGGAGAACGTCGCCCATCACTACGATCTCGGCAACGACTTCTACAAGTTGTTCCTCGACGAGAACATGCTCTATTCCTGCGCCTATTTCCGCGAGCCGAACGAGAGCCTGGAAAAAGCCCAGCGCAACAAGCTGCGGCTGCTCGCCTCCAAGCTCTGCCTGGAGCCGGGCATGAAGGTGCTCGATATCGGTTCCGGCTGGGGCGATCTGGCGATGTACCTGGCGAAACTCGAAAACGTCGAGGTTCTGGGTGTGACGCTTTCCAAGGAGCAGCAGGCGCTGTCTTCGCAACGCGCACAGGCGGCCGGGCTCGCCGATCGTGTTCGCTTCGAACTGAAAGACTATCGGGATGTGCAGGGACCGTTCGATCGCATCGTTTCGGTCGGCATGTTCGAGCATGTCGGTGTGAATCACTACGACGAGTTTTTCAAGAAACTCAATGCGCTGATGCCGGATGACGGCGTTGCGGTGCTGCATTCGATCGGCCACATGAGCCCGCCCGGCATGGCGAGCGCCTGGCTGCGCAAATACATCTTCCCCGGCGCCTATTCGCCGGCACTTTCGGAGGTCTTCGACGTCGTCGAGCGCAACAGCCTTTGGGTCACCGATCTAGAGTTCCTGCGCGTGCACTATGCCACGACGCTGGCGCATTGGGGGGAGCGGTTCGAGGCAAACCGCGACAAGGTGATCGCGATGTATGACGAGCGCTTTGCCCGCATGTGGGAGTTCTATCTGATCAGTGCCGAAATGATGTTCCGCACCGGCAGCCAGCTGGTCTTCCACATGCAGCTGTCGCGCTCGCGTGACGCAGCACCGATCGTGCGCGATTACATCACCGACCGCCAGCGCGACTTCATGGCCCGCGAGCACGCGCTCGACCTCAACATCTGACCGGCCCCATTTGACCGGCATCGTGCCGGTCAATCTCCGTTCCAGCGCAGCCGCTTGTAGTCGAAGCCGAATTCGAGTGTCGGCTTGACGATCGAGAAGAACGGCGAGAGATCGAAGTCGCGCGGGGTATAGAGCGAATAGTGGCGGATATGCAGGATCTCTTCGCGTGAATAGGTGGAGGCGGCCGACGCGCGCCCAGGCGCGCGCGTGACCTCCGGCAGGATCGGATAGCGGATCTGCTCGAAGGCTTCGGCAATCAGCGTCGAGCAGATCGCCCGCGTCGGATCGCCTGAACCAAGCGCCAGCAGGCGACGACGCCAGCGCACGGGCACCGGCGGTGCCGGCATGAAATAGCGCAGCATATCCAGAATGTTCTTCAGGTCGTATTTCATGCCGAGCCGGGCGATCATGAAGCCGACCAGCGCGGTACGATCGTCGGGCGTCAGCGCCACCGGTCGGCAGATGCGCGTGTTGAACGATGCATATTTCTTCAGCGGCACCGCGACGCAACCTTCGCCGATATTCACCTCGATCAGTTGAGGCCTTTCGATCACCGGCAGGGTCGCCTGGTCGAGCGTCAGCGGCATCTCGTCGCCGACGAAAAATGCCGCGTGCGACCAGGTGGATTGCGTCAGGTATTTGATCGCGGCGGAAACCTTCTGGTTGCCTTCGATCAAGAGGACGTCGCCCGGACGCAGCGTGCGCGCCAGCGTTTCCGGGTCGGATGGCGTGTAGGGTTCGTAGCCAAGGGTCTGCGTCTGCAACCTTGCGGCCATACGGGCGCCGAGCCGGTCCAGAAACGTATCCTTGCTTTCCGAAAGCGGGTAGATGGTCCTCATGGAGGCGATTGCTCCAGCCGCGGGAAGGGGATTCGCATGCGCCTGCATGGTGGCCGAGCCGCGACACTCTGTCGAGTGATTGTCGCGTGATTGCATGGCTTTGACCTTGACGCACATTCCCGGGGTTTCTATTTAGAATTATTCTAAAGAAGGTTTTCAACGATGTTTTCCCGTCTCTTCTCCCGCTCCAAGCGTCCGTTTCTCTCCCTCAACGAACAGGAAATCCTGGCACTGGCGATCTCGTCGGAGGAGGACGATGGACGCATCTATCTCGCCTATGCGGATGCGTTGAGAGAGAAATATCCGCACTCGGCAAAAGTGTTCGAAGAAATGGCGGAGGAGGAGAGCCATCATCGGCAATGGCTGATCGACATGCACGTACAGCGCTTCGGCAACCGGATCCCGCTGATCCGCCGCGAGCATGTCCGCGACTTCCCCGATCGCAAGCCTGAGTGGCTGATCGCCGAAATGCCGATCGAGAAGGCGCGGGCGGAAGCCGAGGCAATGGAGGAGACGGCGCACCGCTTCTATGTCGAGGCGGCGGCGCGCACCCAGGATGCGGCGACGCGCAAGCTGCTGGGCGACCTGGCAATCGCGGAAAAAACGCACGAATCGCTCGCCCGCAGGCTCGGTGAAAAGCACACACCGGACGATGTTCGCGAGGAGGAGGAGCAGACGGCGCGCCGACAGTTCATCCTGACCTACGTTCAGCCGGGGCTGGCTGGGCTGATGGATGGCTCGGTTTCGACGCTCGCACCGATCTTTGCTGCTGCCTTTGCGACACAGGATACCTGGCAGACCTTCCTCGTCGGCCTGTCGGCCTCGGTCGGCGCTGGTATTTCCATGGGCTTCACAGAGGCGGCCCATGATGACGGCAAGCTGTCGGGCCGCGGTTCGCCGATCAAGCGCGGCCTCGCATCGGGCATCATGACCGCGCTCGGCGGTCTAGGGCACGCACTGCCCTATCTCATTCCGCATTTCTGGACGGCGACGATCACGGCCGCAGTCGTCGTCTTCTTCGAGCTTTGGGCAATCGCGTTCATTCAGAACCGCTACATGGAAACGCCGTTCCTGCGCGCCGCATTCCAGGTTGTGCTGGGCGGCGGCCTAGTGCTGGCAGCGGGCATCCTGATCGGTAATGCCTGATCGGGCGTGCAGCGTTTGAAACGAAAAAAGGGCCGGTTTGACCGGCCCTTTTTCGTAAAGCGATGATGCTGCGGTATCAGTTGCCGACCGAGCCGACGACCACTTCCGCGCCGTTGTCGATGGTGACCCAGCGACCGCTGTTGAACGAAGCCTGGCGCTTGAGATAACGGTAGGGCGTCTGGGTCCAGAGCCGCACGCCGTTTTCGAGGTTGTCGAGGACGAAATCCCCCTGGGCGGTGCGCACCGTCAGCACGGCATGGCCCTCGCCATCGGGTTTGCGAACGACAGTGATCAGCAGTTCGCTGGGGGAAAAGCCCTTGCGCATCAGACGCTTGCGCTTTTCGAGAACGAAGTCCTCGCAATCGCCGGCGTCCTGCGGGTAGGACCAGACTTCATCCCTGCCGAAGAGTTCCTGATCGGTCACCGGCGTGATTTCGCGGTTCACGGCAGCGTTGACCTGACGGATCGTCGCCCAGCCGCGCTCGGTGACACGCGGCGCCACGCTCGTCTTCGATTTGACGCTGCATTCGCCCTTGTGCTTCTGACAGAACTCGTAATGTCCGATCGGCTGCGAGGTAACCGAGCCGGTCTGCATCCAAGGAGAGGATCCCGCCTGTGCGGGAATTGCCGTGTTCGCTGAAATGAAAAGTGCGCAAAACGCCGCGATACTTCCCTTAACCCCGGTCCAAGACGCCATACAAATCCCCTGCGTGACGCGGTATGCCGGGCTCTTCCTGTCCGGACGTATTCGCGCAATCCTGAGTTGAGGGCAGCTTGTTCAGGTCTTCCGCCTCACGCTGCTCTAATCGTTAATAAAGAGTTAATAGCGTTGGGGTCGGAGAGTCAATCTACTGATTCGGCCATTGGACTTTATGGTTAAAGCCGTTGCCGAAACGCAGCGCAAAGCCCTGCGCAGCAGGCGGTCTGCGGCGCATGGACGCGGAAATTGGGGGTAGAAAGGGCGTCGAGCGCCGGCCTATCGGCTTAAGCCGAAGGCAGCATGTTTCCGATCGCCTGTTTCATTTTAGCAATGTCTTCCTCGCGCGAAAGACGGTGGTCGCCGTCACGGATGAGCGTCATGACGACGTCGTCGGCCGGAAGGTGCTCCATCAGTTTCAGCGCGTGCGTGTAGGGCACATCCGGGTCGCGCATGCCCTGCAGGATGTGAACCGGGCAGCCGGTGGTGATGGTGCCGACGAGCACGCGGTTGTCGCGGCCGTCCTCGATCAGGGCGCGCGTATAGATGTTGGGCTCGGGGCTGTATTCGGACGGTTCCTCGAAATAGCCGCGCTCGGCAAGCGAGTGCCGCTCGATCTCCGTCAGGTTTGGTTCGATGAGTTCGGCGGTAAAGTCGGGAGCAGGCGCGATCAGTACCAACCCGGCGATGCGTTCGCTGAGGCCGCGCTGGCGTAGTTCCTGGATCAGCCTCATCGCGATCCAGCCGCCCATCGATGAGCCGATCAGGATCAGGCGCTGCCCGGGGGCGGCATGTTCGACGACGGCAAGGCTTTCTTCCAGCCAACGCGAGATCGTGCCGTCCTTGAAGGCGCCGCCGGAGGCGCCGTGGCCGGAATAGTCGAAGCGGATGCAGTCGGTTGCCCTGTCTCTCGCAAGCTGCTCGACCTCGACCGCCTTCGTCCCGGTCATGTCGGAGCGGTAGCCGCCAAGCCACACAAGCGTCGGCCGATCGGAGCGCTTTTGTGCCCGCAGGATCCGCATGGCGATGCGGCGACGGGCGGCATCCTTGCCAACCTCGATGAAGGTTGTTTCGGTTTCGGCTGGCGTCGTTTGCATCTCAATTCTCTCCAAATGCCCGGATTGGCGGCGAATTTCTTTCTAAAACAGATTCGTCTTGGCTTCGACAGGTGGTGATTTTCCCTGCGAGCCATGCTATTGACTCTCCCGTCGCAATTCACACATTGCCGTCGGCGGCAGATTGAAGCATTTCGGCCAAGGCCGCGCCGACTAATAATTGAACCGCATTTTCGGAAACAGCTCGAGGAGAGTACGACCATTCGCAGACCGTTCAAAACGGACGCCCCCGTCAAGGAGGGACCGCGCTCAAACAAGGAAATCCGGGTGCCCCGGGTTCAGCTTATCGATGCCGAAGGCCAGAATATCGGTGCCATCCCGATCGACCAGGCGCTCCGCATGGCGGAAGAGGCCGGTCTTGATCTGGTAGAGATCGCACCGAACTCCGAGCCGCCGGTGTGCAAGATCCTCGATCTCGGCAAGCTGAAATACGCCAACCAGAAGAAGGCGGCCGAAGCGCGCAAGAAGCAGAAGATCGTCGAGATCAAAGAGATCAAGATGCGTCCCAACATCGACACGCATGATTATGAAGTGAAGATGCGGGCGATGAATCGCTTCTTCGAAGAGGGCGACAAGGTCAAGGTGACCCTGAAGTTCCGCGGTCGCGAAATGGCGCACCAGGAACTCGGCATGAAGCTCCTGCTTCAGGTCAAGGATGACACCCAGACGATCGCCAAGGTGGAGGCCGAGCCGAAGCTCGAAGGCCGCCAGATGATGATGGTCCTCGCTCCGCGTTGACCGAGGTGTCCGGGCGCAATGTCCGGAAACTGGATCAGGTAGGAAGCCGCCCGAAGGGCGGCTTTTTGCGTTTGAGGGTCCTTGCCATCAGCGCCGATATCGCCGATGCCTATGGCGCGAAGTTGATCCTCGGGCAGTCGCCGCTCGGCGGACTGGAGGCGGTGCTCGCCTTCGAAACGGCCGGCAGGCGCAAGCGTCGGCGCGATCCGGTTTGACGTTGTATGTCGCTTCTATGACGCTTCGTCGATTCCGCAGTTGCGCTTTCGGGGAGGTCCGGGTATAAGCGCCCGTCCGAACGGTCCGGCAGGGCATGCCGTGGCCGTTCTTAACGCTGGAAATGGACCTCGTCTGTCCGTTTCGAATTCTTAAGAAAAATGGAGTAGCAAAATGCCCAAGATGAAGACGAAATCGTCTGCCAAGAAGCGGTTCAAGATCACCGCTACCGGCAAGGTTCGTGCAGCAGCTGCTGGCAAGCGCCACGGCATGATCAAGCGTTCCAACAAGTTCATCCGCGACGCACGTGGAACCATGGTTCTCGCGGAGCCCGATGGCAAGAAGGTCATCAAGAACTACCTGCCCAACGGTCTCTAAGACTTTCAGGCATTTTGGACACGTTAAGGAGATCATGACATGGCACGTGTAAAACGCGGCGTAACCGCTCACGCCAAGCACAAGAAGACACTCAAGGCAGCCAAGGGCTTCTACGGCCGCCGCAAGAACACCATCCGCGCTGCAAAGGCTGCGGTTGATCGTTCGAAGCAGTTCGCTTACCGCGACCGCAAGGTCAACAAGCGCAACTTCCGCGCTCTCTGGATCCAGCGCATCAACGCTGCCGTCCGCGAATTCGGCCTGACCTACGGCCGCTTCATCGACGGCCTGAACAAGGCTGGCATCGAAGTCGACCGCAAGGTTCTGTCCGACATGGCTATCCATGAGCCGGCAGCATTCGGCGCCCTCGTCGAAGCTTCCAAGAAGGCACTTGCCTACCTCAAGGAAGCCGGTACGACCAACGAGTTTGAAAGCGCTGTTCGTTAAGCCAGCGTTTTCCCAAAACCGTTCTTGATTTTTGTTGGGAAACCCGCGCTGGCAGGGCTAGCGCGGGTTTTTCTTATTTGGCGGGACGAAAGTGTACGACGATCGAAAGGGGCCGCTTGCGGTTCGCGAGCTTGACGACGAGGACATGGCGGCTCTGCTGGCAGCACTTGCCGGCGGATCATCCCGTGTCGAACGACGCCAGCCTACGGATCGTATGGTCTGGATCAAGCGTGACCGGCGCGTTGGCCCGCGTCTCGGACTGCTCTTCCTGCAGATCGCAAGCCGCGCGCTGAAGCCAGAAACGCCGGACCGGGCTTTTGCCGCCTGGAAGCTTGCGGCGCCAGCGGAAGCCGCCGTCGCTCCCTCAGAGATCAAACCGCTCTTTACGCGATTGTTGCCGCTGGCGCGCTTCTTCCTGCGCATCCAGAACGGTCATGACCCCGTGCGCCTCGTGGCGGCGACGGACTCACTGGCGACGCAATCACAATCCTGAAGACAACAACCGATATAGACCGAACCCATTCCCGCATCGAGGCAGGACAGAATGAGCGAACTGGAAACACTGGAACGGACACTGCTGGCGGACATCGATGCCGCCGGCGACGAAGGATCGATCGAGGCGGTGCGCGTCGGCGCGCTCGGCAAGAAGGGCTCGATCTCCGAGCTACTGAAGACGCTCGGCACGATGACGCCGGAAGAGCGCCAGACCCGTGGCGCCCAGATCAACGCGCTGAAGACCACGGTTGCAGAAGCGATCACCGCCCGCAAGTCGGCGTTGAAGGACCAGGCGATCGCCGAGCGTCTGGCCCGCGAAACCGTCGATATCAGCCTGCCGGTGCGCTCGTCCCCGGCCGAACGTGGCCGTATCCATCCGATCAGCCAGATCGTCGACGAGATCACCGCGATCTTCGGCGACATGGGTTTCTCGATCGCCGAAGGTCCTGACATCGAGACCGACTACTACAACTTCACGGCGCTGAACTTCCCGGAAGGCCACCCGGCCCGCGAGATGCACGACACCTTCTTCTTCAATGAAGATGACAAGGGCGAGCGCAAGGTGCTGCGCACGCATACCTCGCCGGTGCAGATACGCACGATGGAGGCGCAGGACCCGCCGATCCGCATCATCATCCCCGGCAAGACCTATCGCCAGGATTCCGACGCCACCCACTCGCCGATGTTCCATCAGGTCGAGGGCCTGGTCGTCGACAAGTCCGCGAACGTCGCCAACATGCGCTGGGTGCTGGAAGAATTCTGCAAGGCCTTCTTCGAGGTCGATCAGGTCACGATGCGTTTCCGCCCGTCGTTCTTCCCGTTCACCGAACCGTCCTTCGAGGTCGACATCCAGTGCGACCGCTCCGGCCCGATCGTCAAGTTCGGCGAGGGCACCGACTGGATGGAGATCCTCGGCTGCGGCATGGTCCACCCGAACGTGCTCAGATCCGGCGGGCTCGATCCGGACGAGTATCAGGGCTTTGCCTGGGGCATGGGTCTCGACCGCATCGCCATGCTGAAATACGGCATGCCGGACCTGCGTGACTTCTTCAACGCCGATGTCCGCTGGATGAACCATTACGGCTTCCGCCCGCTCGACATGCCGACATTGTTCGGCGGCCTCTCGGCCTGATCGCGCTGAAAATTGGAGCATTTCCAGGAAAAGTGCGAAGCGGTTTTCCGCCAGGAAATGTGTAAAAACAAAGGGATAGAGTGTTTCTGCAACCCGGTTTAAGCCGGAAACGCTCGAGGACACAGGTGAAATCATGAAATTCACGCTTTCCTGGCTCAAGGACCACCTTGATACCGACGCTTCGCTGGACGAGA
Source organism: Ensifer canadensis (assembly GCF_017488845.2). Classification (NCBI taxonomy): domain Bacteria; kingdom Pseudomonadati; phylum Pseudomonadota; class Alphaproteobacteria; order Hyphomicrobiales; family Rhizobiaceae; genus Ensifer; species Ensifer canadensis. Next base: position 3,944,655 of record NZ_CP083370.1, read on the forward strand.
TCTGTGCGCGCTTGACGATGATCGGGCTTGAAGTCGAGGATGTCGACGACAAGGCCGCCTTCAAGCCGTTCGTCATCGCCAAGGTCGTTTCCGCCGAGCAGCATCCGAATGCCGACAAGCTTCGGGTCCTGATGGTCGATACCGGCACAGGCGCACCGGTTCAGGTCGTCTGCGGCGCGCCGAACGCCCGCGCCGGCCTCGTCGGCGCCTTCGCCGCATCGGGCACCTACGTGCCGGGCATCGACGTCACGCTCTCCGTCGGCAACATTCGCGGCGTCGAAAGCCACGGCATGATGTGTTCGGAAAAGGAACTCGAGATCTCCGACGACCACAACGGCATCATCGACCTGCCGGATGATGCGCCTGTTGGCACGAGCTATGCGGCCTATGCCAGCCTCGACGATCCGATGATCGAGATCAACCTGACGCCGAACCGCCCGGATTGCACCAGCGTTTACGGCATCGCCCGCGACCTCGCAGCCTCTGGCCTCGGTACGCTGAAGGCCCGCGCGGCACCCGCCTTTGCGGTCGAAGGCGAGACCCCGGTCAAGCTGACGATCGACCTTGGCGAAGATCGTCACCTTTGCCCAGGCTTCGGCCTGCGGCTCGTGCGCGGCGTCAAGAACGGCCCGTCGCCGAAATGGATGCAGCAGCGGCTGCTGTCGATCGGTCTTCGTCCGATTAACGCGCTGGTCGACATCACCAACTACATGACCTTCGACCAGGGCCGGCCGATGCACGTCTTCGACGCGGCCAAGGTTACGGGCAACCTGACTGTGCGCCGCGCCAAGGAAGGCGAAACCGTGCTTGCGCTCGACCAGCGCGAATACAAGCTCGGCCCGAACAACGTCGTCATATCAGACGAAAAGGCCATCGAGTCGATCGGCGGTATCATGGGCGGCGAACACTCCGGCTGCGATGAGAACACCACAGACGTGCTGATCGAATCGGCGCTCTGGGACCCGATGAACATCGCCAAGTCCGGCCGCACGCTCGGTATCATCACCGACGCGCGCTACCGCTTCGAGCGTGGTGTCGATCCGGAATACATGGTGCCCGGTCTCGAGCGCACCACCGAACTGGTCCTCGAGCTTTGCGGCGGCAAGCCGGCCAAGGCAGAAGTCGTCGGCTATGCCGGCTATAGCCCGAAGATCGTCGATTTCCCGATGTCCGAGGTCAAGCGCCTGACGGGGCTCGAGGTTTCCTCGGAAGAGAGCGTCACGATCCTGAAGAAGCTTGGCTTCGGCGTCCAGGGCTCGGGCGAGCGCGTCAACGTTTCGGTGCCGTCCTGGCGCCCGGATGTCGACGGCAAGGCCGATCTCGTCGAAGAGGTCATGCGCATCCACGGCGTCGACAACATTGTTGCAGCACCCTTGCCGAGCCATGGCACCGTCAATGGCAAGATCCTGACGACGCTGCAGATCCGCACCCGCCTTGCCAAGCGCGCGTTGGCGAGCCGCGGCATGCTGGAGGCCGTCACCTGGTCGTTCATTTCCGAAGACCAGGCGAAGCTCTTCGGCGGCGGTCAGCCGGCGCTGAAGCTTGCCAACCCGATCGCGGCCGATATGTCGGACATGCGCCCGTCGCTGTTGCCGGGTCTCCTGTCGGCGGCACAGCGCAATGCCGACAAGGGCTTTGGCGACGTTGCGCTCTTCGAAGTCTCCGGCACCTATGAAGGCGATGGCCCGGATCAGCAGCGCCGCGTTGCCGGTGGCGTACGCCGTGGCACCGCATCGCTCAACGGCGCCGGTCGTCTCTGGTCGAATGCTGCCAAGGGCGGCGGCAAGCCGGTCGACGTCTTCGACGCCAAGGCCGATGCGATCGCGGTCTTGGAAGCCTGCGGCGTGCCGATGGGCAATGTCCAGTTCGAAGCCGGCGGTCCCGCCTGGTATCATCCCGGCCGTTCCGGCACGATCAAGCTCGGTCCGAAGATCGTGCTTGGCTCCTTCGGTGAATTCCACCCGAAGACGCTTGAGGCGCTCGATGTCTCCGGTGCACTCTGCGGCTTCGAAATCTATGTCGACGCCATGCCGGAACCGAAGAAGAAGGCGACCCGCACCAAGCCGGCACTTGATCTTTCGCCGTTCCAGGCGGTCAAGCGCGACTTCGCCTTCGTCGTCGACAAGGGCGTCGAGGCAGGTGCCATCCTGCGTGCAGCCTCCGGCGCCGACCGCAAGCTGGTGACCGGCGTCAGCGTCTTCGACGTGTTCGAGGGAGCGTCCCTTGGCGAAGGCAAGAAGTCGATCGCCATCGAAGTGACGATCCAGCCGGTCGAGCGCACGCTGACCGACGAGGACTTCGAGGCTTTGACGGCCAAGATCGTCGCCAACGTCACCAAGACGACAGGCGGCGTGTTGCGCGCCTGAAGGCCGTTCGGTTTATAACCATGGCAAAGGCCGCTGCTTGCAGCGGCCTTTGCCATGCGGCTAACCAATGCGTTGCATCAGCTCGATCCGGTTGCCGAAGGGATCGCTGACGTAACACCTGGCATATCCGGCAAGTGGCGCGTCACGCGTGATCGACACGCCGGAGGCTTCGAGTCGCAAAAGGAGCAGGGCAAGGTCGTCGACAAGGAAGGCGGGATGAGCCTTGCGCGCAGGCGAGAAAGCCGGGTCGATACCGAGGTGAATTCTTGCCTCTCCTCGCTCGAACCAACAGCCACCACGTCCGGCAAGGTTCAATGGTTTCTGCACCTCGGTTAGGCCGAGCAGCCCTTCATAGAAACCCCGTGCTACATCCTCCATCCCGGCAGGCATGGCCAGCTGGACATGGTCGAGCGCCATGATTTGACCTATGGCCTCGAGGCTCCCGCTTGATCCCGCCATCAGGCGTGAAGGTGGTAGATCTTGTTGACGATCACCCAGCGCCCGTCGATCTTGACCAGCGACAGATAATCGGAAAAGCGTTCGCCGGCGAAGCTGTCGATCACCTTCACCGTTGCCGCATCGCCGGTAATGTCGGTCATCTCCACATCCATCTCCGGCTGGCTCCCGGGCGGCGCGGCCCCCTGGTCCAGAACCGCCTTGATGAAGCCGTCGCGCGTCATCCATTCGAGCGCGCCTCTGTAGTTGCCGATGATCGCCGCGTCTGGGTGAAACGCCTTGCGCAACGCACCTTCGTTGGCAAAGGCCATGCCGTCCACATAGAGATGCACCACCGCGCTGATCGCCTGCTCGTCGGACATTCCCGATCCTCCGAAATTGTTGGTCACGACAGGAAAGGTAGTGCATCCGGCTGAAAATTCGATGGGTGAATGCCCCGCCTCGGCAAGGAGGCGGGGCATGCGCGTTCAACGATTGGTGAGCGCCAGCGATGCTTCCGTATAGCGCTTGCCAGCAACGAGCGCCGGCGACAGCGCATCGCCGAGCCGGGCAAGTTCGTCAGCGCTCAGCACGATATCGGCCGCGGCCGCATTCTGCTCCAGGTGGTGGAGCTTGCGCGCGCCGGGGATGGGCACGATGAAGTCGCCCTGATTGATCACCCAGGCGAGCGCCAACTGGGCGGCGGTTACGCCTTTTTCGCGCGCGAGCGCTTCCAGCGTTTCGACAAGGGCGGCGTTGGCGCCGAGGTTTTCCGCCTGGAAGCGCGGCAACGAGCGACGGAAATCGTCCGCTGCAAGATCGTCAGCCTTGCGGATCGTGCCCGTCAGCATGCCGCGCCCAAGCGGGCTATAGGGCACGAAGCCGATGCCGAGGTCGCGGCAGGTCGCCAGCACGTCCTCTTCCGGGTCTCGCGACCAAAGCGAATATTCGCTCTGGACCGCCGCGATCGGATGCACCTTGTGGGCACGTCGGATCGTTTCGGAACTTGCCTCGGAAAGCCCGAGCGTGCGCACCTTGCCCTGGCGCACCAGATCGGCCATGGCGCCGACGGTTTCCTCGATCGGAACCCCGGGATCGACGCGGTGCTGGTAGTAGAGGTCGATCACATCGATCCCAAGCCTCTTCAGCGAGGCGTCAGCCACGGCCCTTGCGTTTTCCGGTCGACCGTCGATGCCTTTGATCGCCTCGGCCGCTGGTTTGCCGGGCTCTATGCGGAAGCCGAATTTAGTCGCGATCGTGACCTTGTCGCGTAGCGGCTTCAACGCCCGGCCGACAAGCTTTTCATTCTCGTAAGGGCCATAGACTTCGGCCGTGTCGAAGAAGGTGACGCCGAGGTCGACGGCGCGCTGCAGCGTGCGGATCGATTCCGCCTCGTCGGCGCCGCCATAGGCAAAGCTCATGCCCATGCAGCCAAGACCAATGGCGGAGACGGTCAGTTCATTCCCGAGTTTGCGGGTCTTCATGTCATGTCCTTTCGGGGTAGGGGCGACCATGCAGGCGCGCCAGGGTGGCCCGCGAACGCATCGAAACGCCCGGTATTCGTCGGCGCTTGGCCAGTCGGCTCCAAGCGGCGTCCTGCATGCCGCTCTTCCCGGTGCCGTCTGGCTACGACGATGATCAAAGGATAGGGCCGCAGCATGCGGTTGAAAATCTCTGTCAACTCTCACGGGCTGTTCTATTATTTAGATCAATGAACAGGACCCAGCTTTCCCAACTCGCCGTCCTTGCCGCGGTTGCCGCCCATGGCAGCTTCCGTGGTGCCGCCCGCGAGCTTGCCATCGCACCATCGGCCGTCAGCCACGCGGTCGGCAGCCTTGAAGCGAGCCTTGGTGTGCGGCTTTTATCGCGCACCACCCGCAGCGTCGCGCCGACCGAGGAGGGGCGGCGCCTCCTTGAACGACTGGCACCGGCGCTCGACGAGATCGCCCACGCGCTGGAGGCTGCCACGGACACGCGCGACCGTCCGGCCGGCAATCTGCGCATCACGGCGCCGCGATTTGCCGCCGATCTTATCCTGGCGCCCCGGCTTGGTGCCTTTCTCAACCGCTACCCGGAGATCGTGCTGGAAATCGCCAACGAGGATGGTTTCACCGACATCGTCGAACAAGGCTACGACGCCGGCATCCGACTCGGCGAAAGCCTCGAAGCCGATATGATCGCCGTCAAGGTCGGGCCGGAGCTGGAAAGTGCGGTTGTTGCATCGCCCGATTATTTCGAGCGTTTCGGCCGCCCCTTTCATCCGAGCGATCTCGCCGGCCACCGCTGCATCCGGCGACGCTTTTCCAATGGCACGCTCTATCGCTGGGAGTTCGAGAGGCACGGCGAGGAATTGACGGTTTCCGTCGAGGGGCCGTTAATCCTTGGGGAAGACCGGCCGATTATCAAGGCGGCGATGGGTGGAGCAGGGCTTGCCTATCTCTTCCTCTCGCGGGTGGAAACGCCAATCGCCGAAGGGCGGTTGATCCGCGTGCTCGAGGATTGGTGCGCGCCCTATGCCGGCCCGTTTCTCTACTATCCGAGCCGGCGCCAGATGCGCCCGGCCCTTCGCGCCTTCATCGATTTCTTCAAGCATGCGAGCTAGGCCGGTTGATGGCCCTCATCAACGGCTATCGGCGTTTGCATCGGACTTGCAATCGCCGGTCGGCCGGGCAAAGTCGCGCTGACGCGGTGTGTCACGAGGGGAAGCGCAGTGAAGAAACCGCATTGGAAGATCTCGGGCGCGTGCGGCTGTCGAAAAACTTCTTCTTGCGCGAGTTCCTGCATTCGGAGATCGCCGATTTTCATCGTATCCCGAATATACCCGATGATCCCGAGCTGGCGATCGAGGCCGGGCGGCGGTTGTGCGAGGAGCTACTGGAACCGCTGGAAGCGACCTTCGGCCGTTTGACCATTCGCTCCGGATACCGAAACCGCGCGGTCAACGGTTTTGGCAATGCCCGCGGTCTCAACTGCTCGAGCAATGCGGCGTCGGCGGCCGATCACATCTGGGACATGCGCGATGCGGACGGCTGCATCGGCGCATCCGCCTGCATCGTCATTCCCTGGGTCTGGGACCGTCGCCACGAGCTCGGCGGCTGGCAGTCGATCGCCTGGTGGATCCACGACCATCTGCCCTATTCATCGCTCTGTTTCTTTCCGAAACTCTGGGCGTTCAATATCCAATGGCACGAGCGGCCGGCGCGCCGGATCCGAAGCTTCGCCGAGCCGCGCGGGATGCTGACCAAGCCCGGCATGGCGAACCAGCACGGCAGCCATCATGCGTTCTACGCACTCTTGCCCGAGCCGGTGAACGTGCCGAAAGTCAACTTGTAGCGCACGTGGTCGTCGGTTGCCGAGTAGCGGTCGTAGAGACGGCGCGCCACGGCATTGTCGCGTTCGGTATACCAATAGAGCCGGTCCCAGTCCGACGCCTGGTAGAGCGCGATCAGGTCGTCGATCATGGCGCGGGCGACGCCTTGGCCGCGCGCTGATGGATCAACGTAGAGATCCTCGATGTAGCAGATGGGGTGTCGGAAGAAGGTCGCGAGCTGTTCCTGGCAGATCACGAAACCGACCGATTCGCCATCGAGGATCGCCAGCCGGGCAAAGAGCGGTGCAGCGGGATCGATGAGGCGGCTCCAGGTCAGACTGACGATGTCCTCCGCCAGCTCAATGCCGGAAAAGGCGACATAGCCGGCCCACAGGCGGCGCCAATGCGTTTCGTCGCTGGCGGTCGCCGCCCGTATGCTCAATGCCATCGTCCTTGCCTTGCTCCTGCTATTCGCTGACGTCGTTGAGCTGTCGAATTGCCTCGTCGCTCAAGGTCAGCTGGGTCGAACGGATGAGGCTCGTCAACTGGTCGAGATTGGTGGCGCTGGCGATGGGAGCGGTGATGCCCTTGCGGTTTCGCACCCAAGCGAGCGCAATCTCGGCCTGCGTTGCTCCGGTCTCTTCAGCGATTTCGTCGAGCACGCCGAGGATGCGCATGCCGCGGCCGTCGAGATATTTTTCGACGCCCGAGCCGCGCGCCGACCCTTCAAGGTCCTTGTGCGTGCGGTATTTGCCCGAGAGGAAGCCGCGCGCCAGGCCGAAATAACTGATGACGCCGATCTCTTCGCTGACGCAAAGATCGCGCAACGGCCCGTCGAAACTGTCGCGATCGTAGAGATTGTATTCCGGCTGCAGCACCGCATAGCGCGGCAGGCCGCCATTGGCGCTGACATCGAGCGCTTCGCGCAGCTGCAGCGAGTTCAGGTTCGAGGCGCCGACGGCGCGCACCTTGCCCTCAGACAAAAGCTGGTCATAGGCGGCAAGTGTTTCTTCGTAAGGCGTTTCGGGGTCTGGCCAGTGCGAGAGGTAAAGGTCGATATAATCAGTCTGCAGCCGCTTCAGTGAATCCTCGACCGCCTGCAGGACCCAGCGGCGTGACAGGCCCTTGCGGTCCGGCCCAAGCTCGGAACCGACCTTGGTAACGATCACAGCCTTGTCGCGGCTGTGGCCGGACTGTTTCAGCCATTTGCCGATGATCGTCTCGGATTCGCCGCCCTGGTTTCCTGGTGCCCAGGACGAGTAGACGTCAGCGGTGTCGATGGCATTAAGGCCGGCATCGAAGAAGGCGTCGAGCAGGGCGAAGGACGTCTTTTCGTCAGCTGTCCAGCCGAAGACATTGCCGCCGAAGACAAGCGGCGCGATTGAAAGGTTAGTGCGGCCAAGTCTGCGTTTTTCCATGGTTTCGCTCCATTGGACTGGATGAAAGCAAGTGCGCGATCGGGAGGATGCCGGCACGAACATAAGGCAAGCGAACAAAGCTTGTCACCTGCCGCCGGTCTTTTTTATCGGTCGTCGCCGCTTGATAGGTACGCACCTCGCCGCTACGGCGCCGCGCGTCATATGACGCGCTAAAGGCGCTGTAACGCTTTAAACTGCTGCATGATTTTCTCCTTAAATCGATTCCGGTTTAAGGAATCATGCAGTAGTCTCAGCCGCCAAATCAGGGAGCCCCGCTATGTTTCGTTTCGGAATTCTGTCCACGGCCAAGATCGGCCGCGATCTCGTCGTGCCCGCCATTCAGGACGCCGAGAACTGCGTCGTTTCGGCAGTCGCCAGCCGCGACCTCGCAAAGGCGCGCGCCATGGCCGACCGCTTTTCCGCGCCGCACGCCTTCGGATCCTATGAGGAGATGCTCGCCTCCGACACGATCGATGCGGTCTATATCCCGCTGCCGACCTCGCAGCACGTGGAGTGGACGATCAAGGCTGCCAATGCCGGCAAACATGTGCTCTGCGAAAAGCCGATTGCGCTGCGGGCATCCGAGATCGATGCATTGATCGCGGCGCGCGATCGCAACAAGGTGCTGATCGCCGAAGCCTTCATGGTCACCTACAGCCCCGTCTGGCGCAAGGCCCGCTCGCTGCTTGCCGAAGGGGCTATCGGCCGACTTCGACACGTGCAGGGTGCCTTCACCTATTTCAACCGCGACCCCGGCAACATGCGCAACATTCCGGCACTCGGTGGCGGCGGCCTGCCGGATATCGGCGTCTACCCGACGATCACCACGCGCTTCGTGACGGCCAAGGAGCCGGTGCGCGTGCAGGCAAGCACTGATCGCGACCCGGAATTCGGCACCGACATCTATTCGAGCGTGCGCGCCGACTTCGGTGATTTCGAACTGAGCTTCTATATCTCCACGCAGCTTGCCGCCCGCCAGGTCATGGTCTTCCACGGCGACAAGGGTTTCATCGAGGTGAAATCGCCGTTCAATGCCGACCGCTACGGGCGCGAGGAAGTGGAGCTCACCAACCAGAACCACGCCCAGTCGCAGCTCTTCCGCTTCCAGGATGCACGCCAGTACAAGCTGCAGGCGGAAGCGTTTGCGCGCGCTGCAAAGGGCGAAGCCGAGGAAGTGGTCACGCTCGAAAACTCGCGGCTCAACCAGAAGCTCATCGATGCGATCTACCGCGCCAGCGACAAGGACGGCTGGGAAAAGATCTGAGCCGGCTAATGAAAGAAAAAGCCCGCCGGCGCGAGCCGGCGGGCATTTCTCGTTGTTGTCGGATCAGGCCAGCGCCGCGCGCTCCCTGGCGAAGCCCTTCACCTTGAAGAACAGGAAGTCGCCGACGCCGATCAGGCCGACGATCAAGAACCCGACGCCGATGGGCGTCAGCGAGTTATAGGCGGTTGCAAGCAGTGCAAGGCTTGCGATCTGCCACAGGACGTCGCCGCCGATACTGACGCGGGCGGCAGCCGAAACCGGCCCACCGTTGCGGGCGGCCGAGAGATGGAAAATCCCCCAGGCCAGAAGCCCGACGCCAAGCAGCTTTATCATCAGCGGGGTGGCGACAGGGCTGATGAGAGCGGCGAGCGGGGCCGCACCGAGGATGAGGACCGCGCCGGTGAGGAGCGAAAATGCGCCATCGGCGAGGAAGGTCTTGTTGAGCAGGCTGCGGTTGGAAAGGTTCAACATTTTCGGCTCCATTCGTTTGTCGATATCCGGATGTTGCCGCCTCCCGGTCATGAAACCAATTACCTCGCAGGTAGTGGATTTTGCGCAGCGCCTGCGCCAATCTGCCGGCACAACGGAGATCGGCATCGATGGAATTCGGCAATCACCTGAAGGAATGGCGTGGGCACCGCCGCATGAGCCAGCTTGACCTGGCGGTGGCTGCCGGCATCTCGACGCGGCACCTTTCCTTCCTCGAAACCGGCCGATCGAAGCCATCGGAAGGCATGATCCTGCGTCTGGCCTCGGTGCTCGACATTCCTGCGCGCGACCAGGGCACGCTGTTTTCAGCCGCCGGATATCGTCCGCGCATGACGACGCGCCCTGCGTCGGGGCTCGATGCCATGCCCGCCGCCGTGGCCAATGCCATCCGGCTCATCCTTGCTCGCCACGATCCCTATCCGGGCCTGGTGCTCGATCATGAATACACGCTCCTGATCGTCAATCCGGCGCTGGCGGCGCTCGCCGTTTCGGCCGACGTGCCTTTCAATCCCGGCCAGAACTTTCTCGATGCTTTTCTCTCGTCGGAAAATGTCCGCGCCCTCGTCGTCAATTGGGAGGCTGCGGCCGCCGATCTGGTCCAGCGCGTTCGCACCGAAGCCTGGCTGCAGGGGCCGAGGAGTCGCCTTGGCAAGAGGCTGGAGAAACTGGCGGCCGATCCCGCCGTCAAGCGCGCGGTCGAAAACTATCCGGATACCGACCGGCTACCGGTTCTGCCTGTCGAGTTGCGCGTCGGGCCGGTTACGTTGAGCTTCATCACCACGCTGCAGACCTTCGGCTCGACCCAGGACGCCCTAGTGGAAGGTGTGCTGATCGAATCCTTCTTCCCGGCCAACGAGGAAACCAGAACCTTCTTCGAACGCAAGGGATGACGTGTCAGCCGTTATGCACGCCAGCGACGATGGCGCCGCACAGCGTCAGTGCAATGCCCATGTTGTAGCCGCCGATCGCTGCTGCAACCTGCACCCAGTCACCACCTGCACCCGCCAGGATGGAAAGCACGCCGGCAACGAACAGGCATGTCCGAGGCGAACGGAGGCCTGCGACAAGCATGCCGAGCATGACGGTGGCGATAATGATCATGAAACCCACATTGCTGGCATCGCCGTCAGGAGTTGATGATGATCATGCCGCCGATGATCAGCACCGCGCCACCGACATAGCGCAGCGTCAAGGCTTCGCCGAGGAAGACGGCGGCAAGCAGCGGCACGATGCAAAAGGTCAGGGCCATGAACGAGTAGGCGATGGTCAGCGGTACCGACCTGATGGTGAAGATCCAGATGATCGTGCCGAAGCCGTAGATGATCAGGGCCGTCAGCAGCGTCGGACTGAAGATGAGCGCCAGCAGGCCCTGTGCGTCAGGGCTTCCCGTCTTGGCGCTCGTCAGCTTGAAAAGGATCTGGCCGGCCGAGATCAAAACCGGCGTGAAGAACAGTCCAAACCAAACGGCCGGGGCGAGATTGAGATTCATCGCAGGGCACCTCGCATCGGCTACAGCGCCGCGCGTCTCATTAGACGCGCAAAGGTCGCTGTAGCACTTTGAATTGCTGCATGTTTTTATCCTTAAATCGAATAGGATTTAAGGAAACATGCAGTAGGCCTTGTCTTCGCAATAGAAAATATCGCGACCGATATCGATGCACGCGTGTTGCGCTGGGACAGGATGCATCGCCCGCAGGAAGGAGTGCGTATAGGGGAAGAAATTGAAATGCGGATTGAAGGTGTAGCGATATTCGCGTTCGCGCGGAACGACGATGATCAGCCGCTGCCGGGTGATACGGCGCAGTTCGGCAATCGCCTTGCGATAGTCGAGGATATGCTCGATGACGTGGGTGCAGACGACGGTATCGAATTCGCCATCCGCGAAGGGAAGCTCTTCGATCATCGCCGCGAAGTATTCCACGCCCTCGATTGTGGCCGCGTCATCGATGGCGAAGTCGACGCCGGTCAAGCGCCGCAGATCGGGGTTCGCGCCTCGGATGTGCTTAAGCAGCACGCCGGTGCCGCAACCGACATCGCAGACGGATTTGCCGCGTACTTCGGCCGCAATCTTGCGAACACAGGCTTCGGAATTGTCGGTTCCTTCGTGAACGCGTGGATGCTGCTTGTAGAGCTGCTCGTATTCTAAGGCCGTCAGGAAGGGGGCACGTTCGCGAAAACGGGCGAGGTGGCCGATATGCTCGCCCCAGGCGAGGCTCGCCATGCCCTTGAACAGGCGTGAGTCCCTGACGAACGGCGGCAATATGTCTTCGATGACAAAGCGTATGCGGTTGGTGGTTTCGCGGTTCATCGACAGGGGTTCCATATATCTCGTGAGCTTAGGCCGCGTCCGGTCCGCGCCGGTGGGCACGGAGCTGCGGGACCGCCGGCTTTTCGACGACAGCCTCTCGCGCTGCGCGCCGGCCGGTCGCCATGTAATGCAGCCGCAACTGCTCGGTGCGGGCCCGCGATACGGAGTCCAGGATCAGGCCGGCGGTGAACATCGTGATCGATATCAGCAGCAGCACCATCGAAAGCACCCAGGTCGGCATGCGGGGAACCAGCCCCGTGCCGAAATATTCGATCAGCACCGGCGTCATGAAAATCAGGCTCGTTGTCATGAAAGCGAGGCTGATCAGACCAAAGAAGGCGAAGGGTCGCGTTTCCTTCATCAGCATTGCGAACATCCAGAGGATCTTGGCGCCGTCGCGGTAAGTTGAGAGCTTGGAATGCGAGCCTTCGGGGCGTCTGCCATAATCCAGCTCCAGTTCGCTGACCGGCAGCTTCAACCGCGAGGCATGCACCGACATCTCGGTCTCGATCTCGAAGCCGGCGGATATCGCCGGAAAACTCTTCACGAACCGTCGCGAGAAGACGCGATAGCCGGAAAAGATGTCACTGAAATCCGTACCGAAGATCGACCGGTAGAGGTAGTTGAAGAGCTTGTTGCCGAGCGCGTGACCCTGCCTGCCTGCATCTTCGCGAATATTGCGCCGCGTCCCCACGACCATGTCCGACTGTTCGGTAATCAGCGTGCGGATCAGGTCCTCGGCGTCAGCCGGTGAGTAGGTGCCGTCGCCATCTGCCATCACGTAGATATCCGCGTCGATGTCGGCGAACATCCGCCGGACCACGTGTCCTTTGCCTTGCCGTCTTTCGCGAACGACGGTGGCGCCGGCGAGCATTGCCTGCAAGGCGGTTCCGTCCGTCGAGTTGTTGTCGAAGACGTGAATGCTGGCCGTCGGCAATGCGGCTCTGAAGTCGCGCACGACGCCGCCGATGGTCGAAGCTTCGTTGTAGCAGGGCAGAAGGACAGCAATGCTTAAGGGTTCAAACATCGGCGCAGCTCGATTTGAAAGTGTCAGCGCATGATAGGTGTCGCCGGTTAACAACACGCCAAAGTGCACATGCGCGTCAGCGCGTTTGTCTTCGGGAGCCCGGTACAACTTTACGGTTTTTTGATCCCGCCCGATTAGGGTCCTGGGAGGATAGGGGCGTAAGAAGATGCTGGACAGAATTGCGAGACGTCAGGACCCGGCGGCAGTGACCGCAAAAATGCGCTTCTGGTCGAGCTTGCCTTGGATGGTCCTGTTCTATGGCGCGCCCGTCGTCTTGTTTTTGGCCGTCCGTTTCCTCCGCGCATCGGATTATGTGGGCCGCGACAATGATGACGCCATGCGGCTGGTTCAGGTTCGAGACCTGCTCAACGGTCAAGGCTGGTTCGACCTGGTCCAGCTTCGTCTCGGTCTGGATGGCGGCACGCAGATGCATTGGTCGCGGCTGATCGACCTGCCGATAGCCGGGCTCATTTCCTTGCTCAGTCCGCTCTTCGGTGCCGACAGAGCCGAAGTGCTGGCGCTTGCGATCTGGCCGATCTTCCTCGCCATTCCATTGCTGGTGTTCATGGGGCTCGCCGGCCGTCGTATTGGCGGAACGCAATGCATGCATTTCTGCCTCGGTCTGACGGCGATCTTTGTGGTGACCAGCAATCGGTTTATGGGTGGCGCCATCGATCACCACAACGTCCAGCTGGTCCTGGCTGCAGTGATGGCCGCGATGCTGGTCGACATGCGCCATCGTGCGCGCAACTACGTGATTGCCGGCGCGGCGGCGGCGCTGGCGATTGCCATCGGCGCCGAGACGACGCCGCTTGTGGCGGTCGTTTGTGCCATTGTCGCGTTGCAATGGGCGCTCCTCGGGCGGGACGTTGCTGGTGCGACCATCGCTTTCGGCATCTCACTGGCAGTTACCTTGAGCACTGTGTTCTTCCTCACGGTGCCGCCTCACCTCTATCGCGTGGCAACCTGTGACAACCTGTCGATCGCCTTCTACTCCCTGGCACTTGTCGGCGGTTGTGTGCTGGCTGCGTCTGCGGCATTTGTTAGCGATCGCGGAATATCGGCTCGGTTTGTCGCGCTGGCCGTCAGTGCCTGTTCCGTCCTGGCTGTCGCACTCGTTATTGCGCCCCAATGCCTTGGCAACCCGCTTGCCGATCTTGACCCGCTGTTGATCGAACTTTGGCTCGACCGTGTGACCGAGGCGCAATCCTTCGCGACCGTGCTGGCGCGCCAGCCGGCAAGCGTCGGCGCCTACTATTTCTGTGGGGTCTTTGCATCGCTCGTCTGTGTCTGGCGCATTTGGCAGGGCGATCGGGTCAGACTGCATCTCATCCTCGTCGCCCTTGTTGCTGCCAATCTTGCCATCGCGATGGTCCAGGTGCGAGCGATGGCGTTTTCCAACCTTCTGGCAATCCTGCCGCTCTCGCTGCTGCTCGTGGATATGCGAGCCTGGTCGCAGGGGGGAACCAGGGGCGTGAGCGCATCGCTCGCCTATGTCCTTGTTCTGATTTTTTCGGTGCCCGCAGTCTGGGCAATCGGCGGCGCCTTGGCACGCAACGGCCTTGCCGCTCTGGAGGCGCCGCAGGCGTCCAATACCGAAAACTGCCTGACGCCGGCAGCTCTTTCAGATCTTGAAGGTCTTCCGCCATCGATGATCGTTGGTCCTTCGGATATTGGCGCCTCGATCCTTAGATACACGAGCCACCGTGTCTTGACGGCGCCCTATCATCGCAATGCCGATGGCATGCTTATGGAGCTGAAGATCGGGCTGGCGTCGCCATCTGATGCCAAGGCGATGCTGAGCAAGTTGCACGAACCGATCCTGGCATTTTGCGCCAACGATGTTCAGGCAGACATGATCATCAAGCGGGAACCTCGGGGGCTCTACGGGCAGCTCGCCGCCGGTCGGGTTCCGGAGTTTCTGACGCCGCTGCCTGTTTCCGAGAAATCCAGCATTTTGCTCTACGCGCTGAAGCCATAGCGAGCGGGGACGGCGGAGGAAGAAACCGGTAGAAAGGCGCACGGTTCTGCTGACCTTGGGCCTCTCGTCGGCTACAAATGGGCATGAGCTCCATTTTCGACAACGATTCTCCGAGCAACCTCACCGAATATTCGGTCTCCGAGCTTTCCGGCTCGATCAAGCGTACGGTCGAGCAGGCCTTCGATCAGGTTCGTGTGCGTGGCGAGATCTCGGGCTATCGTGGGCCGCATTCTTCGGGGCACGCCTATTTCGCGCTCAAGGACGATCGGGCGCGCATCGATGCGGTGATCTGGAAGGGCACCTTCTCGCGGCTGCGCTTCCGCCCGGAAGAGGGCATGGAAGTGATCGCCACCGGCAAGGTCACGACCTTCCCCGGTTCGTCGAAATACCAGATCGTCATCGAGACGCTGGAGCCGGCCGGTGCCGGCGCGTTGATGGCGCTTTTGGAAGAGCGCAAGCGCAAGCTTGGCGCCGAAGGCCTGTTCGACGCGACGCGCAAGCGGCCGCTGCCTTTTATGCCAAAGGTGATCGGCGTGGTCACTTCGCCGACCGGGGCCGTCATTCGCGATATCCTCCACCGCATCGCCGACCGGTTCCCCGTCCATGTCGTCGTCTGGTCGGTTAGGGTCCAGGGCGAAGGCTCGGGAGACGAGGTGGCGGCGGCCATCCGTGGCTTCAACGAATGCGAAGCCGGCGGGCCGATCACCCGCCCCGACGTCCTGATCGTCGCGCGCGGTGGCGGCAGCCTGGAAGATCTCTGGGGTTTCAACGACGAGGCGGTCGTGCGCGCGGCGGCAGCGTCCGTCATCCCGCTGATCTCGGCCGTCGGTCACGAGACCGACTGGACGTTGATCGACTATGCTGCCGACCAACGCGCACCGACCCCGACCGGGGCGGCGGAAATGGCCGTGCCGGTCAAGGCCGATCTGGAAGCGGAAGTATCCGGCCTTTCGGCGCGGCTGAAGGCCGGCATGGTCAGGCAGATGGAAAACCGTCGCCAAGTGGTGCGGTCGCTTGCCCGGGCGCTGCCGTCGCTCGATCAGTTGTTGGCGCTGCCGCGTCGACGCTTCGACGAGGCTGCCCTCGGCCTCGGGCGTGGTCTGATGATGAACACAACGAACAAGCGCCGGATGTTCGAGCGCGCTTCGGCGGAGCTGCGGCCGGATCTGGTCAAGGCGCGGCTCGGCGATCGTCGGCAACGGCTAAACGATGCGATGAACCGCGCCGAGCGCGTCGTCGAGCGTCAGGTCCATCGCGGACAGTCGCGTGTCTCGGCGGCGGATGCGTCGCTGCGCGCGCTGCCGTCGCGCCTGCTGGCCCAGATCCACCGCTCGACGGATCGCGTGGCTGGGCTGGTTGCGCGGTCCGACGCGGCAATCCGCACGGACATTCGCCGGTTGACGGGTGTCATCGCCGCACAGGACCGCATCCTGCAATCGCTGTCCTATCGCAATGTCCTGCAGCGCGGTTTTGCGCTGGTGCGCGACGGCGAGGGCGGCCCGGTTCGCCAGGCCGCGGCCGTTGCGCCCGGCATGGCGCTGTCGCTGGAATTTGCCGACGGCAGCGTTTCGGCGATTGCGGGTGAGGGTGGGGAGCCGACAGCCCAGGCGGCCGCCAGGAAGAAGCAGCCGAAAACCGGTGGTTCCGGTGGCGACCCGTCGAAGCAAGGCAGCCTGTTCTAGGCAAGGTTTGCGATCACGGGAGCCCTCATCTTTCCAACGAGGACGGGTTGACTGTGCGGCCTGCATCAATGACGCCTGCTTTTCATTTCCCTGTCACGGAGGCAGCATAACGCCGCGCTCACAGCACTCTGCGGAATGGAAGTCAGATATGGTCGAACGAGCCAAGATTATCTTCATTCACGGCGCTTCCAGCAGTGGAAAATCCACTCTGGCGCGCGCGGTCCAGGCACAAATCGGCGAGCCATTCTGGCACGTCTCGATTGACCATATTCGTGATTCGGGAACGTTGCCGACGGAAAGATTCCGGCGCGGCGACTTCAGGTGGCAGGAATACCGTGCCCGTTTCTTCGAAGGGTTCCACCGCTCCCTGGTCGCCTATGCCTCGGCCGGCAACAATCTCCTGCTGGAACACATTCTCGAGGAGCCCGGTTGGGCGTCTGAGCTGGCGATGATGCTGCAGTCCTTCGATGTCTTCTTCGTCGCGCTCCACTGTGAGCTTCAGGAACTTGTCCGACGGGAAACGCTGCGCGCGGACCGGCCGATCGGCAGCGCTACAGACGATTTCCATCGCATTCACGAGGGGCAGCGCTACGATCTCCAGCTTCATTCAGGGCAAGCCGTTGAAGATAACGCTGCGCAACTGATTTCCGCCTGGGCGTCGCGCCGGTCGCCATCCGTGTTCGAGGAACTGGCCTTGGAAGCGCGCTCCCGGCCCGCCTACTCCTCCGGTCTCTGAGCAAGGGCGAGTTTGGCAAACGCATTTGGAATCGGCCGATTTTCCGGTGACATGCGTTCGTCGCGGGCGGGTCGCGCTACGGCTCAAAAGATCGTCATTGCAATAGATTGATTCTTTGGATCATTTTCTCCGTCGATCGATCTCGATCCCAGGTCTTATGCAGTAGGAACAATGGATGCATATTCTGCTCGTGCTCGCCCATCCGCTGGAAGACAGCTTTGCCGCCAGCGTCGCCCGCGAAGCGCAACGGGCGCTTGTTGCCGGTGGCCATACCGTCGATCTGCTCGATCTCTATCGCGAGGATTTCGATCCGAGGTTGAGCAAGGTAGAGCGCGGCAGCTATTTCACCGACAACTACGATGCCAGCTTAACGGCCGGGTTGATCGCGCGGCTGCAGGCAGCGGACGGGATCGTCCTGGTTTTTCCGCAATGGTGGTTCAATTTTCCGGCGATCCTCAAGGGCTTCTTCGATCGGGTCTTCGTGCCGGGCGTTGCCTTCGACAACGATCCGGCCGGCGGCCGCATCATCCCGCGGCTGAAGAACATCAAGCTCTTCTGGGCGCTGACGACGACGGGATCGCCCTGGTGGGTGGTGCATCTTTATATGGGCAACCCCGTGCGGCGGCTGCTGAAGCGCGGTATTGCCGCCTTCTGCGCCAAGGGCCTCGATTTCCGCATGGTCAGCCTGCACGACATGGATCGGGCCACGGATGAGAAACGTAAGCGTCACCTTGCCCGCGTGCGGCAGCTCGCCGGACGCATCTGATCGTCAGCCCTATTCATAGGTTGCAAGCAGTTTCCGCAGCACCGCATCCAGCGCTTCGCGCTCGTCCGGTGCAAGGCTTGCAACGACCCGGTGCTGGTTGGCGACATGGGCCGTCGCAGCCTCGTCGACGCGTTCCAAGCCTTCCGCCGTCAGCGCTATGATCACGCCGCGGCGGTCGTCCGGATTGTCGAGGCGCTGGACGAGACCCTGCTTTTCCAGCTGGTCGATGCGGTTGGTCATCGTGCCGGAACTGACCATGGTGGTCGCCAGCAGTTCGCCGGGTGAGAGCTGAAAGGGTGATCCGGAGCGCCTGAGCGCCGCAAGCACGTCGAAGCTCGCCGACGTCAATCCGCGCTCGGCGAAGGTCTTTTCGATCTCGCGTCCGATATGGTTACGCAGCCGCGTGAAGCGGCCGAGAAGGCCCATGGCCGAAACGTCCAGGTCTGGTCGTTCGCGTTGCCACTGCGCCAGAATTCTATCGACGTGATCCATCTGAGCCTCCACCGTTCTTCCGAAATGCCTAAGGCGAAGATATCTTGACGTCAAGATAATATCGGTTATAACGGAGATATCTTGATCTAGAGATACTTGAGGTAGAGACATGATCGCCAGCCGCAACGCCGACCTCGCCCTGACCGCCCTGGCGCCTGCCATCTGGGGCAGCACCTATCTGGTCACGACCGAACTGCTGCCGCCGGGCTATCCCTTGACGGTCGCCATGTTGCGCGCCTTGCCGGCGGGGCTCTTGCTCCTGCTGATCGTCCGCCAGCTGCCTTCAGGCATCTGGTGGCCGCGCACGTTCCTGCTCGGCGCCCTCAATTTCTCGTTCTTCTGGGCGATGCTGTTCGTGTCTGCCTACCGGTTGCCCGGCGGCGTCGCCGCCACGGTCGGCGCGATCCAGCCGCTGATCGTCATCCTGTTGTCGCGCGTCTTTCTCGGCTCGCCGATCCGCGCGCTGAGCATCATCGCCGGCCTTGCTGGCATCGTCGGCGTCGGCCTGCTTGTGCTGACACCGGGCGCAACGCTCGATCCACTCGGCGTCGTTGCCGGTCTTGCCGGTGCCGTGTCGATGGCCTTCGGCACGGTTCTGAGCCGCCACTGGGCGCCGCCCGTGCCGCCCTTGACCTTCACCGCCTGGCAGCTTGCCGCCGGCGGAGTGCTGCTGGTGCCGGTCGCTCTCTTCTTTGAGCCGGCCCTGCCGACCCTGACGATGGCGAACTACGCGGGCCTCGCCTATCTCGGCCTGATCGGCGCCGCCTTCACCTATCTGCTCTGGTTCCGGGGGCTGTCGCGCCTCGAGCCCTCGGCCGTAGCGCCGCTCGGCTTCCTAAGTCCTGTCGTCGCGATCCTGCTCGGCTGGGGTGTGCTTGATGAACGTCTGACACCGGTCCAGGCGCTGGGCATTCTCGTCGTGCTAATCAGCGTCTGGCTGAGCCAGCGGGCGCAACTGGCGCCTCGCGTTCGCCCGGCCCGTGCGTGAAGAACAAGGTGCCCCCTTCGCTCACCAATCCAGGCAAGCGCTGAGGTTGGACAAGGCAGGCGCCCCGGCAAAAACCTACCCGAGGTCGCAGTCGCGGGTGCCGGCCGCCGCTTTCGCAGCGGCGGCCGTTAACCCCCGAGCGATCGGCGTGTGGATATCGGCGGCAGCCATGGCCTCGAGCCCGGCCGCGGTCGTGCCAGCGTAATCGAGGAAGGTTTGCACGATTTCGTCAGGCGTCTGCTTGCTGCCTGCCAGCAAGGTGCTGCCGCCGAGGAAAAGCTGGCGCACGGCGCGCTCGGCGATGCCTCTCTCGATGCCTTTCGTCACGGCATCGGAAATCATCGCATCGGCAAAGACGGCAAGAAAGGCAGGGCCGGAGCCGGTCAAGGCGGTGAAGTAGTCGAGCTCGGTTTCCGTCGCGATCCTTTGCACCTTGCCGGATGCTTCAAAGAGCCGCTCGGCGAAGGCGCAATCCGCCTCGGTGGTGTCAGGGCTTGCAAGCCACGGTGTGAAGGAGAGCCGCTTTTCGGCGGCAGTATTCGGCATCGCCCTGATGATGCGACGAGCCTCGAAGCGGGCGGCAAGGTCGGCAAGCGAAACCATCGCCATCACCGAAATGACGAGCTTGCCCGAGAGATCGAGCGCGATGGCGTCGAGATCCTGTGGGCGTACGGACAGCATCACCACATCCGCGTCAGCGGCGAGCGCGGCGTTATCTTTCGTCTGGCGGACAGCCGGCCAGGGCTCGAAGCCCGGGACGGTGCCGCTGCGCGAGGAGACGGTCAACGCCTCCCCGGCGATGACGCCATCGGCAAGGGCGGGCAGCAACAGGGCCTTGCCCAGCCAGCCGCCGCCGCCGATGACACCGAACTGCGTCAAGCCCACTCGCCCTGCCGCATGACCGGCACGCGACTGCCGTCGGCGCGCACGCCGTCGATATCCACCTGGCCGGAGCCGATCATCCAGTCGATGTGGATCAGGCTCGAATTGCCGCCCTGGGCGCGGATCTGTTCCGGCGTCAGGCTGGTGTCGTCGACGAAGCAGCCCGAGTAGCACTGGCCAAGCGCGATGTGGCACGAGGCATTTTCGTCGAACAGGGTGTTGTAGAACAGGATGCCGCTTGCCGAAATCGGCGAGGAATGCGGCACGAGGGCCACTTCACCGAGCCTGCGCGCGCCCTCGTCGGTGTCGAGCACCTTGTTCAGCACCTCCTCGCCGCGCGAAGCCTTCGCCTCGACGATGCGTCCGCCTTCGAACCGGACCTGAATGTTGTCGATCAGCGTACCCTGATGCGACAGCGGCTTGGTGCTGGAGACGTATCCCTCGACGCGCAGCGCGTGCGGTGTCGTGAAGACCTCTTCGGTCGGGATATTGGGATTGCAGATGATGCCGTTTTTCGCTTCCGACGCGCCGCCACACCACAGATGGCCATCGGCCAGCCCGACGACGAGATCGGTGCCGGGGCCGGTGAAATGCAGCGAGGCGAAGCGTTCGCCGTTCAGCCAGGCGGAGCGTCGCGCCAGGTTGGCATTGTGCGCCTTCCAGGCCGCAACCGGATCGTCGAGATCGACGCGCGACGCGGCGAAAATGGCGTTGGCCAGCTTTTCCACCGCGATCGGCTCGGGATCGTTCGGGAACACCAGCTGCGCCCAGGCAGGGTTCGGATAGGAGACGATGTTCCAGTTGATGTCGAAATTCGTGATTTTTTCGAGCGCCGGCTTGTAGGCGATGGAATTGGCCTTGTTGGCGCGCGCCACTTTGCTCGGGTCCTGGGCCGACAGCATCATCGGGTTGTCGCCGGAGATGGCTAGGCGGGCAGCGCCGCCGCCGAATGCCTTGGCCATGCCTTCGTAAAGCCAGTCGCTTGCCCGGTCGAAGCTTTCGTCAGGCGCGTAGGCGTAGCGCGCAAGTGTCGTTTCCTCGTCGGAATAGAACGTCGTCACCAGACCGGCGCCGGCCTTGTAGGCGTGCTTGGCGATATCGCGCACAAGCGGCATGGCGGCGATCGGCGCCGTCATTACCAGGTCCTGGCCCTTTTGCAGCTGCAGGCCGACCTTGATGGCGACTTCCGCGAGCTTGTCGAGTTTTACCGGGTCGATCGGGGTGGGGGTGTTGGCGGGATAGGTCATGATTTGCCTGTCATTATGAAATCGGACGAACAAGACTTAGTGCGCTTTGCGGCGAAAATGAAGGCTGGCGGTTGCAAACGTCAGATGCTCTTGGCTGCAGCGCGCATTCTGGCGACATTGCTGTCGTGCACCTCTTCATAGGGCGCGAAGTAGAGGATCGAACCGGCGGCGATCTCATCGGCAGCAAAATCCTTGAGAGGCCCGATGGGAGTTCCGTCCGCGGCCGCGCGCACCAAACGTTCGAGATAGCTTCGGTTCGCATCGATCAGCGCCGCGTCATAGCCGCCCGCAGCAATACGATCGCGATCGCCGTGGCTTGGCAGGATGCGGGCGATCGGCCATTCCCGCAGGCGCTTCAATTCGGCGATATGCGTTGCGACCTGCTCGGCTTCGGCGATAAAGGTGGCGCAGTCTTCGACCGTGTCGCCGGCCAGCAGCAGCTTTTCCTCGGGCAGCCAGAGGACATTGCCGTCGGCGCTGTGAATGGCGAAATGATGCAGTTCCACCTTTCGTTGCCCCACCTTGAGATCAAGCCCGTGCTCAAACAGGCGGTTGGGCATGACGAGGGGATGGATCGGCGGCGTTGCGATTTCGATCTTCTCGCGGTTTTCGGCAAGCCGTTCCGCCGTCAGCGACAAAGCGATGATCTCGCAATCGGCAAAGGCGGCGTTTCCGGCTACGTGGTCCTTGTGCCAGTGGCTGAGCACGACCCGGATCGAGGTGACGCCAAGGCCTTCGAGATGGACGCGAATGGCTTCGGCGTGGGGGATGGAGATGTGGGTGTCGTAGACGAGCGCCTCACCGCCATCGACGATTGCGTAGGACGCGACGCCCAACGCATAGGCGCCATCGTCCAGCCAGTTTGGTCCCTCGGAATGGAGCCGGGTCCCGGCAATCCGCCCGTCGTAATAGGCGAAGATGCCGGGATAGGGCTGCAATATCGTCAGGGTCGACGTCATATCAGGCATGGCGCGCTTGCTCCTCCCGTTGTTCGCATCTGTCATAGGATGGCGCGCGCCGAAAAAGAAGGGCCGTGGGGCCGCTCTATTGCGCACGCAGCAGATAGGCGTCGTGCTG
Organism: Ensifer canadensis; assembly: GCF_017488845.2. Lineage (NCBI taxonomy): Bacteria > Pseudomonadati > Pseudomonadota > Alphaproteobacteria > Hyphomicrobiales > Rhizobiaceae > Ensifer > Ensifer canadensis. Next base: position 3,967,123 of record NZ_CP083370.1, read on the forward strand.
CTTCAAGAAGATCATCAGACGCTCGCCATAGTCCGATGCCACGGCAGCCTTGACGCTCGAGCGTTCCGCCAGGGCCTGCCGCCAGGCGGAAACACGGGCAAGGCCGCTGAAGATCTTGTGGTCGACCAACGTGTCGAACAGGTCGAAATAGCGGAAGATCGGCGCAAAGACTGCATCCACCAGGGAGAAATCCGTTCCGGCGAAATAGGGCCCGTCGCCCAGAACGGTTTCGATCGTCGCAAACTTCGCGGCGATCACCTGGCGCTTCTGCTCGAAAGCGTCGGCAGCCCCGGTGGTCTCGAAGCCCCAGAGGTCCGAGAGGATCGACGAGCCGTATTCCATCCAGCCGCGGTGGCGTGCCCGTTCCAGAGGGTCCGTCGGGTGAAGCCGGACGCCAGCCTGTGTCTCCTCGAGGTATTCGCAGATCACCGAACTTTCGAACAGGACGGCCTCGCCGGTCGTCTGCGGGATCTGCAGCAACGGCACCTTGCCGAGCGGCGAGATTTTCAGGAACCAGTCTGGCTTGGCGGCCAGATCGATGCTCGCGCGATCGAAGGCGACACCCTTTTCGGCAAGCGCGATCGCAGCGCGCTGCACATAGGGGCAGAGATGATGGCTGATCAGGGTAAGGGCACTGCTCATGGGTGGTCTCCTGGGTTGATCAATGTAGATGCATCTGCATGTATGTGTGCTTGCCAACACTTTCAAGATCAATGTAATTGCATCTATGAGCGATATTTCGAAGAATGGAGAACTGCGGCCGACGCCGGCTGCCACACAGGCCTGGATCGGCCTCATGCGCGCGCAACGGCGCGTGCTTTCGGCGATCGAGGCGGATTTCAAGAGGGCCGGTCTGCCGCCGCTCGGCTGGTATGATGTGCTCTGGGAACTGGTGCAGGCGGAGGACGGCAAGCTGCGTCCCTTCGAGATCGAGTCCCGCACCTTGCTTGCCCAATACAATCTCTCGCGTTTGATCGACCGGCTTGAACGGGAAGGGCTGGTTCGGCGCGAGGCTTTCGACGCCGACGGGCGCGGGCGCTGGGTGGTCGTGACTGACAAAGGGCGTGCGACACGCGAGCGCATGTGGGAGGTCTATTCCGGTTCGATCGAGGCCCATGTCGGCACAAAACTGGGTACGGACGAAGCGCAGCAACTGGCTAGTCTGCTCGCAAGGCTTCGCTAGAGCATTTCCAGGAAAAGTGCGAAGCGGTTTTCCGTCAGGAAATGTGTCAAAACAGGGAGATAGAGCGTTTCTGCGGCTCTGTCTAAACCGGAAGCGCTCTCGATCTCAGAACACGCCTGGAATGCCCAAGGACATCCTGGAGTGTTCATGTCGGCGTCAGGCGATCAGCGGTGCCGCCACGGCCTTGAGTGCCGTTCGTGCGTCGCCAGGTGCCAGCCGCACCTGAAGCCCGCGCTGGCCGCCATTGATGTAGACCTGTGCTTCGGAAAGCGCCGCTTCTTCGATCGCGGTCGGCACCAGCTTCTTCTGCCCGAACGGGCTGATGCCGCCGACATGATATCCGGTCAGGCGCTCGGCATCAGCAGGCTTCATCATCGCTGCCGACTTGCCGCCGAAGGCCGCGGCCAGTTTCTTCATGCTGACTTCGCGATCGGATGGCACCACGCAGCAGACTGGCTTGCCGTCGACCTCGGCCATCAGCGTCTTCAGCACCCGGCTCGGATCCTCGCCGAGTGCTTCTGCCGCCTGCAGCCCGACGCGCTCGGCGTTCGGGTCGTAGTCGTAGGTGTGGACGGTGAAGACAACGCCGGCCTTGGCAAGCGCCTGAGTTGCGCGGGTGGTCTTGGACATCGTGCCTCTCCCGGCGTCAGGCGTTGGTCTTGTGAAACAGGGCCTCGTAGAGGTCCGGCTTGAAGCTGATCAACAGGTTGCCGTTGGCCTCGATCACCGGACGCTTGATCATCGAGGGCTGTGCCAGCATCAGCGCGATTGCCTTGTCGGTATCGAGGTTCTGCTTTTCGGCATCGGGCAGGTTGCGGAAGGTGGTGCCGGCGCGGTTGAGCACGATTTCCCAGCCTGCCTCCTTGCACCAGCGATCGAGATGGGCTCGGTCGATGCCCTCGACCTTGTAGTCGTGGAAGCGATAGGCGATGCCCTGGCCGTCGAGCCAGGTGCGCGCCTTTTTCATCGTGTCGCAATTCTTGATGCCGTAGATCGTGACCGTCATTCCCATGCCTTTCCTGCCTTGCGGCAAATTCGTGCTGGGAGTGATAGCCTCCCTCTCAGGGAGAGGGAAGACCTTGCCGGTGTCTCAGGTTACGCCGACGTAGCGGCCCGGCTTGTGGTTGATGGCAAGCGTCATGTTGACGACGGCGGCGCCAACTACGGACAGAACCAGGTTGGCCGGCGGCAGCACGAAGAAGGCGGCGGCAAGGATCGTAAGATCGACGGCAAGCTGGAAATAGCCGGCGCGGATGCCGTACTTCTCCTGCAGATAGATCGCCAGAATGTTGATGCCGCCGAGCCCGGTGCGGTGGCGAAAGAGGATCAGCAGGCCGGTGCCCATCAATCCGCCGCCGACAATGGTCGCGTAGATCGGGTCGAGCTTGGCGAATTCCACCCATCCTGCCGTCAACTTCGAAAACAGCGCCACCAACGTGACCGCAAGAAAGGTGCGCAGCGCAAACATCCAGCCGAGCCGTTTGATCGCCAGGACATAGAACGGCAGATTGATGAGCGAGAACACCAGCCAGAATTGCGCGCCGGTCGCGTATTGCAAAAGAAGGGCCAGACCGGAGGTGCTGCCCGTCAGCAGCATCGCCTTGCTGTAGATGATGACGCCGAGCGACATGATCAGCGTGCCCGTCAGGATCGCCAACGCATCCTCAAAGAGGTGGTGGCGCTCGGCGGGCACGTCCTGGGTATTGATCATTGGCTCGGCGTTCATCGTCTTTTCAGTCCTTAGAGGTTCTTGAACTTGCCGATGACGTCATCGACTTCGGCCGTCTTCAGTCCGGCAATGTTGATGCGGCCGGAACCCGGCATGTAGATGCCGTGTTCGTTCCTGAGCCGCATCACATCCGCTTCCGAAAGCGGCAGCAGCGAGAACATGCCTTCCTGGTCGGCGACGGCGCCAAGCGCCTGCCAGCGGTCGCGCAGGCCTTCGGCAAGCGATCGGCGAATGCCTGATATACGCTGGCGCATGGTTTCAAGTTCTTCTCTCCAGTCGCGCGCCAGGTCGGCATCGCACAGGATGGTGCGCACGATGGCGGCGCCGTGATCCGGCGGTATCGAGTAGCTGGTGCGCGCCAGGCCGGCGAGGTTGGAGCGGACCGTGTCGGCCGACGAGGACGAGGCGGTCACGGCAAAGATGGCGCCGGTGCGCTCGCGGTAGAGCCCGAACGATTTCGAGCAGGAGACGGCGATCAGGGTTTCCGGGACGATGCCGATGAGATGGCGAAGGCCCGTTACGTCCTCGTCCAATCCGCGGCCGAAGCCCTGATAGGCAAGGTCGATCAACGGCAGCAGGCCGCGCTCGGCGACGACGGCCGCGATCTCCAGCCATTGCGTATCGGTGATCACGCCGCCCGTCGGGTTGTGGCAGCCGGCATGCAGCAGCACGGCGTCGCCGGCCGAAGCACCTTGGAGCGCGCTCATCATCGTGTCGAAGAGCACGGTCTGGGACGGGACGTCGAAGAATGGATAGCCGGCCGTCTCAAGGCCCGCGGCCTTGAAGATGCTGGCATGGTTCGGCCAGCTCGGCAGGCCGATCCAGATGCGCTTGCCGCCCATCTGGCGGATGAGGTCGGCCGCAAGCCTTAGCGCGCCGGAGCCGCCCGGCGTCTGCACGCCGGCCAAATGGCTTCGGTTGATCGTGTCGCCACCGACCAGCGTCCAGAGGTGATCGACGAAAATGAGGTCGCCCTCGGGGCCGACATAGGCCTTGCTGTCCTGCGTTGCGAGCAGCCGCTTTTCCGCTTCCTTGACCGCGCGGAAGATCGGCGTGTGGCCGGTTTCGTCGCGGTAGACTCCGACGCCGAGATCGACCTTTCCAGGGCGCTCGTCCTTGCGATAGAGCCCGATCAGGGCCAGCAACGGATCGTCGGGTTGGCGGGTCAGAGCGTCGAACATGCCGGAATTCCCCCTTGGCAGTGACAGAGTAGCGATGGGCGATCGAGAAAGGTCGCGCCGAGAACCGTCCTCCGGCTCTCGACAGGCTTCTTCTTTAAATCAGAGACAGCGCAAAATCGATGCCGGATTTGCCACGGAGACAATATTCGCATAGATCGAATTGCGTAAATCGATGCATTTCTTTTGCTGATTTGCGCAAACGCTGAAGAGAGCGGGAAGGGCTGGCTATGACGGAGCGCGGAGCGTCCAAACTCGATGCGATCGACCGGCGGATTATCCGATTGCTTGTCGAGGACGCGTTGCGCAGCAACAACGAGCTTGCGGCGCGGGTCGGGCTTTCGCCGGCACCGCTGTCGCGCCGGTTGGCGCGGCTCTACTCGGAAGGTGTTATCCGGCAAACGGTCGTGGTCGATCCGAAGGCGGCGGGGGTCGGCTTCCAGGCCTTTCTCGAAGTGACGCTGGAGCGGACCGCAAGCAAGGTCGGGCAGCGTTTCATCGAACTGGTGTCGCGCATGCCCGAGGTGGTGGAGTGCCATACGGTTGCCGGTGATTTCGACTTTCTGCTGAAGATCGCCGTACGTGATGTCGCCGACTACAAACGGCTATTGTGGACCGAGTTCGAGCAGATCGGCGAGATCAAGACTCTGCGCTCGACCATCCTTCTCGACAGTCCGAAGATGACCGCGACGATGTCGCGGTGATGTCCGGAACGTTCTCAGGACGTTCCGGACAAAGCCACAGCTTTGGCTTGGCTTCAGGCTTCCAGCGGGCCGGGCTTGCGTGCGGCGCTTGACGCGGTTGCGCAGGCGATTTTCATCAGGTCCGCGCGGCGACGGGCAAGCCTTGTCGATACCCGGGTAACAATCAGCCCGTCCTGCGGTGCGCGGACTTCGATGGCGCCGTCTGGCCGGCCGGGACGGCTAAGGATCGTCACGAGCAGATCGGCGGCCTTCACCCTCTCGCCGATATCGCGGTGGAAGAGGATGGCGCCGGATTCCGGAGCGCGGATCAGCTCGATGTTGTCGAGCGGCGCGACGATGCCGCCGAATGCTGGAAGTGCTGCCCTGTCGCCGGCGACCACGCCGCGCTGGGCGAGGAAGCGCAGCACGCCTTCGGCATCCTTGCGTGCCATGTCAGGATAGACGTCGCGTGTGCCGCGAAGCTCGACCGTGACGGAGAGCCGCCCCGGAAGGCTCGTCTTCATCTGACCGGCTGCCTCATACTTCCAGGCGTAGGCGACGGCCTCTTCGAAGGCGGAGCTTTCGCCATCCGAAAGAAGCACCGCCTCCATGTCGAGAGCTGCGGCAAGGTCGGCCGCCTCCGGCCAGAAGGCGTCGTCGATATAGGCATATTGCAGCGCTTCGTCGTCGCAATGCAGGTCGAGCATCAAGTCGGCGCCGAGCGCCATATGCAGCAATTGCCGCTTCAGCCGATCCGTGGCCGAGTAACGATCAAGATCCTCGAGAAGGCTGTCGCGCTCGCCGAGTGCGATCAGCGGAAAATCGCGGTTGAAATTGGTGCGCGAGCCGAGATCGAACCGGCCCTGCAGTTCGCCGAAATGCGATTGCGCGGTGCCGATGGGGTTTGCCTGCGGCACGACGGTGATGTCGCCGAGAATGGCGGCGTTCTTCTCCGCGTCAGCGAGCTTCTGCAGGAGGAAATGCGCCAGCGCGGTGCCGGGCAGTTCGTTGGCGTGCAGTGCCGCTTGAATATAGGTCTTCGGTGCGTCGGGGCTCCTGCCCTTGAAGCGGAAGACCGGAAGGCGCCATTCGATGCCTGCGGTGTCGCCGGCGATGATGATTTCCGAGATGTCCATGGTCTCCCCCTTTTGTCTCGTGTCGAAGGCTTATCGGCATTCCCGATAGGCTCTGCAAGTGGCTAGAAACGGGGAGCGCGGGCGTTGATGGGGGCGGAGCAAGGCTTTGCTTTTGCCGCGCATCCGTTGTCTTCTGGCTGCGCTCTCACCAGACGGGACCCTGCAGATGATCCTGATCGGCCAATATGATTCTCCCTTCGTCCGCCGCGTCGGCATCGCGCTCACGCTATACGGCATGGAATTCGAGCACCGCCCCTGGTCCTCCTTCGGCGATGCCGACAGGCTTCGTGCCTACAATCCGCTGACGCGCGTCCCGACCCTGGCGCTGGACGACGGTACCGCGTTGATCGATAGCCACATCATTCTCGATTATCTCGACGGCCTTGTTTCCGATGAACGCGCAATGTTTCCAAGGTTCGAACCCGCCCGACATCGGGCGCTTAAGGTTGCGGCGCTTGCAACCGGGCTCGGCGACAAGGCCGTCAGCCTGTTCTACGAGAAGCGTCTGCACGGCGAAGTCTCGGCCCTCTGGGTCGATCGCTGCCGTCACCAGATGGAGGCGGCGCTCGGCGTATTGGAGGCCGGCCGGTCGGAGGGTACCTCGGAGTTCTGGTTCGGGGAGCGCATTGGCCATGCCGATATCGCCGTGGCAGTGGTGCTGCGTTTCCTGTGCGAGGTCCATCCCGAGCTGATCGCGATCTCCAACTATCCGGCGCTACGGGCACACGGGGAAATGCTGGAGGCGTTGGCCGTATTCCAGGCGATCAGCCAGCCTTTCATTCCGCCGACCTGACGCCCAGCCGGAGCTTGAGAGCTATCGCGCTGCGCGCTGGCCATGATGCGAAAAGAGCCGGCGCAAAGTGCTTGCGCCGGCTCTGGTCAATGGCCGCTTCGTAGGCACCCTCGATCATTCCGCGTCGAGAAAGCTGCGGATCGCCTTCACCGTCGCTTCGGGCTGTTCCTCCATCAACCAATGGCCGGAAGCGGGAATGACCACCTCGGTGACATTGTTGGCGGCAAAGCGGGTTACGACGGCCATTGTCGGGCCGAAGGATTTTTCGCCGCCGACGGCCAGGACAGGCATGCCGAGCTTGCCCTGTTTCAGGAAGGCCTGGTTGTCGATCGCGTCCTGATCGAAGGCGGCGAACTGGGCGAAGCCCGCCCGCATCGCGCCCGGCTGGGCATAGAGCTTGGCGTAGTGTTCGCGCGAGGCCTCGTTCCACTTCTTCGGATCGGCGGAGAATTCGTTCCAGAAGCGGTCGAGGTAGATGCGCTCGCGGCCGGCCACCAAGCGCTCCATGTCAGGCCCGCCGAAACGGAAGTGCCACAGCAGCGGGTTCTTCAGGATCTCTTCCCACGGGCCGACGCCGGGAAGCGGCGCGTCCATCAGCACCAGCTTTGTCGTTCGTGTCGGATACTGGGCGGCAAAGGCGTAACCGACCATGTTGCCGATATCGTGTGCCACCACGTCGACCTTGTCGGCCTTCAACGCGTCGAGCACGCCGGCGATATCCTGCGCTTCTGTCTTCTTGTCATAGCCGGTCGCCGGCTTGTCCGAGAGCCCCATGCCCCTGAGATCGGGCACGATGACGCGGTGATCGCGGACAAGCTCGGCAGCAAGCGGCGCCCACATGTCGCCGGTCTCGCCGTAGCCGTGCAGCAGCACGACGGTCGGCCCCCGAACCGCCGACGCGCACATGCAGGGTCGTGCCGTTGGTGGCGATGGTTTCCGTTGTAAACGTCGCCGGATAGGGCTGAACGTCGGCGAGTGCCGGGACGGCGAAGGCTATGGCTGCGCCGGTGATGAGGGAACGAAGCATTGGTCTCTCCTGTTTTTTCGGTGTGCGCCGATTGGCGTTTCGATGGAGAGAAGATGACAGGCGTGATCTGTTCGAACTAGCCGCCAGAAGGCGGATCTACTGTTCGGCAATACCGAACGCGGCATGGCGCATTTGCTCGGTTGCTACGCGATGGGGATGGGGTAGGGCGCGCGACGGCGCGCCCTGGAAAACTTCGATGTCCGTTCGCCTGGTCTTTACATCGGCGGCATCTTGTCAAACTTCGGCAGCGTCGGGTCGAGGTGGTCCCAAGCGTAGCCGCGTGATCCATAGGTGACGACCTGGGGCTTGTAGCGACTCGGATCGTCGAGGCTCGCCGCGCGCACGGTGAAGAATTCGGGCATTGCGGCAAAGGTCATATAGACGGGCGAACCGCAGGTGGGACAAAAGGCCCGGGTCTTCACGTTGCCGCTATCGGCGACCATGTCCCACAGCGTCGCCTTGCCTTCGAGCTTCACGCCGTCTCGCCTGAAGGTCAGGTGCGATCCGTGTCCGGTGCCGCTCTCGCTCTGGCAGTCGCGACACTGACAATCGTTTGAGAAAACCGGTTCTCCAGAGATCTCGTAACGGATCGCGCCGCAGGCGCATCCACCGGTATAGGGCTTGCTCATGTCATTGCTCCTTGGGCTCTGGGGACGGCAACGCGTACGTCATCGAGCGTGCTCGATGGTCGGGCATCGCAATCAGTTGTTTTGCTTGTGTTCGTGATGGCGCTACGGCGCTTGCCGAACCGGGCGCGTCAAGGACGCGGGCACGGCGCCCGCGTCAGGCTTTGGGTGTCGTCTCAGTCCTGCCCTTCGGTCACGGTGCCGATCCGCGTCAGAACCTTCTTCCAACCTTCGCTCATGTTCTTGAAGGCGGTGTCGTTTCTCGGCGTCACGAAGCCGGAATGAACGAGGCGAAGGCGCGTACCGTTGTGGACCCTGGACAGGGTCCATGTAACGACCGTGTCAAGACGCGAGCCATAGCCGGCATTGGCCTCGTGCCCGCCTTTCCAGGCGTAGACGAACCGCTCGTTCGGTTTCACCTCCAGCACCCGGCAGTGGATGACGCCATCCCATTCGCCGGCCGGCGTGGTCTGGAAGGTGAAGCGGTTGCCTTCGACCGGCTCGAAGCCTGTCGCAACCATCATCCAGCGGCTTATCAAGGCGCCGCTCGTCAAGGTTTTCCAGATCGTCTCGGGGGCGTGGGGGAAGACCTCGTCTACCACGATGTCCTGCGTGTGGGGCTGCAACACTACTTCATTCATGGATCGATCTCCTTCAAGAGAGTGCGGAGGTTTGCAAACCGTTCGCGCCAGAAGGCGCCGTAATGGCTCATCCAGTCGACAAGCGGCTCGAGGCCTTCGGGCTCAGCGCGGTAATAGACGTTGCGGCCTTCGGGACGCTCGCTGACGAGGCCCGCCTGCTTCAATGACTTGAGATGCTGCGAAATGGCACCCTGCGTCACGCCGCTGCCGCGCGTCAGTTCGACCACCGTGATCTCGTCGGCATTGGCGATGCGCTCGAACACGGCACGCCGGGTCGGATCGGCAAGGGCGCGCATGACGGCGGTGATGGGTGCGGTTTCAATCATGACAAAACAATTAGTGCATACTGATTAATTAGTCAACACTATTGTTTTTTGTCAGGTAAGGCTACGGCTCTTCCGTTGTTGTGGCGATGGCTTGGACTGCTTATTTCAGTCAGCAGGCCCCGCTCCGCAGAGAACCAATTCCCAAAATTTTCAAACGTCGCGATCCGTTTTCACCCTTCCGGTCGTCCTTGATGTGTTCGAAACAAAAAGGAGACATGCCATGTCCGACGAGTCAGTCATTTTGATCAATCTGCTGAAGGTCAAACCCGGGAAGCAGGATGCGCTGATCGCGCTCCTGAAGCTGAACACCGACACGGTTGTCCGCACGCTTGAAGGCTGGAAGACGACCCGGTTGATCGCGGCAAATGACGGCACCGGCGTCGTCATCTACTCCGAGTGGGAGACCCCTGCAGCGGTCGAGGCGATGCGCAGCGACCCGCGCATGAAAGCCTACTTCCCTGAGATCCTTGAGCTGGCGAGCCTCGATTCGATCATCGGCTCGGCGGTGTTTGGCGAAACCCGGTGAGGCTTGGCACACACCGAAACAACGGAGGAATCGCAATGGCCCGCATGGTCGTGATTTACCCAACACCTGATAATGTCGAGGCGTTCGACCAGCATTATTTCGAGATCCACGTGCCTCTCGCCAAGAAGATCCCTGGGCTCAGGAAATACGAGGTCAGCGACGGCCCGATCGCAAGGCCAGTCGGAACGTCCAAAATTCATCGCATTGGAACGCTGCATTTCGACGACCTTGCGGCGATCAACAAGGCGTTTGCAAGCCCGGAAGGTCAGGCCGCTGCGGCGGATCGACGACTTTTTGCGCCTGACGACTCTGGTGTTGAAATGTTCCTTTTCGACGACAGGGAAGTTTGAACCGACGCTGGCAGTTGGCCGCTTGCACAGGCCGCAAATATCGTAAGGTCAGAGTAAAGGGGACTGAGGGAATGGCAGTGACCAAAGCAGTTTTTGTCCTGATCCATGGCGGTTGGCACGACCGCTCGACATGGGACAAGGTGACGCCGATACTTGAAGCCAATGGCTTTTCGGCCTGACGCTCGACCTTCCCGGCGCGGGGGTCAATGCCATAGCCCCACCGTCGCTCGGCCTTCGTCCGTTCGACCCCATTGCTTTTGCCACGGAGCCGTCACCCAGCGCCGGCATTACGCAGCTGGAGCGGACGGAAGCGGTTGTCGAGCTGGTAAAAGAGGCCGCGGCCCTCGGCGGCGGCAAGGTCATCCTGGTCGGGCACTCGGCCGGCGGGATGACGATTTCGGCGGTCGCCGAAAGGGTTCCGGACCAGCTTCTCGCAGTCGTTTATATCGCCGGGTTCATGGTGCCGAACGGCATGCCGTTGCTGGCGATGCTGCAACACGAAACCATGTCTTCGGCCCTGTCGCCCGGGTTGTTCGTGGGCGACCCCGTCGGCATCGGTGCGACAAGGATCAATCCGCGATCGACAGACGTCGCCTATCGATCGCTTCTCAAGGCTTCGTTTTATGGCGACGTGCCGGAGGTGGAATTCGCGCAGGCGGCGCTGCATCTTCACTACGACGAATCGAATGCCGGCGCCGTGGCTCCATCGGCCATTACGCCGGAAGGATTTGGCACCGTGCCGCGCCACTACATCCGCACCACACAGGACCGCGCGGTTCCGTTGGCCGGTCAGGATCACATGATTGCGACCGTAGACGTTGCCATCGGCGGCAAGACGACGACCCACACTTTGGAGACCAGCCACTCGCCATTCCTGTCACAACCGGCCAAGCTGTCGAAGATACTGATCGAAATCAGCGCCCAGTCCCAGGCGGAGCGGGCAAGCGCCGGAGGTCTTGGTGCATGAATACCGACCATTTCGAGGACCGTCTGAATGCGCTCAGACCACGCCTTCATCGCTACTGCGCGCGCATGACGGGATCGGCGGTCAATGGCGAGGATGTCTTGCAGGATACGCTCGTCAAGGCGCTCAACGCACGAGCCCAAGGAGTCGAGGTCGATAGTCTCGAGGGCTGGCTGTTTCGCATCGCCCACAACACGAGCCTCGATTTCCTGCGCGAGCGGTCGCGCAACACGGTCGTCTCGCTCACCGAAGACGTCGAGGCGGCGCCCATCCCTGAGGCGGAAATCGTCGCGTTCAGCTTCCAGACGTTTCTGCGGCTGCCTGAACTTCAGCGCTGCGCGGTGATCCTCAAGGATGTCCTGGGTCATTCGATCGACGAGATCGCCGGGATCGCGGGCTGCTCGCCCGCCGCCGCCAAATCGGCGCTACAGCGCGGGCGCGTTGCACTCCGGGAACTTGCGCAGGCACCCGACGATATCAGGCTGCCGCTGATGTCAGAGCCGGACCGGCGGAAGATGACCGCCTATGTCCGTCTCTTTCAGAGCGGTGATTTCGACGCAATTCGCGCCATGCTCGCCGATGACGTGAAGCTCGATCTGGTAAACCGGCTGCAACTCGAAGGACGCGACAGGATCGGCCACTATTTTACCCGCTATGGCGAAGTGACGAAGTGGCGGTTCGCCTTCGGCGCGGTTGAAGGACAGCCGGCCATGCTGGTGTTCGACAGCACCGGCTCGACGGAACGGCCTGCACATTTCGTCCTGATCGGCTGGTCGGAAAGCCGGATCATCCAGATCCGGGACTTCCTGTTCGCGCCGTATGTGCTCGAAGCCATCGATTGGGTGCGGTTGGACTAATCGACCGGACAGCGCCATCATGGCGCTCGGCGCACGTGAGGAATAGACGGCTGGCAGCAGCGCGGGCGAGAAAATCGCCGCCCAAAGCTACGCTATTGCCGCCGATTGCCCGTTATTCCCACTCGATCGTGCCGGGCGGCTTCGACGTGACGTCGTAGACCACGCGGTTGATGCCACGGACCTCGTTGATGATGCGCGTTGCCGCACGGCCGAGGAATTCCATGTCGTAGTGGTAGAAGTCGGCGGTCATGCCGTCGACCGAGGTGACGGCCCGCAGCGCACAGACGAACTCGTAAGTGCGGCCGTCGCCCATGACGCCGACGGTCTGGACCGGCAGCAGCACGGCAAACGCCTGCCAGATGGCGTCGTAGAGGCCGGCCTTGCGGATTTCGTCGAGATAGATCGCGTCGGCTTCGCGCAGGATCTCGAGCTTCTCGCGGCTGATGCCACCAGGGCAACGGATGGCAAGGCCCGGTCCGGGGAACGGGTGGCGGCCGATGAAGCTGTCGGGCAGGCCGAGTTCGCGGCCGAGCACCCGGACTTCGTCCTTGAACAGCTCGCGCAGCGGCTCGACCAGCTGCATGTTCATGCGTTCCGGCAGGCCGCCGACATTGTGGTGCGACTTGATCGTCACCGACGGGCCGCCGGTGAAGGAAACGCTTTCGATGACGTCGGGATAAAGCGTGCCCTGGGCAAGGAAATCCGCGCCGCCGAGCTTCTTTGCCTCTTCCTCGAACACCTCGATGAACAGGCGGCCGATGATCTTGCGCTTGGTTTCCGGATCGCTTTGGCCTTCCAGTTCGCCGATGAAGCGGTCGGAAGCGTCGACGTGCAGCAGGTGCAGATTATAGTGCTCTTCAAACATGGCGACGACGTTCTTCGCCTCGTCCTTGCGCATCAGGCCATGGTCGACGAGGATGCAGGTCAGCTGGTCGCCGACTGCCTCGTGGATCAGGAGCGCTGCGACCGAGCTGTCGACGCCGCCGGAAAGCGCGCAGATCACCTTCTTGTCGCCGACCTGTTTGCGGATCGCGTCCACGGCCTTGGCGCGGTAGGCCGACATCGACCAGTCGCCCTTGATGCCGGCGATCTTGTGCACGAAGTTGGCGATCAGCTTGGCGCCGTCGGGCGTGTGCACCACTTCCGGGTGGAACTGCACGGCGTAGTACTTGCGCTTCTCGTCGGCAATGAAGGCAAAGGGGGCGTTGGCGGATGTCGCCACGACCTCGAAGCCTTCGGGGATCGCCGTGACGCGGTCGCCATGCGACATCCAGACCTGGTGGCGCGAGCCGAGCGACCAGACGCCGTCGAACAGCGCGCAGTCCTTCTCGACTTCGAGGAAGGCGCGGCCGAATTCGCGGTGATGGCCGCTCTCGACCTTGCCGCCCAGCTGGGCGCACATGGTTTGCTGGCCGTAACAGATGCCGAAGACCGGCAGGCCGGAATCGAAGATCATCGAAGGCGCGCGCGGCGAGCCGATGTCGAGGGTGGAAGCCGGGCTGCCGGAGAGGATGACGGCCTTCGGCTTTAGCCGCTGAAAACCTTCGTCCGCCGACTGGAACGGCACGATTTCGCAATAAACACCGGATTCGCGCACGCGCCGGGCGATGAGCTGCGTCACCTGGCTGCCGAAATCGACGATGAGAACGGTGTCGGGATGGGCTGTCTGGGTCATGTCGGGCCTTCAAACAAGCTTGATCATGGCGAGCCTTTAATCAAAGCCCGTCCTCTGCGCAACGATTAGATTGCACCCCGACAATTCCGGGCTTTCAGAGCCGGATTTCGCCCGTGCCGATCGCTGTCTCAAGCCTGTCGATGACGCCGGCGAGCTTCTCGTCGATGACATCTAGATATTCCGTCCAGTCGTTGACGTGCTTGAGTTCCGCCTTACCGTCGGAAATGCCGCGAAGCGCGATGAGCGGCACGCCGAAAGACTGGCAGGCGCGTAGCACCGCATAGGTCTCCATTTCCACCATGTCGGCGTCGATGCCGTCATAGGCGGTGCCGGAGACGATGTTGGCGCCGGTCGAAAGCCGGGCCTCCTTGATCCCAGGAATGCGCAGCGGCAGCGAAACGACGGCGGGAAGGTCGAGAAACGGCGTCGCGCCTTTCTCGAAACCGAGCACCGAGGCGTCCATGTCGCGGTAGCCGACCGATGTCGCCTGATAGACTTCGGTCTGTTCAAGCTTGGCCGCACCCGCCGAACCGAGCGAGACGACGAGATCAGGCAGAGTGTCTTTGGAGGCAAGGCCTGCCAGCGTCTTCGTCAGCGTGACTGCGGCCTCGACCGGTCCGACGCCGGTCATCAGCGGCGCGATCCGTGCCTTGAGATGAGGACCGTACTCGGCATCGACAGCCATGACATAGAGAACCTTGCGGCCGGCGACGTCCTTCATTTCGACCTTCATCCTTCGATACCCTCGCGTCCGCGGATGACCATCATCGTGCCGGTCATCGAGGCGATCAGCTTGGCCGGCCCGTCCGAGCGGATGGCGTAGCCGCGCCCGTCGGAGACGATGATCGTCGTGCCGGGCTTGGTGACCTCGCCGCGAAACAGGAAGCGCTCGCCGCGCCCCGGCGACAGCAGGTTGACCTTGAATTCGATCGTCAGGATAGAGGCGTCGGGGTCGATGACGGAATAGGCGGCATAGGTGCCGGCCGAATCGAGCGCGGCGGAGATCACGCCCGCATGCAGGAAGCCGTGCTGCTGCGTCAGCTTTTCGTCAAAGGGCAGCTCGATCTCGACGGTACCCTGCTCGACCAGCGTCAGTTCTGCGCCGATCGTTTCCATGGCCGCCTGCCGTGCGAAGCTTTCCCTTATGCGCCTGCGGAAATCTGGGGGATCGCTGTCGTCCATCAGTCTGTACGGCCCTGGCTGTCGCGGCAGGCCCGATTGCCTCCCATATCGATCGACGGACAGTGGCACGGCCGCACCAGTGCGACAAGCTCAATTCATGAGGAAAATCGAGCCGTTGAGTACGGTCGCGAATGCCACCCAGGCGAGATAGGGCAGGAAGAGCAAGGCCGAAGCGCGGTCTCTTTGCCAGCTTGCGACGATGACACCGGCGACTGCGATCAGCAGCGCGATGATGACAATCAGTGCCGACGCGATGTCCTGCAGGCCGAAGAACAGCGGCGACCACAGGAAGTTGAAGATCATCTGCGCGAGCCACAATCGCATCGCGGCGGTACGGCGATGGTCAAGAAACAGCCGGGCGCCGACGATGCCGATCATCACGTAGAGCACCGACCAGACCGGGGCGAAGATCCAGTTGGGTGGATTGAAGACCGGCTTTGCCAGTGACTGGTACCATTCGCCGGGGATGTTGTTGTAGCCGATGAGAAGCCCGAGACCGAGAACGGCAGCGATGAAGACTGTGTAGACGAGGGGTCTGTTCATGGCGTCGACAGATAGAGTGCCCTGATGCGCTTTCCAGCGGGGGCTGCTGTTTCGAAGCGACCATGCGCCACCTATATCTCTGCCATGAAAAGCTTCCGACGCATCGACATCCGGCCGGCCGGTCCTGATGACATCATGATGATCGCTTCCGTCATCGTCGAAACCTGGCGATCGACGTTTCGCGGGCTGATTTCCGATGCCTTCCTCGATGCCATGAGCATCGAGGAACAGGCGTTGCGCCATGCCCGGCGCATGCGCGTTGTCGACGTTTTCCACCTGGTCGCGGTCGACATGAGCACGAACCGGGTGATCGGCTTTGCCAATTATGGAAAGGCCCGCTCGATGCCGCCGCGCTTCGACCGCGAACTCTATGCGCTTTATATCCTCAAGGAGTTTCAAGGGGCCGGCATCGGCTCGGCGCTCGTGCGCAGCGTCGCGGCCCACTGCCGGGAGCTGGGCGGCGCGTCGCTGTTTGCCTGGGTGCTTTCCAGCAATCCGAACCGAGCGTTTTACGAACGCCTGGGGGCGGTCGCCGTCGGCCAGGGCCAGGTCAGCCTCGGCGGTGAGAACCACGATCAGACCGCCTATCGATGGGACAATTTGGCAAAGCTGGCCGGCGAGGGTCGCTTCTCCGCGTGACGTGGGCCGTCAGTCCCGGCCGAGCCGGACGATATGCTGGTCCCAGGCGACACGGCTTTGACGGTCCTTGAAGCGGCCGTCATAGGACGACACGGCAAAACCATGCTCGGCCGCCGCGACACCGGCGGCGTCGGTCACGCGCTCTTGCCTCAACACCGCACCCGTGCGGGCATCGAGCGTCACGGCAACGCCACCCTTGGGCGAGGTGAGGCCGATCAATCCCTCCTGGCGGTTGACGGCTATGGCGCCGACATAATTGGCCAAGGCCTCGGTCGTGCTTTCGGGCAGCGACACGAAGGCGAGATCTTCGCCATGGGAAAAATGGCCGACGAGCGGCGGCAGGTCGTCGCGCGCACCTTCGTATTGGCAGGCAAACCAGATTTCGCCCTTCGGGCCGATATCGACGTGGCGGGTGGAGAGACGGTTGAGTTCGCCCGGCAGTATGTGTTTTTGGATCAGCGCGCCGGTCTCGGTGTCGACCAGTGTCAGGCTCGGTTCCATATGGTCGAGATTGAGCTTGGTGCGGCCGAAATCCGGATGAGTCTCGATGCCGCCATTGGCGATGGCCAGCATCCGTCCATCGGCGGAAAGCGTCATGTCATGCGGGCCGATGCCATAGGTCGGGAACTCGCCGATGCGGGCAAAATGTCGGCTGCCGTCGTAGATGCCGATCATGCCGCGATTGGCGGCAAAGTCGTTTTCGGTGGCGTAGAGCAGGCGGCCATCGGCAGAAAAGCAGCCATGGCCATAGAAGTGCCGGCCCTCGGCGGCCGCGATGACCACCGGCTCGGCGCTGCCGTCGGTCGCAAGGATCATCGCATAGGTGCCGGGGCGGCGGGAAAACGCCACCGTCCGTTTGCTGGCGGCTGAATGGGCCATGCCGTGGGCGCGTGCCGGAAGCGCCGTGCGCTCGACGATCTCGCCGGCCTCGGTCAGTGTGGCAACGCCATAGCTTCCGTCCGGCGCCATGAAAGCGGAGGCAAAGACCGCGTCGGCGCGCTCGAGCGCAAAGGCGCCGCGAGCGCCGAGCGTCGCCACCCAGGCGGCGCCGGCCATCTTGATGAAATTGCGACGGTCGATCAGACCCGTGGTGGCGCGCATGGCCATTCCTCGCCTGCCATCTTATCGGACCGGCACCGGAATTCCGCCGCCGATCCTTGTCGCTACGATGTAGCAGATGACTCTGTCAGAGCCAGCCCCGCCGCTTGAAGTAGAGGAACGGCACGATCGCCGAAAGCACCATCAGCGCCAGGGCATAGGGATATCCGAACTGCCACTGCAGCTCGGGCATGACCTCGAAGTTCATGCCGTAGATCGAGGCGACCAGTGTCGGCGGCAGGAACACGACGGCAGCGACCGAGAATATCTTGATGATCTGGTTCTGCTCCAGATTGATCAGGCCGAGCGTCGCGTCGAGCAAGAAGTTGATCTTGTTCGACAGGAACAGCGCGTGGTCGCCGAGCGATGTCGCATCGCGCTGGATCAACTTGATCCGCTGCCGGCTTTCCTTGGCCGCCTTGCGCGGACCGATGCCTTCGAGCGCCACGTGATAGGCGACCAGCCGACCGATGCTGACCAGGCTTTCGCGAATGATCGTCAGAAGGTCACCCTTCTGGCCGATCTGCTCGATCAGCGACTGCAAGTCGCGTGTCTTCTTGGTGGCGCTGGCATTGGTCTTGCGGAACACTTCACGCGAAATACCGTCGACCTCGCTGCCGGCCCGCTCGAGTGCGTCGGCGGTGCGGTCGATCATCGCTTCGAGAAGCCCCAGCATCGCCAGTTCGCCAGTTTCGCAGCCTTGGCCGTTGGCCTTCTGCAGCCGGTTGGCATAGGTCTGGAACGGCTTCGGGTCGGCGTGACGTACGGTCACGAGCGTCACGCCCTTGACGATGAAGGTCACGGGAACCTTGACCGGGTAGTCGCTGTCGAGCTTGGCAACGGCCGTCATGGTCATGAACTGCGCGCCGTCTTCCTGGTAGAGCCGGTCGGACAGCTCGATTTCCTGCATCTCGTCCCGGGTCGGGATTTCGATGCCGAGTTGGCCTTCGACCAGCCGGGTCTCCTCCACGGACGGATTGAGCAGGTCGAACCAGATGACCGGCGTCGGAGAGGCAAGGCCGTCGAGCATGTCGACGAGCACGAGATGGCTGTTCTGGCTTTTGTAGATGCGCAGCATTTTGGGCTCCATAGGGCGAGTCATCCGACCGCCACGAAGCCCTGATCAATCAGGACCGAGCGGTCGTGAGCATGAAGGCTCGACTTCGACTGTCGGGGTTCATTGCAAGTTGATCCTTGTGGTGAAACGTGGCCGCGAGAGCGGACACGGGAGCGCTTTGCGCCCAAACGGGGGGATTGTCAACAGCCTCGGCTAAGGGCTGTCTGCTCAGTCGCCGTCGGCAAAGGAGAAGCCGGCGCCAAGGCCGATGGCACCGCCGAAATCCTTGTTCAGCCGGTCGAGAAGATCGGCGGTGTTGAGCGTGAGAAAATCGAGCTTGGCCCGGCTCTTGTCATCGGCGATCGCCTCGCCGATCGGACCGTCGATGGTCTGCGAGATGCCGATGACCGACTTGAAGACGAAGTCTGCCGACCCGGCGACCGAGCGGCTGTCGTTCGGAAGCAGGCTTTCCATGTCGGCCACCTTGAACAGGGTATGCAGGCCGCGGAAGTTGGCGGCGATCGAGGGCATGGTGTTTTCCGACCGCCAGTAGATCGCCGACTTCGGATGTCCCTTGTCCTGCTTGCCGTCGACGGTTCCGGCATAGAACGGCTTCAGCCGCTGGTCCTTCACCATCTCGACGCCGTGCACGAAAATGCCGAGCAGCTCGGTTGCCGCCTCCTTGCTGTCGCGAAATTGAGGATTTCCAGGGCCCGGCTTTTTCCAGGCGGCCTGGATGCCCTCAGGCTTTTGCCACTCCGCCAGGAACTCGTTGGCGATGGCGTCGAGGTTCTGCGAGATCGCCACGCCGTAGCGGCAACGGAAATCGCCGTCCTTGCTCGCCAGCACATCGGAGCCATTGCCGTAGAGCACGTATTCCAGTGCGCCCAGTCCTTGCGCCGCGACGCTCTTGCCCTTGAGCGATGCGACGTCGGTCGCCGTCTCGTCGCCCTTGGCAAGAATGGCCTGCACCTGTTTCAGGCCCGTGCTCTTGCGGTCGGGGTAGAACAGGAAGCGCTCGAAGCGGTTCTGCTCGAGCGCCGGCCCCAAACGGATGATTTCGACCGTCGACCAGGCCTGTACCAGGTCGGAAAATGCTTCTTGCGCTTTCTCCTGCGATGCCGCCGACGGGACCTCGCAAAGGGCGGCCGACGCCTTCGTCAGCAGCGCGGTCTTGTCCGACAGGTTGCGGTAGCCGGGGATAATGAAATCGTCGACCGCCCTAGCCATCACGGCTGGCACGGCAGCCTCGTTGACGACACGGGGCGACAGCGCGCTTCCCTCCTGCGCCATGGCCGGCAGGGACAGAGCGGCCAGGCAAAGGCCGAGGGCAAGCGAAGGCATATGAGACATCAAAGAGACTCCAGGAATGCGAGGAGGTCACGGCGGTCACGTGTGGAAAGCGCGGCAAAGGCGTCTCGCGCTTTTTCGCCCTCTCCACCATGCCACAGAATGGCTTCGGTAAAATTGCGGGCCCGCCCGTCGTGCAGCAGGAACGTATGGCCGCTCACCGCCTTCGTCAGTCCGATGCCCCAGAGCGGCGGCGTGCGCCATTCGCGGCCATTGGCGATACCTACGGTCTGGCCATCGGCAAGGCCGTCTCCCATGTCATGGAGCAGGAAGTCGGAATAGGGCCAGATCAGCTGGAACGCCTGTGCCTTGTGGGCAGCGTCGCGACGCGTCACGTATTTCGGGGTGTGGCAGGAAGCGCAGCCGCTCTGGTAGAAGATCTCCTTGCCGCGCAGGGTTTTTGGAAAGCTCGCCTTGCGCCGCGCCGGAACGGCCAGATTGGCCGAGTAGAAGGTGACCAGTCCCAGCACCGGGTCCGGAGCCTCGACCGCGCCGAGACGCGCCTGGACGCCGGTCGGCAGGCCGAGGCAGGCCGTTTGCCCTTCGGTGCAGTCGCCAAAACTGCGGTCGAGATCCGGGGTCGAAAGGCCGATATCGGCGGCGAAGGCATCCGCCGTCTGCTGGCGCACCGTCGGGGTCTGTGCCTTCCAGCCAAAGCGACCAAGCGCAATTTCTCCGGTCGCGCGATCGCGAACCAGCGAGGCGCGCCCGCTGATGCCGTCGCCGTCGGCGTCATCAGGGTCTGCACGGGAAAGGATATCCGCCTCATGGATCGCCTCGATCAGTCCCAATCCGATCATCTGCGGCGCCACCCGCGGCGAAAGCGTCGTTGTCGGATCAAGGGCGCCGTAGGCGAGATCGCGCACCGCATAGGTCGGCTTGCGCAGGAAGACCAGTTCGCCGTCCGCCAGCGTGACCGGCAGCTCGGAGTAGGTCATCTTCATCTGACCTTCGGCGGCAAGCCCCGGCACCGCCCTGTCCTGCAACTGCGCGCCGTAAATCGGGTCGGGGAAATTGGCCATGTCGTAGGTCGCCAGCATCTGCCGTTCGCCGTCGTTGCGCGGCGCCCGGGCGAGCCGGTAGAGCATCGAGGTGCCGTCGCTGGCGCCTTCGGGCGGGCCGCCACGCCCATCGCGCGGATGGCAGCTGAGGCAGGACCTTGCATTGTAGAGCGGCCCCAGGCCATCGGACGCCTGGGTTGACGAGGGCGAGGACACCCAGAGCTTTTCGAACAGCGCATCGCCCAGCTTGAATCCCTCTTCATCCTCGAAAGCCAAGTTTGCGGAAAACTGAGTGAAGCTGTCCTGATCGTTCGGGGCGATCGACGTTCCGGCTCCCGCCGACATCGCCTCGTATCGTTCTGCCTTGGAGAAATCCGTGACCGGCACAGTGATCGCCTCGACGCGGCGAAGGTCGGCCTCGGAGAGATCGTCGCGCTTGTGCTTGAGCGCGGAGGTATCGTCTGACGCCTGAACTGCCGCCGCAACAAGAAACAGCGCCAGGAGCGACTGCAGAAGGGAGCGGGCAATGCATGCGTTCATCGATTGAGGATCGGGCCGCGTCCGTAACGGCGCGGCCCGCCTTTTCAGCTTATTGGAAAACAGCGTTAGGATTATCCAAGCTGTCGGAACCTTCAAGCTCAATCGTGCCGAGGTCGAGCGACGCGATGACGCGCTGCACGGTCTTGGCCTGGGCGATCAGGCCGTCGATCGCGGCCTGGACGGTGGCGTTGCCCTCGGCATTGCCTTCGCCGATCATCTGGTCGTAGGCCTCGACGGTTTCGGCGCGCTTGGCCATCGCCTGCATCTTCTCGACCGTGGTGGCGAGATCCTTGGTCATTTCCTTGTCGAGTGCCGCGTCCTTGGTGGCAACGAGTTCGGAAAGCGAGGCGCCGGTCAGCTTGGTGCCGTCGACGCGGGTATATTCGCCGGTATAGGCCGACTGGATGCCGATCGCGTCGTGCAGGTGCGAGTTGTGGGTGTTGTCGGAGAAGCAGTCGTGCTCTTCTTCCGGGTCATGCAGCAGGATGCCGAGCTTCATGCGCTCGCCTGCAAGCTCGCCATAGGAGAGCGATCCCATGCCGGTCAGGATGGCGGTCAGGCCAGCCTTCGGATCGGCTTCGACGGCCTTGGTCGCCGCGCCATCCGGCGTCCAGTTGGCAACCATTTCCTTCAGGTCCGAAACGAGCAGTTCGGATGCAGCCTTCAAATAGGCGCCACGCCGATCGCAATTGCCGCCGGTGCAGGCCTTGGTGTCGTAATCCGTGTAGGGGCGGTTGCCGGCGCCAGCCTTGGTGCCGTTCAGGTCCTGGCCCCAGAGCAGGAATTCGATGGCGTGATAGCCCGTGGCGACGTTCGCCTCGATGCCGCCTGCTTCCTGTAGGGTACCCGCCAGCAGTTCCGGCGTGATGTTGGTGGCGTCGACATCCTTGCCGTCGATCTTGATCGTCTTGTTGGCGATCACGTTGGCGGTGAAGAGACCGTTCTCGTCGCTCTCGCTGCCGTAGCTCGGATCGACATAGTCGATCAGGCCTTCGTCCAGCGGCCAGGCGTTGACCTTGCCTTCCCACTCGTCAACGATGGCGTTGCCGAAGCGGTAGACTTCCGTTTCCTGGTAGGGGTGGCGGGCCTTGAGCCAGGCTTCGCGCGCCGCCTTCAGCGTTGCTTCGCTGGGGGTCGCGATCAGCGCGTCGATTGCCTTGTCGAGCGCCTCAGCGGTGATCAGCGCATCTTCGAACTTGGCGTGCGCGACGACGGTGTAGTGCTTTACAACGGCGGCCGCATCGGTGGCGGCCTGCGCCGGCTGCAGGGCCAGCGTCGACGTTGCCGTCATGAGCGCCAGCGCCGCGGCGCGGATGAAATTCTTGGTCATGACCCTCTCCTGTTCTTCTCCCGGCGTGACCGGAACGGACACCGCGGGACGGCGTCATTGCTCGGCAATGGGTCGTGGAAAATCCCCCGCCGACCCGCCGGAGCTTGATTGTCATGAACCAAAAGTAAACTGGTGTCAAAGTGTATAGTTTAGAACGTTTTCAATCTGATGCCGGCGGTTTGGCGCAGTGTCGAAGCCGCCGGCGAGGCGCTCAGGCCTTGCGCTGCATCAGGCAGAAGAAGAAGCCGTCGGTGCCGGTGGAAGCCGGCGTCAGCGTCACCGTCTTCATGTCGGCGGACCATGGCTGCGGCTTGTCGGTACCGAATAGCCCGGCCCAGATGTCGGCGGCCGACAGGATCTCGAATTCCGGATTGTCTTCGCAGAAGCCGTAGACTTGCGCCTCGTTCTCCTCGGGAAGCACCGAGCAGGTGACGTAGATCAGGTGTCCGCCCGGCCGCACGAACTGCGCAGCACTTGCCAGCGCTTCTTCCTGCTGGGAGATCCGCTCTTCGAGGTTCTTCTGGTTGAGCCGCCACTTGGTGTCGGGGCGGCGACGCCACGTTCCGGTGCCGGTGCAAGGCGCATCGACGAGAACCCGATCGAAACGGCCGGCAAGCGGCGCCAGGCTGTCGGCGGAATCGTGTACCTGGACATTGCGCGTTCCAGCGCGCTTCAGCCGTTCGATGATCGGCGCCAGGCGCTTGCGGTCGGTGTCGTAGGCGTGCACCTGGCCCTTGTTGTTCATCGCAGCCGACATGGCGAGCGTCTTGCCGCCGCCGCCGGCGCAATAGTCGAGCACCTGTTCGCCTTCCTGCGGGAAGGCGAGATCGGCGACGATCTGCGATCCCTCGTCCTGGACTTCGAACCAGCCTTTCTGGAAGGAAAGCTCGGCGGTGACGTTCGGCAGGCGCGAGGCGCCTTCGCCGGCGGGAATACGAATACCGTTGCGGGCGATCGTTGCGGCTTCAGCGCCGCTGCGCTCCAGCGCCTTCAGCACCTTGTCCCGGGTCGACTTGAGCGTGTTGGCGCGCAGATCGAGCGTCGGACGCCCGGCGAGCGCCTTGGCTTCGTCGAGCCAATCCTCGGAGAAGTTTTCCTCGAAGGATGCCTGCACCCATTCGGGAATGTCGCCCTGGATGTGGGGCGCGGCATCATCGAGGCGGCGCGTCGCGAAGGCCTGCGCCATGTCGGCGGACGGCATCTCGGGTGCGAATTTGTCGCCATCGAGTTCGGCCGCCAGCGCTTCGGGGGAAAAGCCCCACTGGCGGTACATCACGGCGTGGCCGAGAGCGGCGGCGCTGTCGCTGTCCATCAGGTAGGCGTGGGAGAGCTTCATGCGAAGCGCGTCATAGACGATGTTGCCGATCGCCGATCGATCGCCGGAGCCGGCGAAGCGATGGGAAAGGCCCCAGTCCTTGAGTGCGTCGGCGACCGGGCGCTTCCGCTTTTCGATGTCCTCAAGAACCTCAATGGCTCCAGCGAGCCTGCCGCCCAATCGCATCTTCGATCAACTCCTTTTTCGCCGTGGTAGCGGCGATGGCATCGAAGAGCAAGACGCTGGCCGGGATTAAACGCGGGGAAGTGGCGAGGAACAGTACTTCTCAAAGCAGAACCGCCCGGATCGGATGCCGGACGGAAGTATTTTACGATCAGGAATTGACGACGCGATAACAGATGCTGGCGTGGCCGGAGCTGATCATGCCGATCTGCGAGGCGGCTGCTTTGGAAAGATCGATCACACGGCCACGGATGAACGGGCCACGATCGTTGATGCGAACGATTACACTCTTGCCGTTGCGCTTGTTGGTGACCTGCACCTTGGTGCCGAATTTCAGACTGCGATGGGCGGCGGTGAGGCGGGCGGCGTTCATACGTTCGCCGGAAGCCGTCTTGGAGGTCAGCGCATACCAGGAAGCACCGCCGCAGCCGGCGCCTGCTGCCTGGCTGTCGGAAACGGAACCGAGGCCGATCCCGGCGGTGAACAGCGCTGCCGCAGCAACAGTCTTGATTTTCGCTGGCGTCAAACTGGCGACCCTCGGTTAGAGCTCTTGGGCTGGAGCTCTTGGTTAATTCTGTCGAAGATCGCTAATTGGGGCGAAAAATGGCGAAAACGTGCTTCAACCATTTACGTTTTATTAGGATCTATTAAAAAAGGACGAAAATTAAAAAAACGAAGATTGTTTGAAATAGTTTAAATAGAACCCGGAAGTTCTTTGGAATCAGCGGTTGAACGCGCTAAATGCGGCGCGCACGCGAGCCGAGATATCGGCTTAACGAAAAAAATCATTAAAAATTTCGAATTGAACGAATCGTCCGGAATCCGGATGGTCAAAAATGCGTCACTACCGCTGTGGTTGCATTCAATTCGCCGAGTATAGAATGAATATCTCACGAAGGTCACAATTAAGCGCCTCCGTGAGATCACCATTACTAACGATCAGGCTATCGACAATGTTCCATTGCGAACGGAATATTTTGACTGGTTCGCGCAGCAATTGTTCATTGGCCGCGCCAGCTGTCCGTCTGCCACATTTGCGCAAGCGAGACGCGATAATCGGGATAGGCGAGTTCGAAGCCGGTTTCCCGCAGGCGTGCATTCGAAACGCGCTTGTTTTCGCCATAGAAGGATCGGGCCATCGGCGAAAGCTCGGCGGTTTCGAACGGCATCTCGGGCGGCGGCTCGACGCCCATCAGCCGCGCGGCCTCGGCAACGATATCCTGCGGTGGTGCCGGCTCGTTGTCGGTGATGTTGAAGATCCCACCCTGAAGTCTTTCGGAGAGGTAGGATGTGGCAGCGCCGATATCTTCCACACGAATGCGATTGAACACCTGGCCGGGCTTGATCAGCCGGCGGGCCGTGCCGTTGGCGAGATTGCAGAAGGCGTTGCGTCCGGGGCCGTAAATGCCGGAAAGCCGTAGCACAGCGACGGGAACAGCGTGTTTGGCGCCGAAGGCAAGCCAGGCGTCTTCCGCCTCGACTCGCTCCACCGAGCGCGCCGAGACCGGTTTGGACAACATGTCTTCCGTCACCCACTGACCGCCATGGTCGCCATAGACGCCGACGGTGGAGAGATAGCCGATCCAGCGAAGGGCAGGGGCAAGCGTGGCGAGGTCGGTGCTGCCGGGTCGGAACATCGGGTCGCCGTCGCGGCCGGGAGCGATCGACTGGATCAGATGGGTCGCCTGCCGCAAGGCGTCTGCCAGTTCGTCGGAAACCGTATCGCCGTCGAAGACGATCGGGCGGATGCCCGCTTTTGCGAGTTTGGCAGCCTTTTCCGCACTGCGGGTCGTACCAGTGACGCTATCGGCCTTGTCGGCCAGTGCGCGCGCGATCGCCATGCCGGAATAACCGGCGCCAAGAATCAGGACATGCATCGGCTTACTCCCGCCATTTGCCATTCGGACAACACTTCTTCGTCGCTCTCCGCACCGCATTGCCTCTCATGGGCCGCAAGCGCATCGGGCGAGATCAATAGTGACAAAGCCCACACCGCCATCGCCCTCACCATCGGGGAGGTATCGCTGGTCAACGTCTTGCAGGCTGCGACCAGGCTGTCATCGCCGGAATTGCCCGCTGCGATCAAGACATTTCTGACGAAGCGGTCACGCCCGATGCGTTTGACCGGCGAGCCCGAGAAGAAGGTCCTAAATGTCGGGTCGTCGAGGGTCAGGAGAAAGGCGAGCGACGGCGCCTTCAGGTCATCGCGCGCCTTCAGTTTCATCTCCGACGCCTGCTGCGCGAACTTGTTCCAGGGGCAGGCGGCAAGACAGTCGTCGCAGCCATAGATGCGATTGCCGATCAGCGGACGCAGCGTCGGGTCGATCGGCCCCTTGTGCTCGATTGTCAGGTAGGAAATGCAGCGCCGCGCGTCGATGCGGTAGGGGGCGGGGAAGGCAGCGGTGGGACAGGCGTTGACACAGGCACGACAGGAGCCGCAATGGTCGCGCTCGGCGGCGTCGAAGGCAAGTTCCGCCGTGGTGAACAGGCTGCCGAGAAACAGCCAGGAGCCGAACTCGCGGCTGACGAGATTGGTGTGTTTGCCTTGCCAGCCGATGCCTGCCTTTTCGGCGAGCGGCTTTTCCATCACCGGTGCCGTGTCGACGAACACCTTCACGTCTTCGCCGGCACGTGCCGCAAAGCGGGTCGCGACCTCTTTCAGGCGGCCCTTGATGATATCGTGATAGTCGCGGTTCTGGGCATAGACGGAGATCGCACCGCGATCCGGCTGGTCGAGGATGCCGCGCGGGTCTTCCTCCGGGCCGTAGTTCATTCCGAACATGACGACCGAGCGCACGTTGCTCCAGAGGGTTCGCGGATCGGAGCGGCGCTCCGCCGTTTCGGCCAGCCATTCCATCGTGCCGTGGAAGCCCTCGTCGAGGAATTCCACGAGCCGCGCCGGCGCCTCCGGTATGGCATCGGGCCGGGTGATGCGACAGACGTCGAAGCCCTTGTCGGCCGCCTCGGCCTTCAGGAATTCCGTCAGCTTCTGCCGCCGTCGCTCCTGGTTTTCAGCCTTGGCAGCACTGCCGGGCACGGCACTATCCTCAGAAATCGAGATCCGCATAATGCGGAACCGGTGTGATACCGCGCACGCGCTCGGAGAGCAGCGGGCGGAAGGAGGGGCGGGACTTCAGCCGCTGATACCATTCCTTGGCGGTCGGCGCGTCCGACCAGTCGATCTCGCCGAGATAGTCGAGCACCGAAACCGTCGCGGCCGCCGCAAGGTCGGCATAGGAGATCCGGTCGCCTGCAAGCCAGGGCCGCGACCCGGCAAGCCACGACAGGTACTTCATGTGCTGGCGGATATTGGCGCGCGAGGTGCGCAGCACCTTGCTGTCAGGTGCGCCGCCGCCCTGGTCCGGCGTCATCTGCAGTTTGAAGATGCGCTCGCGCACCAAGGGGCGCGTCACGTCGGCTTCCATCTTGTGAAGGAACCATTCGGCCAGCCGGCGGATTTCGGCGCGCTGGAACGGATCTTCCGCCAGAAGCCGCCGATCCCGCTTCATGATGCCGTTCGTCTCGTCGAGATATTCCGAGATGATCGTGGCGCCACAAAGCGCCCTCATACTGTCGTCAACATAGACCGGTAACGTGCCCGCCGGATTCAGCGTCAGAAAGTCTCGCCGGTTTTCCCAGGGCTGTTCCTCGGTCAATTCCGTCTGGTAGCCGTATTCCGAAAGGATCAGGCGCACGAACCGCGAAGCGGAGGACATGGGGTGATGGTACAGTGTCGGCATCGATGATCTGGCTTCTTATGGTCTTTTTTCAGGGAACGTCAGCGTGGCGGCGCATGCGTCTGGCCACGGCTCATCAGAAAAAGCTATAGGAACTTGTGGTGGCAAACACAAGCGAATCAGCCTTTTCCTCCCACTCCAAAACTTGTCAGGAAAATCTTATATATGGCGGATCAATCGATCATCAGCGCGCTCGTCCTCGGTCTCATCGAGGGATTGACGGAGTTCATCCCCGTGTCTTCGACGGCGCATGTGCTCCTCGCCGGGCACTTCCTCGGCTTCAGATCGCCGGGCAACACCTTTGCCGTTCTGATACAGCTCGGCGCCATCCTGGCGATCCTGCTCGTCTATTTCCAAAGACTTCTGTCGATCGCACTGGCGCTGCCGACGAGCGTCAAGGCCCGCCGCTTCGTCGTGTCGGTGCTGCTCGCCTTCCTGCCGGCCGCCATCATCGGCGCAATCGCCCATGACTTCATCAAGACCGTGCTGTTCGAAACGCCGATCCTGATCTGTGTCGTGCTGATCATTGGCGGCTTCATCCTGCTTGCGATCGATCGGATGCCGCTGACGCCGCGCTACACCGACATCATGGACTATCCGCCGTCGCTGGCGCTGAAGATCGGCCTGTTCCAGTGCCTGGCGATGATTCCCGGCACCTCGCGCTCCGGTGCGACGATTGCCGGCGCTCTGCTGATGGGAACGGACAAGCGGTCGGCGGCGGAGTTCTCGTTCTTCCTGGCCATGCCGACGATGCTCGGCGCCTTCACGCTCGACCTCTACAAGAACCGTGATGCGCTGTCGTTCGACGATTTCACACTGATTGCCGTCGGCTTCATCGCGGCGTTCGTCGCCGGCATCTTCGTCGTCCGCTCGCTCTTGGACTTCGTCTCGCGCCGCGGCTTCACGCCATTTGCGATCTGGCGCATCGTCGTCGGCACCGCCGGCCTTATCGGCCTCTGGATGCTCGGCTGAGAACAGCTACTGCATAATTCTCTAAATCGGATCCGATTTAAGGGCGAAATTATGCAGCAAATATAAAGAGATACAGCGTCCTTTGCGCGTCATATTTGACGCGCGGCGCTGTAAAAATAAAACCGCGTGCGTTTCAGATGAAACGCACGCGGTCCCTGGCCCCCGCCAAAAACTTGTAGCTAATCGCCCGATGGGCGCCGGCTTACTTGCCGGAAAGGTCGATCGACGCCGTCGTGCACGGGTCGACGCCATAGGCCGGCGTGCAGCCCTTGCGGCTGCTCGCGACCGTGTTCGGCGCGACGAAGGAGCCAGCCAGAATGATCAGTGCCGCAGACGCAAAAAAGATTGCGATCGACTTGCCCATGGACGCCATGCCTTTCGAGAGTGATGCTGCCGCCGCCGAGACTTACCTGTGATCGGGGCGCGGGGCGGTTTTTATGCGTTGGATATGTCTTGATCAATATCAGGACATGTTGAATCTGCGGTAAATGCCATTCGCTTTTGTCACTGCGGCAGAACTGCAACGCTGTTGCCTTGATGACACAATAAAACAGCCGCCGGCAGGGCCGGCGGCGATCGAAAGAGGCTTTCTGGGCTGCTGCCTCAGGCGGCGCGGCCGCTGCGTGTATACTGGCCCTGCGGGCGATAGCGCACGAGATAGGTCGACAGGATCGATTCCAGCATCGTCGGCGTGATGCCGATGCCGCCAAGCGTCCGGCCTTCGGATTCGGCCTTGGCCGAGACGATATTGTCGGATTTCAGCAACACCACCTGGTCGGGCGTTATCGGCGGCGTGATGAAGGGGGTCATCGACGCGACGCGGCCCATCAGCGAGGCGATGCCGAAGGGCACCGATACCAGCGAGCGCTTGCGATCGATGGTCTGGAGCATGATCTCGAGACATTCGCGGAAGGTGAGGACGTCAGGTCCGCCGAGTTCGTAAATCGTGCCAGCCGACAGCTTGCCGTCGACCGAGCGGGCAACGACCTCGGCGACATCGGTGACATAGACCGGCTGGAACTTGGTGTTCCCGCCGCCGATCAGTGGCAGCGCCGGTGCGAACCGGGCCATTTGGGCGAACTTGTTGAAGAAGCCGTCCTCCGGTCCGAAGACGATCGACGGGCGCAGGATGATCGCGTCCGGCAGCGTTTCCAGGATCGCGGCTTCGGCACGCCCCTTGGTGCGGGCGTAGCTCGATTCCGACTTGGCGTCCGCGCCGATCGCCGAGATATGCGTTAGCTTGGCGCCGACATTGCGCGCGGCTTCCGCAACCGCTCGGGCGCCGAAATCCTGCACGGCGTCGAAGGTGTTGCGGCCGCTCTCGAACAGGACGCCGACGCAGTTGATGACATGGTCGGAGCCTTCGACGGCGCGGTCGACCGACTTGCGATAGCGCAGGTTGGCCTGGACGAACGAGATCTGGCCGACATTGCCGAGCGGCTGCAGGTGGCCTGCAAGATCCGGCCGGCGAACGGCAACGCGGATGCGGTAGCCGCGCTTGGCGAGTGCACGTACGACATGACGGCCGACGAACCCGGATCCGCCGAAAATCGTCACCAGCGGCGGAAGGTTGGACAAGGTCATGGGAAGTGCACTCCTGATCTCATTTGGAAGAATTGTTTGCTACATAGCCCAACAGCCGCGAGAGGTGAAGGCCAATCCTCGCGGCGGGCGGCGTTGCCGTGGTTGGCAACACTCGTCGGTCAGATGCCCTCGACGACCACCATCTCGGCGTCTGCCACCTGTTGGCGGATCGCCGCGGCAATCTGGTACTCGGGGGAATTATAGCAGTCGACAGCGGCCTGAAGCGATGGAAATTCGATGACGACGTTGCGGGCGCGAACCCCACCTTCCAGCCGCTCGAATTCACCGCCGCGCGCCAGGAAATTGGCGCCGTATTTCTCGAAGGCCGGCTTTGCGGCCGCCACATAGTCCTTGTAGCGTTCGGGGTCTCGCACATCGACCCGTGCGATCCAATATCCTTTTGCCATGCTGAACTCCTCGTCTTCAGGCATCGAAAGCAGACGGGAGTGTTACTTCCGGCAAATTCCGGGCAAGGTCAAGCGGAACGGTTGCAGAGGGCGGCGATGTACGAGAGGGATCGCCGACCTGTTGCACGCGGGTGTCACGATCAGCGCGAAAGCGCGCCGTTCATCTCGTCGAGGATGCCGCGCGCGGCGACAAGCGGATCTGCGGCTGCGACGATTGGGCGCGCGACGACGAGGTGGCTCGATCCGGCCTTCAGCGCGTCGGCGGGTGTCATGACGCGCTTCTGGTCGCCCTTCTCGGCTCCGGCCGGGCGGATGCCTGGGGTCACCAGAGCCATGTCGGGGCCGATGATCTTGCGCACCGCGGAGGATTCCTCGGCCGAGCAGACGATGCCGCCCATGCCGGCGGCACGGGCCTGTTCGGCCCGGCGCAGCACCAGCGTGTGCGGGTCGTATTCGTAGCCCGCATCGATCACGTCCTGCTCGTCCATCGAGGTGAGCACGGTAACGCCGAGCAGGCAGAGATCCGATCCCCTGGCTGCCTCGACCGCCGCCTTCATCGCCTTGGGGTAGGCGTGCAGCGTCAGCATCGACATGCCCATCTTGACGATGTTCTCGACGCCCTTGGCCACCGTGTTGTCGATGTCGAGCAGCTTCATGTCGAGGAAGACCTTCTTGCGGCTTGCGGCCAGATCGCGGGCGAACTCGAGCCCTCCGGCAAACACCAGTTGGTAGCCGATCTTGTAGAAGGTCACGTCGTCACCAAGCGTGGTAACGATCTTTTCAGCCTCTGCGATTGTCGGAAGATCCAGGCCGACGATCAGTCGGTCGCGTGCGGTCTCGGTCATGTCGCGGTCACCCCCTGCCAGAATTCCATCGGGGTCCAGTCGCATGTGAGGGCGCGATCCGCAAGACGGAACGCGAAGAGATTGCCGCCGCCGCCGCCCTTCTGGTCGGCGCTTCGGCTGATGGCGGTGCCGCCCAGCTTGCACTTCAAGAGGGTACCGACGCCGCCATGGCCGACGAAAGCGATCGGGATTTTGGCGTCGTGTTCGTCAAGGATACGAAAGACGGCAGCCGAGATGCGGGCCTGCGCGTCGACGGCGCGCTCCCAGCCGTTGAAGCTTTCGTTCGGATTGGCGAAGAACCAGTCCGCCGCCCTCTCGAATTCCGGGGGCGGCAGGAAGCCGGTGGCCGAGCGGTCGTTCTCGCCCATCGTGTCGTCGGTCTCGATCGCGACGCCGGCCGCTCCGGCCAGAAGGTTCGCGGTCTCGATCGCCTTGGTCTCGTCGCTCGAAACGATCCGCCCGAGCGTTCGGACCCACGGCTGCCGCGCCGTCGCTTCCGCTCGCGCATATCCGATCTCCGACAGTCCCCATTTCGGCACGGGAACTGCCGGATCGATCTGCACTTGCGGGTGCGTGATATACAGACCGAACAATGGTGTGCCCTGTCAGTGCGCTTTGCGGTAGACCCAGAGCTGCGCCGGGGGAATGTTGCGCACGACGAAATCGAGATGCTGGATGCTGTAGCGGTCGGGCATGGCAACCACAGGCGACAGCGGACCATAGGAGATCTGCACGACGGGACGGCCGACCGGGATGCGCGACAAAAGATCCACGATCAGCTCGACGCGACGATGCATCGGGAAATTGAGCAGCGGCACGGCAGACACGACGCTGTCGAAGGTCCGGTCCGTCATCGCGCCAAGCGTCTGCTTGAGATCGAACGCGTCGCCGTTGATGAAGTTGACGCCGGCAAAGTTTGCCTTGAGCTGCTGGTAGAAGTCGGTGGAGTACTCGACGGACACCAGATCTTCCGCTGCTAGACCGCGCTCCAGGATCGCCTTGGTGATGACGCCGGTTCCGGGGCCGAGTTCAAGAACCGGCAATCCGGAATGGGGATTGATGACGCTCGCCATGCGGCGGGCGGTGACGGAAGACGTCGGAAGGATTGCCCCGACCGCCTTCGCATTGCTCATCCACCCCTTGAAGAAACGGATCTCCTCGTCGAATTTCCGGCCAAGCCGTTCCTTCACCTTCACGCGCAAATTCATTGAACCCCTCAAAACCGTCGTCCTCTCATACGGATCGTCCGGTTCCGCTGATTCGAGCGGGGAGCGGACATTGCAGACATAATGTGATCCCATCTGCGGCAAAAACAAGTCTGTCTACGCCTGAAAGCGTCGTCTTATCAACAGCACGCGAATATCAGCGCCAACAAAAAACCCGCCACGCGCGGCGTGACGGGTCTTAATTTTTCACCGCGGCACGGGCGGCTAAACCCGCATCGGCATCAGCACGTAAAGCGCGTCCTCGGCCGCCAGATCGCGCACCAGCGTCGGCGAGCCCGGGTCGGCCAGCATGAAGATGGCGTCGGTTCCCGTCAGCTGCGAGGTGATGTCGAGCAGGTATTTTGCATTGAAACCGATTTCGAGCGGGTCGTGCTCGTAGCCGACCGGCAGCTCTTCCGTCGCGCTGCCCGAATCCGGGTTGTTGACCGTCAGCGTCATCTGGCCGTCGGCCAGCGCCAGCTTCACGGCGCGTCCGCGTTCGGAGGAAATCGTCGAAACGCGGTCGACGGCCTGGGCGAAGGACTGGCAATCGACGCGCAGTTCCTTGTCGTTGTTGGCCGGTATAACGCGCTGGTAATCCGGGAAGGTGCCGTCGATCAGCTTTGAGGTCATCACGATCGAGCCGATCGTCAGGCGAATTTTGGCGTCCGATACTTCGAGCGTCACGATGATATCGGGGCTGTCGAGTAGCTTCTGCAGTTCGCTGACGGTCTTGCGCGGAATGATGATGCCCGGCATGCCCTCGGAGCCGGACGGCGCTTCGACGTCGGCGCGCGCAAGGCGGTGGCCGTCGGTTGCCACGGCGCGCAGCTTCAGGTCGCCCTTGCTCTCGACCGTGTGCACGAAAATGCCGTTGAGATAGTAGCGGGTCTCCTCGGTCGAGATCGCGAACTGCGTCCGGTCGATCAGCATCTTCAGGTCGGTCGCCTTGAGGCGGAAGGTGTGGGAGAAGCTGCCGGCCGTCAGGTCGGGGAAATCGGATTGCGGCAGGCACTGCAGTGAGAATTTCGAGCGGCCGGAGGCGACCGTCATCGCTGTGCCTTCGGCGTTGGTCGCCAGCAGCACTTCCGAGCCATCGGGCAGCTTGCGCACGATGTCATAAAGCAGGTGCGCCGGAACCGTGGTGGCGCCGGCCTGTTCCACCTGCGCCGGCGTCGCCTCGGTGATCTCGAGATCGAGGTCGGTCGCCTTCATCTCGAGGCTCGCGCCGTCGGAGCGCAAAAGAACGTTCGAGAGGATCGGGATCGTGTTTCGCCGTTCGACCACGCGGTGAACGTGGTTCAGCGACTTCAGGAGATTGGACCGCTCGAGAGTAATGCGCATGGGATGCTACCGCTTTCAACCGTTGCTGGGCGGGCGAGGCTCCCGCCGCAGCGTCAACTGCGAGTGTCCCGGCCGACCGACCGGAAGGATGTGGACCGGCAAAATGGCAGAAACAGCGCCTGAAAAGCAAGGGGTTTGACTGGCGCTGTCCCCAGATGACGCACCAGCCGGCCGCTTGGCGCCCTTGCTCTGCCATGTCGGCTCACTCATAAAGACTAAAACCGGTCAGCCGGCATCGCCATCAGGAAGCTGCAGTTGGAAAAACATAAGACGTCGGACGCCTCGGATGGGCAGAAGCAGCGCAGCTATCGGCTGCACAATGCCAGCATTCCCGCGCGTCCGCTCGATGTCGCGCTCTATCTGGTGGCGACGCCGATCGGCAATCTTGGCGACATCACCCTGCGGGCGCTTGAAACGCTTGCCGGCGCCGACGTGCTCGCCTGCGAGGACACCCGCGTCACCCGCGTGCTGCTCGACCGTTACGGCATCGTCAACCGGCCCTACGCCTACCACGAGCATAATGCCGACGAGGTCGGCCCGCGGCTGCTGGCGGCTCTTGGCGAGGGCAGATCGGTGGCGCTAGTCTCCGATGCCGGCACGCCGCTTGTCTCCGATCCCGGCTATCGCCTGGCGCAGCTGGCGATCGATGCAGGCTATCGCGTCGTGCCGATCCCAGGCGCCTCAGCCCCGCTTGCCGCCCTTGTCGGTTCGGGCCTGCCCAACGACGCCTTTCTCTTCGCCGGTTTCCTGCCGACCAAGGACAAGGCCAAGCGCGATCGGCTGCAGGAGTTGGCGACGGTGCCGTCGACGCTCATGTTCTTCGAATCGCCGCACCGGATTGCCGCCACGGTGGCGGCTGCCGCCGCCGTGCTCGGCGAAAACAGAAAGGCGGCCGTGTGCCGCGAACTGACCAAGACCTTCGAGGAATTCCGCCGTGGCACGCTCGGCGAACTCAAGGCGTTTTACGACGATGCCGGCGCGGTCAAGGGCGAGATCGTGTTCGTGATCGGCCCGCCGGACGCGCCGCCGGAACCGGAGGCCGCCGACGTTGATGCGCTGTTGACGCGGCTCATCGCCGATATGTCGACCGGCAAGGCGGCGACCGAGGCAGCAAAGCAGACGGGCCTTCCGCGCAAGGAGCTTTACGACCGGCTGCTGGAACTCAAGGGCCGCCATGGCGACTGAAGGGCCCGATCGACGCAGGCTTGGGGCTCAGAGGCGCGGTCGGTTCGCCGAGTATCGCGCGGCCCTCTGCCTGATCGTCAAAGGGTACCGCATCGTCGCCATGCGTCATCGCACCAAACTGGGCGAAATCGACATCATTGCGCGGCGGGGTGATCTCATCGCCTGCGTCGAGGTCAAGGCCCGGCGCTCGGCCGACGACGGGGTCTTCGCCGTCACCGGAACGGCGCAGCACCGCATTCGCGCGGCCAGCGATCTCTGGCTCGCACGCCAACCCGATTTCGCCAGGCTTTCCGTCCGTTACGATATCATCACGGTGACACCCTGGCGCTGGCCGCGACACCTGCCCGATGCGTTCTGAACCGGCGCGGGATGAGGGAAAATGATTGCGGTGTTCCGCCCGCATCCCGTCTTGGAACAGATTCGCGAATTTGTAATCGTCCCGACATAAAAGCGTTACCGGCCTGTCATTGAAGGCCACTAGTCCACTGCCATCCGCAACTCGGTGGAGAGGACCAGTCATGTTCAAGAAAATTTCACTCGCAGCTTTCACCCTTGCTTTTTCGGCAACCTCGTCGCTAGCCGCAACCAATATTACCTGGTGGCACGGCATGGCCGGCCGCAACGGCGAGGTCATCAACGAGATCTCGCAGAAGTTCAACGAAGCCCAGAGCGCCTGCGCGCTGACCCCGGTTTCGAAGGGCACCTATGAGGAAGCGCTCGCTTCCGGCATCGCCGCATTCCGCTCTGGCGAACAGCCGAACATTCTGCAGGTCTTCGACGCCGGTGCAGCGACCATCATCAACGCCAAGGGCGCCGTCGTTCCCGCCGAAGATCTGATCATCAAGGCCGGCCACAACTTCGACCGCAATGCCTTCATCGACGGCGTGCGCTACTTCTACGCCGATAGCGAAGGCAAGTTCGTCGGCATGCCGTTCAACTCGTCGGCCCCGATCATGTACGTGAACGACGAAGCCCTGAAAAAGGCCGGCGTCGAAGCACCGAAGACCTGGGAGGAGTTCGAGGCTGCAGCACCGAAGCTGAAAGCCGCCGGCTACATCCCGCTCGTCCAGTCGCAGCTCACCTGGCAGTTCACCGAGAACTTCTTCTCGCGCAACAACATCCAGTTCGCCACCAACAACAACGGCTACGACAGCGTCGCCGACACCAAGCTCAAGGTCACCGATCCGAACCTGGTCATGATGTTCGACAAGCTCAAGGCCTGGAAGGACGAAGGTTACTTCGCCTTTTACGGCGCCGGCTGGAACGACAACCAGAAGGTCTTCGAAGAAGGCAAGGCTGCATTCTGGATCGGTTCGTCCGGTTCGTTCGGCGGCCTGCAGAAGACGGCGCAGATGCCGTTCTCGGCGACGTTCCTGCCCTACTGGAACGCAATCGAGGGTGCCGGCACTAACTCCTTCATCGGCGGCGCGGCACTGTTTGCCATGTCGGGCAAGTCGGACGAGGAAAATAAGTGCGTCGCCGACTTCTTCCAGTTCCTGACCTCGCCTGAAATCCAATACTTCTACCACAAGGCAACCGGCTACGTGGCCATCACCAAGGCAGCCTACGAGCTTGCCCAGAAGGACGGCTACTACAAGGAAAAGCCGGTCGCGGAAGTCGGCATCAAGCAGCTGATGCTGCCGGCCGGCGACTGGTCGAAGGGCTACCGCCTCGGCTTCTACCCGCAGATCCGCGAGATCATGGAACGCGAATACGGCCGCATCTTCTCCGGTGAAACCACGGTCAAGGACGCCTTCGACACGATCGAGAAGGACGGCAACGAGCTGCTCGCCCGCTTCGCCAAGACGGCTGGCTGATCTCGATGACCTCTGGAACGGAAAGCCTCCCCGCACCGCGGGGAGGGACGGGAACGGACGGGCGTCGCTTCGGCGCCCTCCGGCTGTTCGGCGGCAAACCGAAGGACGGCGACGCGACTGCCAAGCGCGTGCAGTTCTCCTCGCCTTACCTGCCCTACCTCTTTCTCGCGCCGCAGCTGGCGATCATCTTCGTGTTCTTCTACTGGCCGTCGATCCAGGCGATCCAGTCGTCCTTTTATCTGGAAGACCCGTTCGGCTTCGGCTCGACCTTCGTCGGCATGGCGAACTACACCGACGTGCTGAAGTCGGGCGAATATCTGGGCATCTCGCGCTTCACGGCGATCTTCACCACGCTCGTCACCTTCTTCGCGCTGTCGATCGGCCTGTTGCTCGCCGTCAAGGCGGATGGGGTCATCCGCGGCAACGCCACCTACAAGACGCTGCTCATCTGGGTCTATGCGATCGCGCCCCCGGTTGCCGGCCTCATCGGCATGATGTTCTTCGACCAGCATATCGGCCCGATCGTCGAGCTTGCCCGCTGGTTCGGCTGGGATATCAAGGTCGGTCTCAACTATTTCGATACGGCTTTTTCGATGATCGTCGTCTCGGTCTGGAAGCAGATCCCTTACAACTTCATCTTTTTCCTCTCCGGCCTGCAGGGTATTCCGGTCGCGGTGCGCGAGGCGGCGGCCATGGATTGCCGCTCGGGCTTCCGCCGCTTCTGGACCGTGATCCTGCCGCTGCTCGCGCCGACCGCCTTCTTCCTTCTGATCATCAATGTCACCTACGCACTGTTCGACACCTTCGGCGTCATCGACGTCATGGTGAAAGACAAGGCGGCGAACAATCCGATCACCCTTGTCTACAAGGTCTACATGGACGGTTTCCGCGGCAACGACCTTGGCGGCTCCTCGGCGCAGTCGGTCATCCTGATGCTCATCGTCTTCGTGCTCACCATCTTCCAGTTCCGCTTCATCGAGCGGCGCGTGCACTACAATTGAGGCGGGGCCGATGTATCGCACCAAGTTTTTCGACCACGTCATCCTCCTCACCGGCGTCTTCATCATGGTGGCACCGGTCGTGGTCGCCTTCATGACGTCGACGCACGAGGCGGCGGATATCCACCGCAACGGCCTCAGCCTCAGCTGGGGCGGCCATTTCGTCGAGACCTACGAGACGGTGCTCACCCGCAAGGGGGGCTTCACCGGCAAGATCACCGGCCTCAACATGATGATGAACTCGATGATCCTCGGCCTCGGCTTCGCGCTCGGCAAGATCGTCTTGTCGATGCTGGCCGCCTATGCGATCGTCTATTTCCGCTTCCGGCTCGCGACCTTCTTCTTCTGGATCATCTTCACGACGCTGCTCCTGCCGCTCGAAGTGCGCATTCTTCCCTCCTACGAGGTGATGAACACGCTGAAGCTGACCAACACCTATACCGGCCTGATCGTGCCGCTGCTCGCGTCGGCGACGGGTACCTTCTATTTCCGTCAGTTCTTCAAGTCGGTGCCGGACGAATTGCTCGAGGCAGCGCGCATCGATGGCGCCGGCCCGTTCAAGTTCTTCAT
The DNA here is from genome assembly GCF_017488845.2 of Ensifer canadensis. Classification (NCBI taxonomy): domain Bacteria; kingdom Pseudomonadati; phylum Pseudomonadota; class Alphaproteobacteria; order Hyphomicrobiales; family Rhizobiaceae; genus Ensifer; species Ensifer canadensis. The sequence goes on from NZ_CP083370.1 coordinate 4,005,719, forward strand.
CGACGTGCTGGTGCCGCTGTCGCGCACCATGATGGCGGCGATCTTCATCATCATGTTCGTCTATGGTTGGAACCAGTATCTCTGGCCGACATTGATGACCACGGACGAAGGTTTCTTCACGCTGGTGCGCGGCATCAAGCAGATCCTGCTCGTCTGGGTCGGCTCGAACATCCCCGATTACAACGAGGCCTTTGCTCTGGCGATCCTTGCCATGCTGCCGCCGGTCCTGATCGTGGTGATCTTCCAGCGCTGGTTCATCAAGGGCCTGACGGAAAGCGACAAGTAGACAAAGGAGAGGCGAAGCCGTCTTTGCCGCTTCCTCAAACCGCAATTTACCAACGGAGGCAGCCATGGCGGCCATCACCATCGCCGAGGTCTCGAAGATCTATACCGGCAACGTCGAGGCGGTAAAGTCCGTCTCGATCGATATCGAGGACGGCGAGTTCATCGTGCTTGTCGGCCCGTCCGGCTGCGGCAAGTCCACGCTTCTGCGCATGGTCGCAGGCCTTGAAGGCATCTCGAAAGGCACGGTCAAGATTGGCCCACGCGTCATCAACGAGGTCGATCCGGCTGAGCGCGACATCGCCATGGTTTTCCAGAACTATGCGCTCTATCCGCATATGACGGTCTACCAGAACCTCGCCTACGGTCTGAAGAACCGCAAGACGCCGAAAGCCGAGATCGACGCCCGTGTAGCGGAAGCCGCGCGCATGCTGGAGATCGAGCCCTATCTCGACCGCAAGCCGCGTGCGCTTTCCGGTGGCCAGCGTCAGCGTGTGGCCATGGGCCGCGCCATCGTGCGCAAGCCGGCAGCCTTCCTTTTCGACGAGCCGTTGTCCAACCTCGACGCCAAGCTGCGCGTTTCCATGCGTGGCGAGATCAAGCGGCTGCAGAAGCGCCTCGGCACCACATCGCTTTATGTCACGCACGACCAGCTCGAGGCGATGACGCTGGCCGATCGGCTTGTGGTGTTCAACGGTGGCCGGATCGAGCAGATCGGCCGCCCGCTCGATGTCTACCATCGCCCGGCCTCGACCTTCGTCGCGAGCTTCATCGGCTCGCCCGCCATGAACCTGATCAAGGGCCGCATCGAAGGCTCGCGCCTTTCTGTCGGCACCTACAGGATCGAGCTTGGCGACAGTGCGCCGGTCGAAGGGCCGGTCACCGTCGGCCTGCGCGCCGAGGACCTGCGGCTTGCCGCCGTCGGCGAGGATGCGATGCTGTTTCAGGTCGACTATGTCGAGGAACTCGGCGCGCAACGCCTCGTCCACGGCACCATCGAGGATCAGGCGCTGACCGTGGCGCTTTCTCCCGAAATTCCCTTGTCCGGCGATCTTGCTGTCACGATTGCAACGGGCCGCCTGCATTTCTTCTCGCCCGAGAACGGCAAGCGACTGGAGCGCGGAACGTCTTTCGCCAATACTGCCGAAAGCGCTCGTCCCGTCAGCCTGGAGCCGGCATTGTGATCGAAAAGACTGTCATCAGCCTCACCGTGCCCTCGCAGGAAACCCGCGCCGGTTTCACGGCGATTGAACGTTCGATCGCAGCCCATGATGCCGTGATGGCAGCACTTCCCGAGATGAACAGCATCGAGATCGGCGGCGCGCCGTCGTCGGGCGAGCCGCTTGCCTTTCCGTTTACCATCGCCGCCTGGAACCTGGAGCGCTGCCTGTTTGCGCCGGAAAGTGCCGCGCATCTGGCGGCAACCGACGCGCCGGTCGTGCTGCTCTCGGAAATGGACAACGGCATGGCCCGCACCGGCCAGCGCCACCCGACCGCGGAGGTCGCAGCCACGCTCCAGATGCAATATGCCTACGGCGTCGAGTTCATCGAGCTCGGCCTCGGTTCCGATACTGAACTGGAATTCTGCAAGGACGACTTCAACGAAAAGGGTTTTCACGGCAATGCGTTGATGGCTGCGGTGCCGCTCGGCCGGCCGTTCATGCTCCGCCTCTGGGGCAAACGGCTGTGGTTCATGGATGGCGGCGATCAGCCGCGCGTCGGCGAACGCTTTGCCATCGGCGCGGTGATCGAGACGCAAGCCGGGCCCTTCGTTGCCGTTTCCACCCATCTCGAAAGCGCCACCACGGCGCCCTATCGCGAGCGCCAGGTGAAGGAACTGATCGAGGCGCTCGATGAAGCCTTCCTGGCCTTGCCTGTGCTGATCGGCGGCGACCTCAACACCGGCAACCACGCTGGCGGTGATTTCGAGGCCGAAGGGCTGTTCACCACGAGCGCTGCGCGCGGCTTCACCCGCCATGGCGGGCCGATCGAGCTGATGACGACCCGCCCCAGCCTGATCACGCGCTGGCCGGAGCGGGCGATGAAACTCGACTGGTTTCTGTCACGGGGCTTGAAGATCGGCGAAAGCGGGATCATTCCTTCGCTCGACGCGGACGGCCGTCCGCTTTCGGATCATGATCTCATCACCTGCGTCATCGAGGGCTTTGAATAGCCTTGCCGCTGAAGCGCTCGATGCTTGGCGCTCGAGCCTTGCCTAAGGCGAGTCCGCATTCTACATGTTGCGGGCATTTCTAGAGCGGGATGAGGAAACGTTTGCTCGGTTCTCCGCCCGCATCTCGCTCTAACGTATTAATATCGATCACGTTTATGACCTTGGATCGGACCGCTCCAAGGTCATCGCGATCTAACGGGGATAGGAAGATGGCGAAAATCGTCAATGTCGGGGTCCAGATGGACCATGTGTCGGGCATCAACATCGCAGGTGATTCCACCTTCGCGATGTGCCTTGAGGCACAGGCCCGCGGCTACCGGCTCTTCCACTACACCCCGGAGAAGCTGTCGCTGCGTGACGGCAAGGTTTTCGCCACTGCGCAGCAGATGACGTTGCGCGACGTCAAGGGCGACCACTTCACGCTCGGCGAGCCGGAACGGCTTGATCTTTCGACCATGGACGTGATCCTGTTGCGCCAGGATCCGCCCTTCGACATGGCCTACATCACCTCGACGCATCTGCTCGAGCGCCTGCATCCGAGGACGCTTGTCGTCAACGACCCGGCCTGGGTGCGCAACTCGCCGGAAAAGATCTTCGTCACCGAATTCGCTGATCTGATGCCGAGGACGCTGATTACCCGCGATGCCGCCGAGATCGCGCGATTCCGCGAGGAAATGGGCGACATCATCCTGAAGCCGCTCTACGGCAATGGCGGCGCTGGTGTGTTTCATTCCGCGCGCGACGATCGCAACATGTCGTCGCTGCTTGAAATGTTCGGCCAGATGTTCCGCGAGCCCTTCATCGCGCAGGAGTATTTGCCGGCGGTGCGCAAGGGCGACAAGCGCATCCTGCTCGTCGACGGCGAGCCGGTCGGCGCCATCAACCGCGTGCCTGCCGAGCACGACGCCCGCTCCAACATGCACGCCGGTGGCCGGCCCGAGCCGACCGAACTGACGGCGCGCGAGAAGGAAATCTGCGCCCGCATCGCACCGGCGCTGAAGGAGCGCGGCTTCCTCTTCGTCGGTATCGACGTCATCGGCGACTACATGACCGAAATCAACGTGACGTCGCCGACCGGCATCCGCGAAGTCAAGAAGTTCGGCGGCGCCGACGTCGCCAGCCTGCTTTGGGACGCGATCGAGCGCAAGCGCGCCTAGCGCAGGCGGCGCACGTGTTAGACGACAGGCGCGCGCTGTAGCCACGAGATGCTACCAGCGCGCAGACGCGCTCTGGCCGATCCCGATCGTGGTGCTGATTGGCTGGCGTCCATCACCGAGCTGTTGCAGACGCTCTATGGGAACAGGCTCCCAGCAATACCGTTCCAAAAAGGCCAGCCGAGCGAGTGCTCCCTGGACCGTGATTGGTTGCTTTGTCAGCCTATGCGCGGGCACCCGCGTCGCGTACCGAAGATGATGCGATTGCGTTCGCCACGGCTGCCGATTCCGCGAATTTCAATAATCTCCTGCGACGTCCGGCCGACGCGTGGATTGCGAAGATATCTTTGGGCTTTGTTAAGCGCCTGGCGCGGTGTGCACTGATAGGCTTCCGGCGGTCGGCGGCGATATTGCTGCTCGCCCCAGCCGTCGTCTTCGTCATAGTACCGGGGCTCGTCATAGTAGCGTGGCTGATCACGGTAGCGCGGGCCACCGCCGTCGATATAAATATCCAGATCCTGGGAAGCTGCCGCTCCTACTACGAAGGTGCACGCGATGGTGGCTATCGCACATGTTTTGATCATCCTGATCATAGGGCTCTCCTTTGACTGCCCGAGCATTTTACCGACGGAATCATGAACGGGAGCAAAACGGTTCACTGGACGACAATCACTCCCTGGCCGGTCGGCAGCGTCAAAATCGCCTGACCGTTTTTCCTCGCAAAGTCGTTCCACATCGCGTTTTGTTCCTCGCTGCCGCGGAACGCATAGTCATCGAGAACGATTGTTGCCCCCAGTACGAGATTGTCCCACACTCGTTCGATGCATTCCTTCTCGTATTGCGCGACGTTCAGGTCGATCGAAAGATAGGCAATGTTTCCGAGCGGAACGCCTTCGAGGGTATCGGGCAGCACGCCGCGAATGAGATGTGCATTGGGGAAAGGTGCAAAGTTGCGCTTCGCGACCTCAAAAACGTCCTCGTAGATGCCGGTGTTTCGCTGCGTTGTCAGGCGGCGTTCCACGTCGGTCATGTGCCCGTGCGGGATGCCGCCGAACGTGTCGAACAGCCAGAATTTGCGATCGAGCGCTTCGAAACCGAGATACCGGCACACCGTCATTGACAGAAGACCGGCGTTCACGCCGAATTCCACAAAGTCGCCTTCCAGGCGAAGCGCCCGCGATGCCGCCCAACAGCACGTGTGCGCGCGCCAGCGAACATCGGGAACGCGGCCGCGCTTCCGCCAGGCCTCCCGGTTGCCTTCCTCGGCAATGGTCCATGCTGCTGCAAACTGCGGCTCGTCCATGAACGACGTGTTCTTGTTCGTCGTCCTGAGGCCGTCAGCGGCATACCCAGGCAGCGTTTTGTCTCCATGTAGAAAGTATCGAGTGCGCTTTTTCAGTTCGCGGATGCCAACCATCATCAATCCCCTCTGGAAACATGAGGACTAAGTAGGCGTTCGAATGGCATCGGCAATCCGCCTGTGGCCGCTTGGATCCAAGTTGAGCGCAAGCGGTTGATACGTTTCGAGACCGATTGCGAACGCGCGCCGATGGCCGGCGGGCGATCTCTGGGTTTCAGCACGTCTGGTGACGGTGGGACGGTCGAGCGATGTGCTGCTCAAGCATCTGCGCGACGCAAGGCGTGATGTTCTGTTATTGTTCTTGTTTTTGTGTGTTTTCCGTGCAAGATTTATCGCTGCAACCACCGGGGTTGCGGCGGCATGGCGGGCCGCCCTGGTCGAAGAGGCGGTCATGGTTGCGCGGGTCAGTACGGTTGCATTCCAGGGGATAGAAGGTGTGCCGGTCGACGTTCAGGTGATGGTTGCACCCGGGCGGGTCGGCATGCAGATCGTTGCCTGCCCGACAAGGCCGTGGCCGAAAGCCGCGAGCGGGTGCAGGCAGCCCTTCATGCGTCTGGTCTAGCGCTGCCAGCCAAGAAAGTCACCGTCAATCTCGCGCCCGCGGATCTGCCCAAGGAAGGCAGCCACTTTGATCTCGCGATCGCGCTAGGGCTGATGGCCGCGCTCGGTGCCATCCCCGGCGACGCGCTGAATGGCTATGTGGTGATCGGCGAGCTCAATCTCGACGGTACGGTCGCGGCCGTCGCCGGCGCGCTGCCGGCCGCAATTGGCGCCAATGCGCTCGGCAAGGGGCTGATCTGTCCGGCCGAAAGCGGTCCGGAGGCCGCCTGGGCCGGCGCCGAGATCGATATTCTTGCACCCCGCAGCCTGATCGCCATCGCCAATCATTTCAGGGGCACGCAGGTGCTCTCCCGGCCGGAGCCTGCCATTCGCGCCGGCGCTACCGATCTGCCTGATCTTGCCGATATCAAGGGACAGGAGAGCGCCAAGCGGGCGCTCGAAGTCGCCGCCGCCGGCAACCACAATCTGCTGATGGTTGGACCGCCGGGCTCGGGCAAATCGATGCTGGCCTCGCGTTTGCCGTCGATCCTGCCGCCCTTGACGCCTGCCGAGCTTCTCGAAGTCTCGATGATCCACTCGATCGCCGGCCAGTTGCCGGGCGGCAAGCTGTCCGACCGGCGGCCGTTCCGCACGCCGCACCATTCCGCCACCATGGCGGCGATGATCGGTGGCGGCTTGCGAGCGAAACCAGGCGAGGCATCGCTCGCCCACAACGGCGTTCTGTTCCTTGACGAGTTTCCCGAGTTCCCCCCGCAGGTGCTTGATGCCCTGCGTCAGCCGCTGGAAACGGCGGAATGCATCATTGCCCGTGCCAACCATCGCGTCACCTATCCCGCCGCGATCCAACTGGTGGCAGCGATGAACCCGTGCCGGTGCGGCATGGCGGGTGAACCCGGCCGCACCTGCGCCCGTGGCCCGCGCTGCATGAGCGATTACCAGGCGCGCATCTCCGGCCCGTTGATGGACCGGATCGATCTGCGCATCGACGTACCGGCTGTCAGCGCCGCAGACCTGATCCGGCCGATGGCGGCAGAGGCCAGTGCTGCTGTGGCAAGACGTGTCGCCCGCGCCCGGCAATTGCAGATCGATCGCTTCGCCGCGCTCGGCAGTCGCGAGCCATCCAGCAACGCCCGCTGCTCGACGGCGATGATCGAACGCATTGCCGAACCGGATGCAGCCGGCCTGCAGTTGCTGCGCGACGCTGCCGAAAAACTGAAGTTCTCAGCGCGCGGCTACCACCGCGTCCTGAAGGTGGCGCGTACGCTCGCAGATCTCGATGGCAGCGCGACCGTCGGCCGGCTGCACTTGGCCGAAGCGATCTCCTACCGCATCGCCGGCGAGCGTCTGCAAGCGGCCGCCTGACGGTCGTTGACGGCGTCGGGCAGTCGCCGTCCGCGTTACCTGCAATTGCGGTTTCGGAAGTCGGCGACTTTGCTTTTGTATGCTGCCGCACAATTCCTGACATGCGCATCGACCCAAGTTGGAAACTAACGGGGCAAGTTTGGAGCCTTGCCGCGTCCACTGGGCGCCATGTCTGACTGGCGGAGTCGCGGCGCTCTGCGGCGATGGTCGTCCTTCGTTGCAGGTTCTCTCGAGTGGTCATTGCAACGCTTCTTCCGCGCTTGCCGTCGGCAATAGGCGGAAACGGTCGAGTGCCCTATCTTGATGACGGCACCGGATACTTGCCGCACTGCTCAATTTGGGAGGTTTGTCATGACGAACGGTTCGCTCAGACGAACGGATAGCGCCGAACGTGTGATCGTGGCGTCCGCGCAGGTGGTTTATCTGGCACTGCTTGATCCGAAAGCCGTGACGCGATGGGCTGCCCCCGGAGGGGATGACGGGCCATGTCCATGCATTTGAGGCGAAAGAGGGCGGTCGCTATCGCATGGCGCTCGTCTACGATAAATCCGAACATGGCAATCGCGGCAAGACGTCGGATGAGACCGATATTGTCGAGGGGCGCTTCGTCGAGTTGCGCCCGAATGAACGCGTCGTGCAGCAGGTGGAGTTCGAATCCGAAGATCCGGCATTTGCCGGGATCATGACGATCACCTGGGCACCGGAGACGATATCCGGTGGCACCCGGGTGCGTGTAACCTGCGCGAATGTTCCTGAAGGCATATCGCGGGAGGATCACGAGGCGGGTCTTTCATCGACGCTTGCCAATCTTGCTGGTTTCACCGAGCGAAACCCCAGAGCATAGCTTCCTAAAGCATGTCGCGCAAAAGTGTGCAGCGGTTTTGCGATAACGACATGCGCAAAAACAAGAGCTTAAAGCGCAGAAAGCGAATCTGAAAGATCGCGGCGCGAAAAGCATGTCGCGCAAAGTGTTCAGCGGGTTCGCGATCACGACATGCGCAAAAAACAAGAGCTGAAAGGGCAGCAAGCGAATCCTGGAGATCGTGAAGCGCTTTCGAGCGCTTCGAGAAAAAGTACGAAGCGGAATCTCGTCAGAATTCGTAAAAACAAGAAGATAGAGCGCTTTTGCGCCTCCGTTTAAACCGGAACATTCTCAATGAAGAGAACGGATGCCGGTGTTTCAGGCCAGCGACGTGGTTTGAAGGTCCGGTTTGGCGCACGCGGGGCCGGCGGTGACGCCCGCAGTCCAGCAGTGGGCAACAAAAAAGGGCGCCCGAAGCGCCCTTTCGTTTGCACTTTGCAATGATCGGCTTACGCGCCCAGGCCTTCGAACAGAACCGTCGAAAGGTACCGCTCGGCAAAGGATGGGATGATGACGACGATGTTCTTGCCGGCGTTTTCCGGGCGCTGGCCGATCTCGATGGCGGCGGTGAGGGCCGCACCCGAGGAGATGCCGACCGGCACGCCTTCGAGCCGGGCAACGAGCCGGGCGATCTCGACGGCTTCGCCGCTGTTGACGGTGACGACTTCGTCATAGACGCTGGTGTCGAGGATCGCGGGCGCGAAGCCGGCGCCGATGCCCTGGATCTTGTGTGGGCCAGGGTTTCCGCCCGAAAGCACGGGCGATTCCTCTGGCTCGACGGCGATCACCTTGATCGACGGCTTGCGTGCCTTCAACACTTGGCCGGCGCCAGTGATTGTGCCGCCGGTGCCGATGCCCGAGACGAGGATGTCGACGCTGCCGTCGGTGTCGTTCCAGATCTCCTCGGCCGTCGTCTTGCGGTGGATTTCCGGGTTGGCCGGGTTTTCGAACTGCTGCGGGATGATGGCATACGGCAAGGTCTCGACCAGCTCCTGCGCCTTGGCGATCGCGCCCTTCATGCCCTTGGCGCCCTCGGTCAGTACCAGCTCGGCGCCGAACAGCGCCAGCATCTTGCGGCGCTCGACCGACATGGTTTCCGGCATGGTGAGGATCAGCTTGTAGCCCTTGGCGGCGGCGACGAAGGCGAGCGCAATGCCGGTGTTGCCCGAGGTCGGCTCGACCAGTGTCGTGCGGCCGGGAACGATCTTGCCCTGCGCTTCCAGGCTCTCGATCATGGCAACGCCGATGCGGTCCTTGACCGAAGCGATCGGGTTGAAGAATTCGAGCTTGGCGAGAAGGTTGGCCTTCACGCCCTTTTCCTTGGCAAGCTTGTCGAGCCGCACGATGGGAGTGTCGCCGATCGTTTCCGTGATCGAGGAGTAGACGCGGCCGCGGCCGGGCTTGCGCGTGTCAGACATTAAGTTTCTCCCTTGGGTGTGACGATTTGGTTGTGACAATAGGGGCCATGCCCGTTCTATTCCAGAACGGTAACCGCGACGCGACGATCAGCCGGAGGAAAAACCACCGGCGGAAGCCCAGTCCGGGGAATGTTTTTTCAGGCGGCGCGGGTAGCGATATAGGCGGCGGTGCCTGCCAGCACGCCAGCGGCAACGCGGTTCAGCGCCAGCAATGCCTTGGGCTGTTTGAGCAGCGTGCGCGCCCGTGCGGCAAGCAGGATATAGGGCAGAAGCACGGTCAGCAGCACGAGGAACGTCGCGATCAAAAGCAGCCCGTATTCGCGCGGCCCGATCACCGCAATGTCGATCAGCGTCGGCACCAGCGCCACATAAAACAGCATTGTCTTCGGGTTGCCGAGCGTGACCAATAGGCCCGAAAGGAACGACATCGACACGCTTGCGGATGTCTTCGCCTTGATGTCCCGCGGCAACAGGCCGGCGGTCCAAAGCTTCCATGCGATGTAGCCGAGGTAGAGCACGCCGGCGAACTTGACGATCAGGAAAGCGGTCGTGAAGGTCTGGGCGATCAGCGCCAGGCCGAGCACCACGGCGGTCAGGTAAACCATGTCGCCGAGGATCAGGCCGAGCCCCATGAAGAAGGTCTCGCGAAAGCCGGAGCCGAGCGCTCGCGCAACGAGCGCCGTCACGCCGGGGCCGGGAATGATGGCTGCGATGAAGAGAGCGCCGCTATAGGCAAGCAGGGCTGCAAGCGTCATGATCGTTCCTCCCGGGTGGCGACGCCGCTTTTACCAAAGAGCGTCGAAAATGGAAATCGGGATCGGCGGGCGAGCGGCAATTTCGCGACAAAATTGATCGGGTGACAAGTCTGGCGTTGCCCGGTTTTTGGAGATGCGTAGAGCTTTGGGAAATACTCAATAAAGGCGCGCGTTATGCCCGAGATCCAAAACATCATCGGCTTTGCCCTCATTGCTCTCGGCATGGTGCTGACACCCGGGCCGAACATGATCTACCTGATCTCCCGCTCGATCAGCCAGGGGCCGGCGGCCGGCCTGATCTCGCTTGGCGGCGTCGCGCTCGGTTTCGTCGTCTATATGGTCTCGGCGGCGCTCGGCATCACCGCGCTGCTCTTGGCCGTGCCTTTCGCCTATGATGTCCTGCGGCTCGCCGGTGCCGGATATCTCGTCTATCTCGCCTGGCAGGCGGTCAGGCCCGGCGGGCGCTCGCCGTTCCAGATCAAGAACCTGCCGAAGGACGGTCCGCGCAAGCTGTTCCTGATGGGCTTCCTGACGAGCCTGCTCAACCCGAAGGTGGCCGTGCTCTATCTCTCGCTCCTGCCGCAGTTCATCCGCCCGGAGGCGGGCAATGTGCTGGCGCAGTCGATGATCTTCGGCTCGATCCAGATCGCCACCAGTGTCTCGGTCAACGCGATGATTGCGCTGGCGGCAAGTTCTATCGCCGCCTTCCTGGCCGGGCGTCCCCTGTTCATGGTCGTGCAGCGCTGGGCGATGGGCACGGCACTGTTCGGCTTTGCCCTCAGCATGGCCGCCGAAGCGCGCCGTTGACACATGTCGCGCAAAAGTGGGCAGTGGCTTTGCGATCACGACATGCGCAAAAACCAAAGCTTTAAGCGCAGTCAGCGAATCCTACTGCATGTTTCGTTAAATCCTATTCGATTTAGCGATAAAAACATGCAGCCATTCAAAGTGCTACAGCGACCTTTGCGCGTCTAATAGGACGCGCGGCGCTGTAGAGATCGCGACGCGTTTCAGATAAGCGGCCTCTATCGGGCTTCAGGCAATTCGCTGCCGCGCGCCGCTCTACGGCGACACGCGGCGTGGTCTTTCCTATTCGAACACCGGCCGCATGAAGCTGCGCTCGTAGCTGACGATGCAGCGCGTCTTTTCGCCGAAGGCGAAAGCCTCCAGGCATTCCGGGTCCTTGGCCATTTTCCCGCGATAGACTTCATATTCGGCCAGGCTCGGGAAGGTGAAGAGCGCCAGTGCGATGTTGTTTGCGCCCTCGTGCGGCATGAAATAGCCGTGATGGGTGCCGCCGAGCCGGTTGACGAGCGGTATCCAGAGCTTGGCGTAGTGCTCGAACTCGGCCAGCTTGTAAGGGTCGATAACGTATTTCAGATAGCAGGTGATCATGCGGTTCTCCCTTCGCGTCTCCGCTTGATAGGCGAGGGCAGGCGAAGTTTCCAGCCGAGATTCATGCCGGCTGCGGCGACCAGGATGGCGATCGAACCGAAGATCTGGATCGGCTGCAGCGCATGGCCGAAAGCCAGCCGATCGACGACGATGGCAGCGATCGGGTAGATGAAGGATAGCGCCCCGGTCATGTGCGTCGGCAGCCGCTGGATCGCGCCGTAAAGCAGCACATACATGATGCCGGTATGGATGACGCCGACGGCAATCAGGATCGACCACTGTTCGGCGCCGGAAGGTGCCGGGGCGGCAAGCGCCATCGGCGCCAGCATCAGCGTGCCGGTGACCACCTGGATCAACGCGATCAGATGCGGAGGCGTTCCCTTGAGCAACTTCGTCAACAGGGCCGCGATCGCGTAGAAGAAGGCGGCACCGATCGCAAGCGCGATGCCGATCAGGTAATCCTCCGGCGCAAAGCCGCCGCCGGGCTTGGCTGAAATGATCGCCAGCATGCCGGCAAAGGAGATCGAAAGCCAGAACACCTTGGTCGCGGTGATCTTTTCGCCGAGGAACAAGGCTCCGAGCCCCAAAAGCATGAACGGCTGGGTGTTGTAGACCATCGTCGCGATCGAGATCGAGGCATGCGAATAGGCCGCAAACAGCAAGAGCCAGTTGACGACGATGGCGATGCCGCCGGCAATCGACAGGAGCACCGTCCGCCGGGTGAAATGGCGCCGGTCGAGCAGGCCGAGCATGGCCGCGATCGCCACCAGCGTCACCGCGCCGAATACGCAGCGCCAGAAGACGACGCTCGTCACCGGCTGGCCCGACATCAGCACGAACCAGCCGATCGTGCCCGATATCAGCATGGCCGCCGTCATCTCCGCACTGCCTCTTTTAATGTCTGCGCCCATGGCGATCACTCCTCGGTTGAGGCTCCAAGATTAATCGGCCAGAGCGCAGGTTTATATGGAGGATCGCAGGTGTTTCTGCTATTATACCTCATCATCTAAGATGGTTTCGATCTTTTGGCTTATGAGGTTGCCCATGCTCGATGAACTCGATCGCCGCATTCTGGGTATCCTGGCGGCGAATGCGCGCGTGTCGCTGAAGGAGCTGGCGCAGGAGGTGGGTCTGTCCTCGCCAAGTGCCGCCGAACGTTTGCGCAAACTGGAGGAACGCGGCGTCCTCGACGGCTTCACCATCGCCCTCAATCCGGTGAAGCTTGGTTATCCGCTGCAGGCGATCATCCGCGTGCGGCCGATGCCGGGCATGCTGCATATCGTCGAGAAATTGATCCAGGAGACGCCGCAGATCGTCGAATGCGACAAGGTCACCGGCGACGATTGCTTCATCGCCAAGCTGTTCGTGCGCGATATGGGGGAACTGGACACGCTGCTCGATCGCATCGCCGAGAAGGCGCAGACCAATACGTCGATCGTCAAGTCGACACCGGTCAAGCGGCGCTTGCCGCCGCTTATCTGATCCAACGTTTCGAGATCACGCAATTCCGGACGGAAAACCGCTTCGCACTTTTCCTGGAAATGGTCTAGACGCCCGTGGAGCCGAAGCCACCGGCACCGCGTGCCGTGTCGCTGGCGCTGTCGGCTTCCCGAACGCTCACCTGTGTCACTGGCGCGATCACCATCTGCGCAATGCGCATGCCGCGTTCGATGACGAAGTCCTCGTCGCCGAGGTTGACCAGCAGAACCTTCACCTCGCCGCGATAATCGCTGTCGATCGTGCCCGGAGTGTTGAGGCAGGTGATGCCGTGCTTGAAGGCAAGGCCCGAGCGCGGACGGATCTGCGCCTCATAGCCGGCCGGGATCTCGAAGATGAAGCCGGTCGGCACCAGCGCCCGCTTTCCTGGCGCAAGCGTCATCGGCTCGCCGACTGCCACTGCGGCGCGCAGGTCCATGCCGGCAGCACCCTCGGTCTCATAGGCCGGCAGGTCCAACGCCTCGGCATGCGGCAGGCGGATGAAGGTCAAGGCGGGTTTTGTCTGGGGCGTGTGCATGGTCATCGTTTCATAAGCCGGGCGCTCACTGCGCCGGTCAATTGCATAATGAGGGCTGAGCCTGTAAAGACGCCGCAACTCACAGGAATCTACGACATGGCCGAAAGTCTCGCCGAGGCGGTCTCCCGCCGCCGCACATTTGCGATCATCGCCCACCCGGACGCGGGTAAAACCACACTCACCGAAAAGCTGCTGCTGTTCGGCGGCGCCATCCAACTCGCCGGCGAGGTCAAGGCCAAGAAGGATCGCATCCAGACCCGTTCGGACTGGATGAAGATCGAGCGCGAGCGCGGCATCTCGGTCGTCACCTCGGTGATGACCTTCGAATATGGCGGCAATGTCTTCAACATTCTCGACACCCCCGGTCACGAAGACTTCGCCGACGACACCTACCGCACGCTGACGGCGGTCGATGCGGCGATCATGGTCATCGACGCGGCAAAGGGTATCGAGCCGCGGACGCTGAAGCTGTTCGAAGTCTGCCGCATGCGCGACATCCCGATCATCACCTTCGTCAACAAGATGGACCGCGAGAGCCGTGACCCCTTCGAGATCCTCGATGAAGTCGAAGAAAAGCTGGCGCTCGATTGTGCGCCGGTGACCTGGCCGATCGGTCGCTCCAAGACCTTCTGCGGCTCCTATCACCTTGCCGACAACACCGTGCGCGGTGCCGATACGCAGGAAGTGCTGACCAGGGTCAACGGTCCTGAGATGGTGGCTCACCGCCTGCCGGAAAACGAGCGCGATGCTTTCATCGAAGAGACGTCGCTGGCGATCGAGGCCTGCAAGCCGTTCGACAAGAAAGCCTTCCTTGAAGGTCACCTGACGCCGGTCTTCTTCGGCTCGGCGCTCCGCAACTACGGTGTGCGCGACCTGATCAACGCGCTTGGCGAGATCGCCCCGCCGCCGCGCGACCAGGTTGCCGACACGCGCACGGTGCATGCGACCGACGACAAGATGACCGCCTTTGTCTTCAAGATTCAGGCGAACATGGACCCGAACCACCGCGACCGCATCGCCTTTGCGCGCGTCTGCTCCGGCAAGCTGGAGCGCGGCATGAAGGCGCGGCTGTCGCGCACCGGCAAGCAGCTGGGTCTGAGCGCCCCGCAGTTCTTCTTCGCTTCACAGCGCCAGCTGGCCGACACGGCCTATGCGGGCGATGTCGTCGGCATTCCGAACCACGGAACCCTGCGCATCGGCGACACGCTCACGGAAGGCGAACATCTCGTTTTCCAGGGCGTGCCGAACTTCTCGCCGGAAATCCTGCGCCGCGTGCGACTTGAGGATGCGATGAAGGCCAAGAAGCTGAAGGAAGCCCTGCAGCAGATGGCGGAGGAGGGCGTCGTGCAGCTGTTCTCGCCGGAAGACGGCTCACCGGCGATCGTCGGCGTCGTCGGCGCGCTGCAGCTCGACGTTCTGAAGGAGCGCCTGCAGGCCGAATACGGCCTGCCTGTCTCCTTCGAAATGTCGCGCTTCTCCGTCTGCCGCTGGATTTCGGCCGATCAGCCTGGTGACCTCGACAAGTTCGTCACTGCCCGTCGCGGCGATATCGCCCGCGACCTCGACGGCGACCCGGTGTTCCTGGCGCAGGACAGCTTCTCGCTGCGCTATGAGGCTGAACGTTATCCCGCGATCAAGATGGTCGCGATCAAGGAATATCACGTCGCCAAAGCGGCGTGAGAAGGCGGCGTGAACGATGACACTGTCAGCCGGCGGCGTTCGCCGGCTGACCATCGGCCGATCAGAAGGCCGACATGCGCAGCGCCAGCACCAGCTGCGTCACCCTGAGGGTTATGAAGACGTAGATCGCCAAAAGCAGGATCTGCAGCGCCAGGTGCCGGCGCACCTTCGACAGCCTGTGCAGACCATCCGCCAGGTTGAGCAGAAACAGGACTGTGCCGATGACGGAGACGATGTAGCCCGCCACGGCGATGTTGGGCAGGCCCTTGATCTCCAGGCTGCGGCCATTCTCGATCGCATGCATGCCGGCGGCGATCACCAAGGTCGCCATCACCAGGTTGCGCACATGGCGAAAAATCTCTTCGAGCCCGCCATTATCGAACAGCATTCGCCGCGCCAGACCGAGTTTTGATCGCGTACCTTCAGTCATCATCGCCTCTTGCTCGCCGCATGATCCTTAAATCGGGGTCGAGTTAAAGGCGGAACTTTGCGGCAAATTTAAAGAACGGCAGCATCGCGCCCCTTTTGACGTGGGGCGCTGCAGGCTGCCGGGAGGCTGCGATAGTATGACCGGTGGCCTTGCGTCAAAGACTCTCATGTGTGGCAAAGGCAAACCGCGGCGCCGCTCGGCTGAGCAGCATAGAGGTCGGGCGGACATGCCAGGCGGCGGCGATGGCTTCCTCCAATGCGGCAACGAGTTCGGCCACGTCAGCCGCTGCGGTTTCATGCAGCGCCTCCGCGACGATGAGGGCCGACGTGGTCTGCGGGTGGATCGCCGAATAGCCGCTTTGCCGGTTGGTCCATCGGCGCGCATGGGCGCGTCCCTCCGCATCGCGAAAGATCACTTCATCAGGTTCAGGGTGTTCCGTTTCACCGGAGAAGGTTGCATAGACCTCGTCTCCGCCCGCGCGGGTAACCTCGAGATTGCCGGAGATGCGGGAAACGTCGAAGACGGCGATGGGCATGGCAAAGGCCAGCGACACGGCGTTGCACAGGTCGATCAACGGATGGATCGACGGCAGGTCGCCCTCCTTCCTGAACCGGCGCAGCAAGGCTTCGGACGCGCAGCGATACTGCGTCGGCTTCAGTCCCATCCTGGCGAAGGTGCGGCGCCACGCCTGAATTTCCGCAAGTTCGCCTTCGGCGCGCGTTGCAAGAACGTCCCTGGCGATCGCCTGAAACCGCTCGACGGCATCGGCGACCGAAACGTCGCTGCGAATGCCCTCGACGTGGAGCGCGCCGGCTGCAAGCTCGGGAAAATCACGCCAGATGCTGTCTGAATGCTGGAAATGCATGGGATGCCTCGAAGTGGAAGAGATGATGACGGCGTCAGCTCTGCGTTTGGCCGGCAGTCTTGGGCCGGAAATGCGGCATGGCAAGACTGAGGACGGCGACAAGCACGCAGCCGATGCCGGCGAGCTGGTTGATGCTGACGGGTTCGCCGAGAATGACGAAGGCCAGCAGCACGGCGGAGACGGGTGCAAGAGCGGTGAAAACCGAGGCTTCCGTTCCGCTCACCCTGGCGGATCCTGCGTACCAGAGGATGAAGCCGGCAACGGTCGGGACCAGGGCATAATAAAGCACGGCTGCCAGCGACTGCATCGTGACCCCTTGCTGCGACGGCGCTTCGAACAGAGCGGGCACGATGGCGACGGCAACGCCCATGCCGGCCATGATGGTGGACAAGGCGAGAGGTGCGATCGGCGTTCGGATGCGTTTGTTGATCAGGATGAACAGCCCTTCGCAGATCACCGCGCCGAAGACGAGAGTGATGCCGAGCGGCGAATGGTGTGCACCATCGTCGGGCCGAAGCACGATGGTCAGAACGCCCGCTGCCGCCAGCCCGATCGCGACAAGGGTCGAGCGGCTGGGCCGTTCGCCGAGCAGCAGGATGGCGATTCCGGCAGAGACGACCGGTAGAGTGCCGATAACGACGCCGGCATCCGTCGCCGAACTGTAGCGCAACCCGGCAATCAGAAGTGTCGTGTAGCCGACGCTGCCGGCTCCGGCCTGCAAGAGCAGGATCAGCCACTCGCGCCGCTCCAACCTTGGCCAAGGCGTGCCGGTCAGTCGCACCAAGGTGAAGAACAGCGGAAAGGCGACCGCGAAGCGCAAGGCGGTGGCGCTAAACGGCGGTAAGCCGGAAGCGATCAGCTTGCTGGCAATCACCGTGCTGCCGACCGTGATCATCGCCAGCGAGAGGTAGAGGTATCCCTGAATTTTTTCCGTCATGCGGCCACTCCTGCGTTGGCGCGCAGAAAACCTCATCCGGATCTTTCGGTCTTGAACGGAATTGCAGGCGTTAAGGCGTGGCGAGCAAAACTGTGTAGCGATTCTGCATTGACGACATCCGCGAAAACAAGAACGCAAAGCGCGTCTTCAGGTCAATGGAATGCATCGGCATAGGCGCCCGGCGAAATGCCGTACTTGCGCACGAAGATTCGGGTCATGTGGCTCTGGTCGGCAAAGCCGCCTTCCACTGCCGCCTCGGCAAGCGGCACGCCCCGCGCAATCAGCCGCCGCGCCAGATCGATGCGGCGTTGCACGAGATAGGCATGCGGCGTGAGCCCGAAGGTTTTCGAAAAACCGCGCACCACCTGAAATCGGCTGAGGCCGGTTGCCTGCGCAAGGTCGGACAGGGTGATGGCGACGGTCGGATCGTCGTCGATCAGGCTTTGCGCTCTGCGCATCGCCGACGGCACATGTCCGCCATGCGTTTTCCCCTCACGCACGCGCATCACATCGGCCAGCAGCGTCAGGACGTGCTCCTCGCCCTGCATCCCCGTCCGATCGCCATCGGGTGCGGTGATCGCGCTAAAAAGAGCCTGGAAGTGTTTCGACGTTCGCTCATCATGGAAGGCGGGAGCGGTGAATTCTGCACTTCGCGTCCTGCCCTGGCTGATGTCCTCCATGGCGTCGGCGATTGCGGAAGGCTCGAAATAGAGCATCCGCCAGGACCGTCCCGCATCGCCGATCGGCATGCCGTCATGGACCTCGCCGGGGTTGACCGTGATCATGTCGCCGGCGCCGGCTTCCACCATGCCGCGACCGCTCAGCGATTTCTGGGCGCCCTGGTGGATGAGGCCGATGCCGAATTGCTCATGCGTGTGGCGGGCAAACACGTGCCCCGACGCCGCCTCGACGGCCTCGATGCCGCCAATGCGGCCGGGGAATATCGTGAATCGGCCCTTTGCCATCGCCTCGCCTGGTCGGGCACTGGTGGCCCGTCGGATGTTTCAGTTCTTTCTTACACCGGCCGCGCCTTTCCGGCCATGGCGATCGACTGTAACCGCTGCGACGGCCGCAAGGTCGGCGCGACAATGGGCGCAGGCATGGGCTGATGCTTTTGTCCTTCCGGCGTTGCAATCGACGGCCGCATGCTTAAATTCCGCCGTCGAATGACGATGACGACCGGAGATGTGCCGAATGCTGGACCTGCGCGTTCACTTCCTCGAAGCCGATGGAGCCCTTGCACAATGGCGCGAGCAGATCCTCGCAGACGTGCAAGTGACGGCAGAGCGTGTCGGCGGCCGCGTTTCCGCGGCCGACAGGGCTGCGCCCGTCGATGTCATCGTCGAGCGCCGGCCGGGCGAGACGATTCCGGAGCTTGGGTTGTCGGGTGCCTGCTACCGCCGCGGGCTCGTGACGGTCACGCTCGATCCGGACAATCCCAACTTCGCCGCCAGTCTCGCCAATGGCGAGCTGCGAAAGACGCTCACGCACGAACTTCACCATTCCTTCCGCCACGCGATGTGCGGTTATGGTTTCAGGCTGGGAGAAGTCTTGGTCACCGAGGGCCTGGCGGACGCTTTCGACGCCGAGATCAACGGTGGCGATGGCAATCGCTGGAACCACGCTATCCCTGCCGAAGACTGGTTGGGGGTTATCGAGCAGGCCGAGCTGGAGCTCTGGGCCGACGCCTACAACCACAGCGCCTGGTTCTTCGGCTGGAGCAGCCATGGCAACCCGCTTCCCCGCTGGGCCGGTTATTCGATCGGCTATCATCTCGTCAAAGCCTACCTCGCGGCCAACCCGGACGCGCGTCCGTCGCAGATGACCGGAACCCCGGCACCCGAGGTGATCGGCCAAGCCTGGGCACACTTGAAAATAAGGATGACGGCCGAGGCATGACCGGGATTAATCCCTGTCGTGACCGGGCAGTGCACCGACGTCGTTGATCCAGGGCAGGGCGGACGAGCGCCAGATCTGTGATTTCGGGGTGAGCTCACGGCGCTGGTTGATCGTCCCGAGGCGAATGCCGACCTCTTCGGCGTCCTCGTCCGTGCCGGTGGTGTAAACCGGCGAACCGCAGTTCGGGCAGAAGAACTGCAGCCGCTTGCGGCCGTTCTCTGCGGTCTTGACGTAGAGCTTTGGTTCGCCCCCGGTCAGTCGGAAATTCTCGCGGGCCGTGCCGGCCGACACCCGGTAGGCCGTTCCCGTCAGTTGCTGGCAATCGGTGCAGTGGCAGATCGCGACATCGTCCGGATCGATCTCCGCCTCATAGGTCACGAAGCCGCAATGGCATTGTCCGTCGATCCGCATGGCAAAGCCTCCCTGAAAGACCATAACCTAGAGCGTTTCCGTCCTAAACGGAGTCACGGAAACGCTCCATTTTTCGCATTTCCTGAAGGAAAGCCGCTTCGCACTAACGGCTCTGGGGCGGCCCGCTTCCGTCCATCCCAGTGCAACGGTACGGCACGGTGCCGTACGGATCGGCGCACACCTAAGGTCCTGATCGGTAGGTGCGCCACGTCGCTCCTAAACGCCGGTAAACAGCCACTCGTGTTCGCGGGCGTTGTGGAACTTCCAGACCCGCTTCGGCCCGGCCATGACGTTGAGATAATAGACGTCGTAGCCGTGCACGGCCGCAACGGGGTGATATCCCCTCGGCACCAGCGTCACGTCCCCGTCTTCCACCGCCATGGTCTCGTCCAGCGAGCGATCGTCGGTATAGACGCGCTGCACGGCAAATCCCTGCGGCGGGTTCAGGCGGTGATAATAGGTTTCTTCCAGGTAGCTCTCGGCGGGCAGATCGTCCTGGTCGTGCTTGTGCGGCGGGTAGGAAGAGGTGTGTCCGCCCGGCGTGATCACTTCGACCACCAGCAGCGACTGGGCGGAGCTGTCGTCCTCGGGCATGATGTTGGTGACATAGCGGGTGTTGGTGCCCTTGCCGCGGGTCAGCTGCGGGTGTGTTCCCGGCTTGATCACCTTGGCCTTGAAACCCTCGCCGCCCGGGGCCGAGCAGATCGCAAGATCGAGATCGGTCGTCGCCGCCACTTGCCAGCGGCTGCCCTTCGGCACGTAGACGGCATAGGGCTGCCCCTCGAACGGCGTCATGCGCTCACCGAGCTCGCCGAAATCCTCGCCATCGACCGAAACCTTCGCCTTGCCCGAAACCAGCACAAGGCAAATTTCCTTGTCGCCCGCCTCGCCCTGCGTCGTCTCGCCCGGCTTCAGCCGATTGAGCGCGAAACCGACATAGGTCCAGCCGGCGCTTTCGGGTGTGACGTTCTGCATCAGGCCGGACTTGGCCTTCGGTTTGACGAGCAGTTTGGACATTTGGGGGTCTCCTGACTTCTTACTTGGCGGCGGCATTCTTGGCCTGCCCCTCACCCTAGCCCTCTCCCCGCAAGCGGGGAGAGGGGATTCTGGAGTGCGCCTGATCTTCTTCGCCTTACGCTGCGAGGGGGGGCGCGGAGCTAGCGGCATTTCCCTTCTCCGCGCGAGCGGGAGAAGGTGGCGGCAGCCGGATGAGGGGCGTTCCCCTCGAACCTGGCAGCCGGATGAGGGGCTGCTAAGCCCGATCGAGCCCGGCTTCCTTGGCAAACGCCTTCAGCGATTTCAGTCCGAGCGACTGATACTCGAAGGGATTGCGCACGGCGGAATCCTGCTCGGCTTCGATCACCAGCCAGCCATCGTAATTGTGTTCGGCGGCGATTTTCAGGACGGGGAGGAAATCGACGCCGCCTTCGCTGTCGCCCGGAACGGTGAAGACGCCGCGGCGCACGCCTTCGAGGAAGGAGAGGCCTTCGCCTTCGACGACCTTGCGCACGGCAGTGCGCACGTTCTTGCAATGGATATGGCGGACGCGGTGCATGCATTTTTTCGCAACCTCGGCCGGGTCGGAGCCGCCGAACCAGGCATGGCCGGTGTCGAGCAAAAGCTTGGTTGCCGGACCGGTGTTCTGCATCAACAGGTCGATTTCCTCGCCGGTCTGGACGATCGTGCCCATGTGGTGATGGTAGACGAGATCGACGCCCTGGTCGGCGCAATATTGCGCGATCGCTTCGAGGTCTGCACCGAATTTCTTCCACTGGTCTGCCGGCAGCACCGGCTTGTCGTTGGCGACCGACTTGGTGTCATCGCCGTGAATGGCGTTCGAGGTCTCGCAGACGATCGCCACCTTGCAGCCATTGTGCTTCAGGAGGTCGAGATGCGGCTGGATCGCCTTCTTCTCTGTCTCGACGTCATGGGTGAGCAGGTTGGTCGAGTGCCAGCCGGAGACGAAGACGAGGTCGTAGGAGGCGAGCTTTGCCTTCAGTGCTTCCGGATCGGAAGGCATCTTGTGGCCCTTCTCGATGCCGTCGAAGCCGATCTTCTGGCAATCGGAGAGGCAATCCTCGAGCGTCAGATGCGCGCCGATCGAATGATCGTCGTCGTTGCTCCAGGCGATCGGATTGGTTCCGTAGCGGATCATGTCTTTCACTTTCTCTTGCGTCATCCGCTTGGGGCGGAAGGTTTGTTGTGTCTCACTCGTACGGCAGGGGAGGGCGACGATGGCTCCTCATCCGGCTGCCGCCACCTTCTCCCCGCTTGCAGGAGAAGGGATATGCCGCGCTCTCCGAAGTTCCCTCTCCCCGCAGGCGGGGAGACGGTTAGGGTGAGGGGCATAAATGCGCAACGGCGCCCACGTGGACAACGCGGGCGCCGAAAGGGCAATCTCAGCCAAAGCGCTGGGAGGTCAGCGCCTTCTCGTAGCCCTTGCGGGCCTCGTTGACTTCCGTACGGTTGGAAACCTCGGGGACTGCGACATCCCACCAATGGCCGCCTTCGTCGGTGGTGATCAGCGGATCGGTGTCGATGACGATCACGGTCGTGCGGGCTTCGCCTGCCGTTTCCTTCAGCGCCGATTCCAGTTCGGAAATCGAGCCGACCTTGCGGGTGAGCGCGCCCATCGCCGCGGCGTGCGCAGCGAAATCGATCACCGGCAGCTCGACATGGTGCGTGTCGCGCAAGAGGTTGTTGAAGTTGGCACCGCCGGTTGCCATCTGCAGCCGGTTGATGCAGCCGTAGCCGGCATTGTCGAGCAGCACGATGGTGATCTTGGCGCCGAGCATGATCGACGAGGCGATCTCTGAATTCAGCATCATGTAGCTGCCGTCGCCGACCATGACGATGACGTCGCTGTCGGGGCGGGCGAGCTTGGCGCCGAGGCCGCCTGCGACTTCATAGCCCATGGTCGAGAAGCCGTATTCCATGTGGTAGCCGCCGGGCGTTTCCGCCTGCCAGAGCTTGTGCAACTCGCCGGGCAGCCCGCCTGCCGCACAGACGAGGACCGTCTCCGCTCCGCCGCGTGCACGCTGGACCGCACCGATGACCTGTGCGTCCGAAGGCAGCGCCGCATTCGTGGTTGCCGTCGCCTTGTCGGCGGCCTTCAGCCACTCGGCCTTGCCGGCCTTGGCCTTGTCGGTCCAGGCGGTGTCGGCCTTGTGATTGCCGAGCCCGGCGGAAATGCGTTCGAGGCCGATGCGCGCATCGGCGACCAGCGGCAGCCCCTCATGCTTGGCCGCATCGAACGGCTGGACATTGAGGCCGACGATCTTCAGCCCTTCGTTCTTGAACAGCGACCAGGAGCCGGTGGTGAAGTCCTGCAGCCGCGAGCCGACGGCGAGCACGACGTCGGCCGCTTCCGCCAGCTGGTTGGAGGCTGACGTGCCGGTGACGCCGACCGAACCCATGTTGAGCGGATGGCTGTGCGGCAGGGAGGACTTGCCGGCCTGGGTCTCGACAACCGGAATGCCATGCTTTTCCGCGAAGGCGGCCAGCGCCTTGCTGGCTTCCGAATAGAGCACGCCGCCGCCGGCGACGATCACCGGCTTCTCGGCTGCCTTCAGCGCAGCAATAGCAGAGGCGAGCTCATCGGCATCGGGCTCGATGCGGCGCGAAGACCAGACCTTCTCGTCGAAGAAGGCTTCCGGATAGTCATAGGCTTCCGCCTGCACGTCCTGGCAAAGCGAGAGCGTGACCGGGCCGCAATCGGCCGGATCCGTCAAAACCTGCATGGCGCGACGCAGCGCCGGGATGATCTGCTCCGGCCGGGTGATGCGGTCGAAATAGCGCGAAACCGGACGGAAGCAGTCGTTGGCCGAGATCGTGCCGTCGGCAAAACCTTCCACCTGCTGCAGCACCGGATCGGGCCTTCGATTGGCGAAGACATCGCCGGGCAGGAAAAGAACGGGCAGGCGGTTGACGTGGGCAAGGGCTGCCGACGTCACCATGTTCAGCGCCCCGGGGCCGATCGAGGTGGTGCAGGCCATGAAGCGGCGGCGGAAGCTCGCCTTGGCAAAGGCGATCGCGGCATTGGCCATGCCCTGCTCGTTCTGGGCGCGGTAGGTGGGCAGCGTATCCTTGATGCCGTGCAGCGCCTCGCCGACGCCGGCGACGTTGCCATGGCCGAAGATGGCGAAGACGCCGCCGAAGATCGGTACCTTGTTGCCGTCGATGACGGTCATCTGGCGGGTCAGGAACCGCGCCACGGCCTGTGCCATGGTCAGGCGCACGGTCTTCTGGCTCATACTCTGTTTCCTCCTCGTGGCGAAATCGTCCCGTTTCGCCGACTGTATAATTTCTCAGATCGGAATCGAGTTAAGGACTCCGCCGATCCTACGCCGCCTTTGTTTCACCCAGTTGCAGCCAGAGATCCACCAGCGCCTTGAATTTTCCGGCCATGTCGGCGATCGCCTGCTCGTCGGTCATGGTGCCGCCGAGCCAGGCCTTGCTGGCATCGGCAAAGATGGTGCGGCCGACGGCAAAACCCTTGACCGTCTTCGATGTGCGGGCCGCGGCAAAGCCGTCCTTCAGCGCCTCGTAGGGGGCTTCGAGGCCGAGCAGCACGACGCCGCGGCAGAGCGGATCGCGCTTTTCGATGACCGCATCGATCGCTGCCCAGGCGCTGCGGCTTGCCTGCGGCTCGAGCTTCCACCAGTCGGGCTTGAGGCCGGCATCGTAAAGCTCGTTGAGCGCGCGCGGAATGGTCTGGTCGTCGAGCTTGCCGTGTTTGCCGGCGATGATCTCGATCAGGATTTCGCGGCCGACCTTGCGAGCCGCCTCGAAGGCCGAGCGCAGCTTGGCCACCTGCGTCGCTTTCATCTCGGCCGGGTCGTCCGGATGGTAGAAGGACAGCACCTTGATGCAGTGGTCGACCGGCCAGTCGATCAGGCGGCTGCCGAGGTCCTGGCTGAATTCGAACTGCAGCGGCCGCGAGCCCGGAAGCTCGATCGGCTTGCCGATCCAGAAGTCGCGGTGGGCGCCGGCAGCATAAAGCGCGTCGCGGCCGTATTTGTCGTCGATCAACATGCCGAAGCCGGAACGGCCGGCCGCCACCTGTGCCGCCGCCTTGACTGCCAGAACCTTGAAGGCCGGGATGCGGGCAAGTAGCTCCGGGTTGCCGGCGGCCACATCTTCCAGCTGGCTGCGATGGTCGATCGCCAGCGCCATCAACAGCGGGATTTCGCGGCGGCGCGTGGTCGCCCAATGCACGTGATTGATCGCCTCGTCCTTGCGCAGCGCCCGTTCCTTGCTGCCCTTCTCCAGGAAGAACTGCAGCTCGGTCCAGGTCGGGATCTCAGGCGCGCAGAGCAGGCGGGAGACGGCAAAGGCGCCGCAGGCGTTGGCCCAGGTCGCGGAGGTCGCATGCGGTTCGTTCTTCAGCCAGCCGCGCAGGAAGCCGGACATGAAGGCGTCTCCGGCGCCGAGCACATTGTAGACTTCGATCGGGAAACCCTTGCCGACGATGCCGTCTTCGAGGTTATCGGAAATCGGACCGTCATAGACGATACAGCCCATCGGGCCGCGCTTCAGGACGATCGTCGCCGTGGACAGCGCCCGGATCGTCTTCAGCGCTTGCAGCAGGTCGCTTTCGCCCGACGCGATCAACACTTCTTCCTCGGTGCCGACGATCAGGTCGCAGTCGGCGAGAACTGTCTTCAGATGGGCCGAGACGCGGTCGGAGGCGATGTAGCGGCTTTCGCCGGCATCATGGCCGGCAAGGCCCCAGAGGTTCGGGCGGTAGTCGATGTCGAAGACGATCTTCGCGCCGTTTTCCTTGGCGATACGCATCGCCTTGCGCTGCGCCGCATCGGTGTTGGGCTTGGAAAAGTGCGTGCCGGAAACCAGGATGGCCCGCGCCGAACGAATGAAGTCTTCAGAAACGTCGTCTTCGCACAGCGCATTGTCGGCGCAGTTGTCGCGGTAGAACAGCAGCGGAAAGGACTTGTCGTTCTCGACGGCGAGGATGGCGAGCGCCGTCAGGCGCTCCGGGTCGGTTACCATGCCGCGGGTCTCGACGCCTTCGCGGGTCAGCTGCTCACGAATGAAACGGCCCATCTGCTCGTCGCCGACGCGGGTCAAAAGCGCCGACTTCAACCCGAGCCGCGCGGTGCCGACGGAGATGTTGCAGGGGCAGCCGCCGACCGATTTGGCAAAGCTCGCAACGTCCTCAAGCCGGGTGCCGATCTGCTGGCCATAGAGGTCGACCGATGCCCGGCCTATGGTGATGAGGTCGAGCGGCTTTGCTCCCTGTGGCGAAACGTTCTGGCTCACTGCTTCCTCCCCGCGGACGCCTTTGCGGCCCCGACCATTCTCGTTCTGTGGGTGATGCAGGTATGAAACATAAATTCCGGCGTTTCGTCAATATAGAATTTTCATTCTATCCGTTCTATTCCGTCCTCGTCTCTTCAAGCAGGCGGCGACGCTTCTCGGCAATGGCGACTGTCAGCGCCATGGCGAAGGCCATGCTGGCGGAAAGCGAGCGGAAGCCGGCGTGATCCGCCTCGACCAGTTCGAACCAGACCTTGGAAGATTCCGCCAGCGGCGAGAACGCCGAGTCGGTCAGCGACACCACCGGCACCTTGCGCTCGGCAAGCAGCCGCGCCTGGGTGGCGCTTTCGGAGGCGTAAGGCGAGAAGCTGACGGCAAACGCGGCATCGTTCTTGCCAGCCATCGCCAGCATGTCGTCATCGATGCCGGCGGCCGTGCCGACCAGCTGGTATTTCACCTTCAGCTTGCCGAAGGCATAGGCCATGTAGCTGGAGATCGGATAGGAGCGGCGCTTGGCGATCAGATAGACCGTCTCGGCCTTGGCGAGGATGTCGACCGCGCGCTCAAAGGCTTCCGGGTCGACCGAGGTTGCGATGTTGTCGAGCGAGCGGTGGGCGGCGGCGACGAAGCCGTTGAAGATCGAGCCGCTCTCGAGCTTGCTGTGTTCGTTCTCGCTCAGTGCCTTCAG
The DNA here is from genome assembly GCF_017488845.2 of Ensifer canadensis. Taxonomy (NCBI): domain Bacteria; kingdom Pseudomonadati; phylum Pseudomonadota; class Alphaproteobacteria; order Hyphomicrobiales; family Rhizobiaceae; genus Ensifer; species Ensifer canadensis. The sequence goes on from NZ_CP083370.1 coordinate 4,032,241, forward strand.
CCGGTCTTCGTAGCCAGGCGTGCGCTCGCGCAGGCGGGCGCGGAAAATCTGTTGCAGGCTGGAGAAGCCCTCGAAGCCGAAGTGCTGGGCAAAGCGCACCAGGGTCGACGGCTGGACGTCGGCCGAGGTGGCGATGCTTGCGGCGGTGCCGAAGGCAATCTCGTCGGGATTGTCAAGCGAATAGGCGGCCACCTGCTTCAACCGTTTCGGCAGCTGCGCCTTTCGCTCCAGAATGACCGCCTTCAGCGCTTCGAAATCCTGCGGGACCTCCGTCGTCGTTTCAGGCGTTGCCATTCTTGTCTGTCTCCAGTCTGACCCGTGTTCTCTAGTGACCTCACACTAATCGAATAGCGGCGGCTGGGATAGAACAGGCATTCCATTTTTTGCCGCCTTTTCCATTCCGACTTTTCGTCAGCCGATCTGGACCCATTCGTTGGTCTTTGCCGATTGATAGGTGGCCGAGAGCACCTTCTGCACCTCATAACCCTCGCGGAAATCGGTCGATGGCGGTTTGCCCTTGGCGATCGCCTCAAGGAACTCGTTCACCTCGATGGCCTTCAGATCATTGAAGCCGATCTGGTGGCCGGGTGCCACGCAGAAGGCGCCGTAGGGCGGATGCTCGGGCCCGGCCCAGATGGTGCGGAAGCCGCGGCTGCGAATATCGTCGCCGGTGGAGTAGACGCGGATCTCGTTCAGGCGCTCCTGCGTGAAGACGATGCTGCCCTTGGAGCCGTAGATCTCGAAATCGTGCTGCATCTTGCGGCCGGTGGCGATCCAGTTGGCCTCGAAGCTGCCGGTCGCGCCGTTTTCGAAGCGCACGAAGGCGCGGGTGATGTCGTCGACCTCGACGGCGCGCATCTCGCTGGCGCCGGCAGAGACGGGGCGCTCAGGGATCTGGATGATGGTTTCGGCAAGCACCGATTTGATCGGCCCGACGAGGTGACGCATGGAGGCGATGATGTGGCTGCCGATATCGGCAAGCGCGCCGCCGCCGCTGGCCGGGTTCAGCCGCCAGCCCCACGGCACCGAGGCATCGGCCATGAAGTCTTCGGCATGGACGCCGCGCATGGAGCGGATCTCGCCGATCTCGCCGCTCTCGATGATGTCCTTGGCGAGGAAGATCAGCGGGTTTTTCAGGTAGTTGAAACCGACCTGGGTCGTGACGCCGGCCTTTTCCGCAGCCGCGACCATTTCGGCGCAGTCAGTGACCATCGGCGCCAGCGGCTTTTCGCAATAGACATGTTTGCCATGGGCAATGGCCGCCAACGCCATCTCCTTGTGCAGAAGGTTCGGCGTGGTAATGTCGATGATGTCGATGTCGGGGTCGGTCAAAAGTTCGCGCCAGTCCGCCGTCGCCTTGCGAAAGCCGAGACGCCGGCGGGCGTTTTCCGCGCTTTCGGTGGTCACATCGGCAACCGAAACCAGGTCAAGCTCGAAGGGCAGATCGAACACCCGCGCGGCGATGGTAAAGCCGAGCGCATGCGCCTTGCCCATGAAGCCCGTGCCAATCAGGCCCACACCCAGTTTCTTCTTGCTGCTCATGCCATTCCTCCGGGGTCAACGACCGTGTCGTGGCTCGGAATGAAATGAAATGTGCAAGATTTGTCAACATGGAATATTTGTTCGAAAATATATTGGAGGTCTATGGAGGCGCCTTGGTTGATGTTTCTGTCGAGACAGCGCGATCGGGTGGCCGAGAATACGGTCCCGGCAGAGCCTGGATGAATTTGTTAACGCATTTTTACCATGTTTCGTCGGAACATCGCTCATGGTTAACGAATCGCATCCGTATGAACGGTGCGAAACCGGAGTGATTTCAGCATGTGCCGCTGGGCAGCCTATCGCGGGGAGCCGCTCTATCTCGAGGAACTGGTGACCTCTCCGGCGCACTCGCTGATCGAGCAGTCCCATTGCGCCACGCGGGCAAAGACGGCGACCAACGGCGACGGCTTCGGCATTGCCTGGTACGGCGACCATCCGGAACCTGGGCGCTACCGCGACATTCTCCCCGCCTGGTCCGACTGCAATCTGAAGAGCATTGCCCGCCAGATCCGCTCGCCGCTGTTCCTCGCCCATGTGCGGGCGTCGACCGGTGGCGGCACCCGGCGCGACAACTGCCATCCCTTCGTCTTCGGGCGCTGGTCCTTCATGCACAACGGCCAGATCGGCGACTTCGAACATCTGCGCCGGCCGATGGAGAGCATGCTCGACAACGACCTCTATTCGGCCCGCACCGGCACGACGGATTCCGAACTCCTGTTCCTGCTCGCCATGCAGTTTGGTCTCGACCACAATCCGCTCGGCGCGATCGCCGAAGCGCTGGCCTTCATCGAACAGCTTGCCGAACATCTGGAGCGCCAGGTTCTGGTGCGCTTCACCGCCGCCTTCTCTGACGGCAACGATCTTTATGCGGTGCGCTATGCCTCCGACTGGAAGGCGCCGACGCTCTACGCAGCACCCATGGGCCCGAGCGGCGGTTACTGTCTTGTCTCCGAACCGCTCAACGACGACGACGGCGCCTGGGTCGAAATTCCTGACGGCACGGCCGTGATCGTCGGCGAAAACGGCGTCGATGTCAGGCTGTTCTCGACGCAGGGCGCGCCGGTACGCAAGCACCGTTCGGCCTGAGGCTTTCAGCATATCGGTGGGCAGTGAGCGGCCCCTCATTCGGCTGCCGCCACCTTCTCCCCGTTTTCACGGGGAGAAGGGATACGCCGCACTCGCGCGTTCCTTTTGCTGCGGATGCTTCATCCACACAGGGCACGTTCCCTCGCCCCGCCTGCGGGGAGAGGGTTAGGGTGAGGGGCTTTTTGGCCAGGTACGGCGATTGATCAACCCTGTTCTCTTCGCTCCAGCTCAGCCGCAATCAGCGCCGCCAATTTTTCGGCAACCGCTTCCTTGTCCATCTCCGGCCAGTCGTCGTTGCCGTCGGCCGAGATCAGCTTCACCCGGTTGCGATCGCCACCCATGATGCCGGTTGCCGGCGAGACGTCGTTGGCGAGAATGTAATCGGCACCCTTGCGCTCGAGCTTCGAGCGGCCGTTGTCGGCGACGTTCTCCGTCTCGGCGGCAAAGCCGACGACCAGCTTCGGCCGGTTTGCATGGTGGCCGACCGTCTTGAGGATGTCCGGGTTCTCGGCCAATTGAAGCGGTGGCGGCGCTTCGCCCGGCTTCTTCTTGATCTTGTTGCCGGCCGCACTTGCCACCCGCCAGTCGGCAACGGCCGCGACCATCACCGCAACGTCGGCGGGAAGGGCGGCAAGCACTGCATCGCGCATTTCCTCGGCGCGCTCGACATGGATCACGTTGACACCTGTGGGGTCGGGGATCGTCACAGGGCCGGACACCAGCGTCACATCCGCGCCGAGCCTGGCGAGCGCCGCGGCAATGGCGTGGCCCTGCTTGCCCGACGAGCGGTTGGCGATGTAGCGCACCGGGTCGATCGGCTCATGCGTCGGGCCGGATGTGACGACCGCCTTGCGTCCGGCAAGTGGCTTCGCGCCGCCTGCAAGCAGGTTTTCGACGGCAGCGACGATCGCCAGCGGCTCGCTCATCCGTCCTTCTCCGGCCTCGCCGCTCTCCGCCATTTCGCCGGCTTCAGGGCCGATGAAATGGATGCCGTCGGCGGCGAGCGTCGCGCGGTTGCGCCGGGTTGCCGGGTGCGCCCACATCTTCGGGTTCATCGCCGGCGCGACCAGCACCGGACGGTCGGTGGCCAGCAGGATGGTCGAGGCGAGATCGTCGGCATGACCGTTCGCCATCTTCGCCATCAGGTCGGCGGTAACAGGGGCGACGACGATCAGATCGCATTCGCGCGCCAGCCGGATATGGCCGACATCCTGTTCGTCCTCGCGCGAAAACAGCTCGAGATAGACATGCGAGGCGGAAAGCGCGCCGACGGCAAGCGGTGTCACGAACTGTTGCGCACCTGATGTCATGACTGGCCGGACGCTGGCGCCGCGCTCGCGCAGCCGGCGGATAAGGTCCAGGCTCTTATAGGCCGCAATGCCGCCGGAGATGATCAGGAGAATGCGTTTGCCCGACAGTGTCATTGCGTCCCAGCCTTGCGGCCGCCTTCTTAACCGGAGTTCTTTCCGGTTCAGCCATGGTGTTCAACAGCATCCCTTTCGACGGCTTCGCCGGCGGAGGGACGCGGTTGCAGCGACCCTACTTGAGCGTTTCATCGGGCGCAACGTGTCTGGCCGAACGCCACAATTGCAGCCGTGGCGGCGCACGCCTGGAGGGGCGTTCGGCGATCCTTGCGCGCCGGCAGCAGATCACCCGATCCAGATGGCGCGCCTGGCCGCGTTCCCTTTCTAGCGGCGAATATCCCTTGGTATCTCACTGCCGAAGGCGCATAGTGCATCCATCATCGACCGATCGAACGGGCGTCGGTGGCTGAGAGATCGTTACGCTTTCGCCCCAACTGAGGAGATCGCGTGATGCACCCCATCGACGGATTTCGTGGGCGACCGATCCTTCCCGAGGAATTCCCGATGGTTGCCGATGTTTTTCGGGATGCCGTCCGGGTGCGATACCCGGCGCTTGATCGCGAAGAGGGCGAGGCAATCCTGGCCCGACTCATGGACTTGCACCACAGCCGTGTCGAAAGTCGGCTGCCCCTGGTCCAATAGCTGTCGACCTTCGGATCTGCCGTCCTCAGCAGCCAAAACGCGTCGCGGATGCCGCTCCAGATTTCCGCGCGGGCCTCCCGCACCTCATAAGATGACACGCAGGCGATCGCGTGGCCCGGCCCCAACGGCCGTCGGGCATTTCGACGCCAGGGAGAATGCCATGCTTCATACCTTTGCAATGCATATTCGCCGCTATGACTACGCGCTTGCCGCAATCAAGATGTCGCTCATCCTGTCCCTGCTGGTGATCGCGCTGATCACGCTGAACGGTCTCGTCTGGTAATCGTCCAAAGGCGGTACCATCTGCTCCAGACCGGGCGACCACGCTCGTGTGCCGCCCACACTGTGTTCCAATACCATCTCCAATCGATCAGTGCCGAACGCGGCCGGATCTGGCTTCAAAGCAAGCAGAATGCCGGTTGCACGGGCGCCAAGGATGTTTCCAGACTGAGCGGCGACCAAGTGCTCACGGTTCGCGGCGAGCGGCTATGGCATCCTTGCCTTGAAGAAAACACGATCGATGTTATCTTTGCATCGATAGAAATTACCACAGGATACACGCATCGATGGATTTCCACCTGACAGCAAAGCCCACTCTTTTTGCCATCAGGGAAATCCGTATCCATGCCTGTTTCGATCTCGCTCTCCCATCTCACCTGGTCAACGCCTGACGGCCGCAGCCTCTTTTCCGACCTGAGCCTGACGTTCGGCCCGGCGCGCTCTGGCCTTGTCGGGCGCAATGGCGTCGGCAAAAGCACGCTGCTGAAGCTGATTGCGGGAACACTCCAGCCGCAGGCCGGCACAGTCTCGGTCGACGGCAGCCTCGGCATCCTGCGCCAGACGGTGCAGGTCGCCGAACAGGAGAGCGTCGCCGACCTCTTCGGCATTGCCGATGCGCTGGCGCTTCTACGCCGAGCGGAGGAAGGCACCGCCAGCATCGACGAGCTGTCGATTGCCGACTGGACGCTGGAGGCGCGACTGGCCGCAGCGCTCGCTCGCCTCGGGCTGGAGGCAGAAGCGCAGACGCCGCTCTCATCGCTATCCGGCGGGCAGCTGACCCGTGCCAAGCTGGCGGCATTGGTCTTTGCCGATCCCGATTTCATCCTGCTCGACGAACCCACCAACAATCTCGACCGCGCCGGGCGCGAGGCAGTGATCGAGCTGATGGCGAACTGGCGTGGCGGCGCCATCGTCGTGAGCCACGATCGCGAGCTTCTCGACACGATGGATGTGATCGTCGAACTCACCTCTCTCGGCGCCACCAGCTACGGCGGCAACTGGAGCCACTATCGCGAGCGCAAGGCGATCGAACTCGCATCGGCCCGGCACGATCTTGCCGACGCGGAACGACGCCTTGCGGAGGTCGACCGCAAGACGCAGGAGCTCGCGGAGCGCAAGGCCCGAAAGGATAGCGCCGGCCGCAGAAAGCGCGCCAAAGGTGACGAGCCGCTTCTGCTGCTCGATGCGAAGAAGGAGCGCAGCGAAAAGACGGCGGGCGACAACGCGCGGCTTTCCGAGCGGCGACGCGATCAGGCGCTCGGCGATCTTGCCGCCGCCCGCGAACGCATCGAGATCCTCCAGCCGTTTTCGGTCCGGCTGCCTTCGACCGGGCTGCCGCCCGGCCGTGCCGTTCTTCAGGTCGATGATGTCAGCGCCGGTTATATCCCGGACCGTCCGGTGCTCGCCAATCTGTCGCTGACGATTGCCGGGCCGGAGCGGGTGGCGATCACCGGCCGCAACGGTTCAGGCAAGACGACGTTTCTGTCGCTGATGTCAGGCAAGCTTGCTCCCTGGTCGGGTCAGGTTCGGGTTCTGACGGACTTTGCCATTCTGGATCAACAGGTGAGCCTGCTCGATCCGCAGGTGTCGATCCGCGACAACTTCCGCCGGCTCCATCCCGGCGCCGGCGAAAACGCCTGTCGGGCGGCGCTCGCGCGGTTCATGTTCCGCGCCGACGCGGCACTGCAGCGCGTCTCCAGCCTGAGTGGCGGGCAGATGCTGCGTGCGGGGCTCGCCTGCGTGCTTGGCGGCGAGAGCCCGCCTGATCTCCTGATTCTCGACGAGCCGACCAACCATCTCGATATCGATTCCATCGAGACGGTGGAGGCGGGACTGCGGGCTTTCGACGGGGCGCTCATCGTCGTCAGCCACGACGAGGCGTTTCTGGAGGCGATCGGCATAACGCGCCGGATCGATCTGACGACCCCGTCGGCAGGTCGTCGCTCGAACGTTCGTTAAAGGCGGATGATTTCGGGCGGCACGCCGGCAGTGGGCGCTACTGCGCCCATTTCACGTCGCCGGTAAAGGCGATCGTCAGCCAGCGATCGCGCCCGGCCTCGCCGATTTCCGCGCCGATCTCGGCGCGGATCGCATCGAGGCTCGCAAGCGTATCCACCCGGGTTTCGGCCGATCCGATCAGGTAGATCTCGATCAGCCGGGCCCTGCCGACCTTGGCGACGTATGTGCGATAATCGGCAAAGCCGTGGCGGCTGGCGGCATTGCGCGCTGCCTCGCGCACTTTCTCGTCCAGTTCCGCCGGGGCGACTAGGAAGATTTCCTTCAGCGCGGCATAGACGGTCTTCAGCGGAAGCGGGATCAGGCAAAGTGTCAGAACCACCAGAATTGCCGGGTCGGCATAGGGCGTCCAGTCTTCATAGGCGGTGCCCTTCAGCATCGCGGCGACCACGAAAGCAACAAGCAGGGCTGCGGTAATCGTGCCCGACATCGCCCAGGCACGCACATCCAACGCCAGGAATTCCGAGCCGATCGTGCGGTTCGCCCGCCGCCCGTAGATGAACATCACGATGCAGATGACGACGACGACGGCGGCATAGGCGATCGCCCAGTCGAAGGCGAGTTCGCGGCCGCCCGACAGCAGCGAGTCGACGGCGTTGATAAGGGCGTAGAAGGAGAGCGTCGTGAGTAGGCCGGCGTTTAACAGCAGGACCATCGGCTCGATATGCCAGAAGCCCATTTGAAAGCGGCTGCTTTCCCGTGGGATCAGCCGCGTCACTCCCAGCGCCAGCAGCGTCATGGCGGCGTCGACGACGGAAAACACCCCGTCGAACACGATCGACACCGATCCGGACAACAGGCCGAACAGCACGCCTGTCGCGCCGACGACGATGGTGGCGGCGATCGATCGCTTGAGGACGGTTTGTTCGGTGGCGGTGGTCATGATCTTGTATTCACTCCTGTTTCGACGCGGTGCTTAGGCTGTGCCAGTGACGAAATGGTGACGGTGATCACGCAGACGAGGCGATGGTAGCGCTTCCGGTTGGCAAGAAAAAGCGGCGGCAGCGCTGCCCTGCGGCGATCTCGTGTCGCACCAGGGAGGCGATCGATGAGCCCAAGCATGATGATTGTGAACACGAATACCACCCCTGCGTGGGGCAATGCTGCCTCCGGCCCTAGGCGAATTGACCGAAGCGCATGAGATCTCGGCCGACGGCGCTGCCATCGAGCGCATCGGTGCGTGCCGGCGGGGCGGCGGCATGGAATGGCCGATTGCAAACAGGAGCGCGCTTGCCGCTGAAAGCAGCGCGAACAGCAGGAACATGCCGGCGCCGCCGCTTGCGCCGAGTGCAAGGCCGCCGATGAGCGGCCCAAGGAAATTGCCGACGGTGGACAGTGAATGGGCGCCGAAATAGGTGCCGCGATTGCCGGCATCCTGCCGTCGACCAGCACATATTCCGAGGGCACGACGAGCACCTCGCCGATGGTGAAGAGGATCATCGAGGCGACCAGCATTTCGACGCCGGACGAGGCTGCAAAGCCGATTTCACCAAGCAGGAACAGCAGGCAGCCGAGCGACAGCGCCTTGAGCGCGCCGATCCTTTCAATGACGAAGCGGGCGGGCGTGCTGGCGACGAGCACCGTTGCTGCGTTGGTCGAAACCAGCAGCGCGAACAGGGTGACGCCATCCTCGAAGCCGGTGTTGAGATATTGCGACAATGTCACCGACCATTGACCATGAACGGCCAAAAGCAGGGTGCCGCCGATGACGAAGAAGATCAGTCGGCGGTCGCGCAAGGCAGCGACAAGCCCGCGCCAGCCGCCCGTGGTGTTGGACCCCGGTCCCGTCTCGACCGCCCGTCTGTTGCTCGCTTCCGGCACGGTGAAGAACAGCACGAGGCCGAAGGCCGCATGCATGATGCCGGCAATGATGAATAGGGTCGAATAGGCAGCGCCGACCCAGACGCCGATCAACGGCCCGACGGCCCAGCCGGCATTGATCGCCAGATAGCGCCAGGAGAATACCCGCAGGCGCAGATGCGCTGGCGCGGCATCGCTCATCAATGCGCGCGAAACCGGTTCATAGACGGCGGCGGCAACCGCAGAGACGATATGCGCCAGCGCGAAGGCGGCGATCGAGTGCGCCAGCCCGAGCCCCGCCAGCGCCAGTCCGGCCATGAAGAGCGCTATGGTCAGCACACCCGTTCGGCCGATGCGATCGGACAGGCTGCCGGCAAACGGGCTGATGATCGCGCCGAGCAGGGGGCCCGCGCCAATCAGGACGCCGATACCTGCCGGGGTAAGGCCAAAATCCCGCTGCAGGCGGATCGCGAGGAAGGTCAGGCTCATGCCCTTGGCGATCGTCACCACGCCGGAGCCGGCGATGAGAAGCAGCGCCACCAGGCGGCCCGTGCGTTCGGAAAAGGCATTCATCGCAGCACCCGCGGACTGGGCCGCCGACGTTCTCCGAGGAACGCTGGGCGGCAGGGAGGAGAGGGCAATCTCACCTTCGCGATTACACTCGCCGCGTGTGTTCGGCAAGGGCTCTGGTTGTCGAGACACCGTCGGTCGGCGTGAGCAGGCGGGTTGTTCCGGCGCCTCACTGCCTTTGCCGTGCCCGTCCGCCCGTCGGAGGCACCACCGGCCGGCGCTGGCAGTGGCCGCCGCAGGGGGCTGCCCAAGCTGTGGCTGGGCTTGACCGGTGCCGGCCGCTTGTCAGCCCTCTTTTTGACGATGCTGCCATTCCGCATAGAGCGGTGCCAGGTCGTTATCGTCGACCGGCACATGGCGAAAGCGCATCGACTGTTCGCCAAGGGGTTTTGCCAGTTCGGCATAGACTGCCGCCGTCGACAGCCCGTAGGGTTCGGCGTCGGCATTCGAGTGGGCGTAGGCGATCTCGGTGATGCCGGCCATGCGCATGGCCGCAATGCACATCGGGCAGGGTTGGCCGCTGGCATAGATCGCAACGCCTTCAAGACGGGGAGACCCGAGGCGCTTTGCCGCCAGGCGAAGGGCATTCATCTCGGCATGCGATGTCGGATCGCCGGTTTCAAGCATCTCGTTGACGCCGCTGGCGATAACCTCGCCGTTGCGAACGGCAACCGCGCCGAAGGGACGGCCACCTTTTTCGACATTGGCGCGGGCAAGGGCGACAGCCTCGCCGAGAAAGCGTCTTTCCTGCTTCATGTCCCCTCCGATTTCAACGGGCGCCGGCGGCGGTAAGCAGCTTTTCAATCCGGCCATAGCCGCGCTGCCGGGCGTGGCTCAATGGGCTCACGCCCTCGCCATCGGCAAGATTGACGTTCGCGCCCGCGTCGATCAGCAATCGCACGATCTCCGTATGCTTTTCGCCGCCGGTGCCGAGAATGATGGCTTCGATCAGCGCCGTCCAGCCCAGCCGGTTGACGTGATCGACATCGACGCCCGCCTCGATCAGCGTCTTCACCGTTTCGACGTGGCCGCGTTCTGCCGCAGGGATCAGCGCCGTGCCGCCGTAACGGTTGGTGCTTTTGAGGTCGGCGCCGTTGGCAAGCGTCAGCTTCAGGATTTCGAGATGGCCGCGCGCGCCAGCATAGAGGTAGGGACTGTCCTCGATCTTGTCCTTCGCATTGACATCCGCGCCGGCTTCGATGAGCGCGCGGGCAGCGTCGATGCGGTTTTCGTGTGTGGCGACGAGCAGAGCGGTCGCGCCGCTTGCGTCACGCGCGTCGAGCGTTGCTCCGCGCTTGATCAATTCGCGCAGTTCGGCGGCGTTGCCGGCCGAAGCTGCGGCAATCATTTCCTTTTCAAGCATGGCGGCTCCTGCAGCGGCGGGAAGAAGGGCTGAGGCGAAGAGTGCAATCCCGAGCAGCCACCCGGTCGATGGTGAGTTCATGGGGGTCATTCCAGTCGTTTAGCCAGTCGTTTGGCCAGTCGTATGGTCAGCCGGGCAAACGGCGCCCGGCTGCAGGTTTTACTGCATAACCCCTGAAACCAGCATCAATTTGCGGTGAAGTTCACCTGCGAAATTGAAGCTTCTGAACGCCATGTCTGACGCACGATGCAATAATAAATGACCGCCTTGAGCCGGTCGCTTGTATTTTCAAGGGAGGGGCAGGGCGGACTGACGCGGCAACTCAGAGCATCGATCGGCTGAGACCGCCGTCGACGGGAAGTGCCACGCCCGTGACATAGGCCGCGGGCCGGCCCGCGAGAAATGCGGCGGCAGCGCCGAATTCCGCCGGCGTTCCATAGCGGCCGATTGGAATATCCGCCTGGCTGCGCGCGGCAACCGTGGCGATATCGACGCCTTCGTTCTCGGCGTCCATGCGGTCGAAGCCCAAGGTGCGGTCGGTCGCAAGCCGCCCCGGCAACAGCATGTTGACGGTCACGCCGTCGGCGGCGACTTCGCCGGCCAGCGTCTTCAGCCAGCCGGCAACAGCGCTTCGAAGCGCGTTGGAGGCGGTCAGGCCCGGGATCGGCTCGCGGATGCTGGTCGAAGCGACGGCAATGATGCGGCCGAAACCGCGCTCCCTCATGCCGGGCAGAACCCGGCCGGTGATGCGCATGCCGGCGAGCACCATGGTCTCGAACTGCGTCCGCCAGAACTCCGGCTCGATGGTGGACGCAAGCGACGGCGGCGGCCCGCCGCCATTCAGGATGAGAATGTCGATCGCGCCGAAATCGGCGGCGAGCCGATCGAGCAGCGCGTCGAGGCTTTCGGGCTTGGAAAGATCGAGCGCAAAACCGCGGGCGCTCGAACTGAGCTCTGCTGCGACCTTTTCGGCCGTAGTTGCGTCGCGACCGGTCACCGCGACGGCAACGCCTTCAGCCGCGAGTGCTTCGGCGATGCCGCGTCCAAGCCCCTTGCTGCCGCCGAGCACGAGCGCCTTCTTGCCTGTGATGCCGAGATCCATGACGGTCTACCTTCCCATGCGATTTGCGTTGCTGCTTTTGGAGCCCGGCAGCGACGCGGCGTCAATGGGGTAAGCGGATGGGAACCGGCAATTCGGATGAAGGTGATGAGCGCCAGACGTCGAAAAGCCCGGCCGGAAACCGGCCGGGCCTCGTGTCCCTCGCCCCTTGCTATTATTAACGGCAGATGCGGATACGCTCGTAGTAGACATTGCCGTAGTGATCGTAGCGCCTGACTTTCTTGATGAAGCAATAGGGGCGATACTCGTCGTAGTAGCCACCGTAATAGCCGTCGACATAGCCGATCTGGCCGCTCCAGCCATGGCCGTAGGCGCCGTTGCTGAAGCCGATCGTCACACCGCCAGCCTGTGACGGCGCGGCAAAGGAAACGGCTGCGGTGATTGCGACGGCCGCGGCGATGATGATCTTGCGCATGGTGTTCTCTCCTCCAGGGATGAACTCCCGTCATCCATGGGGAGAAGATCGCATGTCGTCTGCTTATTCGCAGTTCCGGATGGAACATGGTTGCAGCCGGCGGCAGAACCGAAAGCCCTGCCACCTCTTCCTCACCACCCGGACGCATGGTCCGGCCGCGATCAGGCGCGAATGCGCGCCATCGCCAGCACGTCGGCCAGCACGCCATTGCGCAGAGCATAGGCCCTGTGCGTGCCTTCGGGTTCGAAGCCGGTCTTGCGATAAAGCGCGATTGCCGCTTCGTTGTCGGTAAAGACGGTCAGCTCGATGCGGCTGATCCCAAGCCAGTTATCGGCAGCATCGATCAGAGATGTAAGAAGTGTCTTACCGATGCCTTCGCCGCGGTGGTTGTCATCGACGCTGATGCCGAGCACGGCGGAGTGATGCCGGCGCCCCTTATTGCGGTGCAGACCGGCCATGCCGACGATGCGGCCGTCGCGCTCGGCCACGATCACAGTGTTGTCCTCCGACAGGCCCTCCATCCACTTGCGCGTCTGCTCCGGTGTCGAATAGGGCAGTCTGAGCGTGCCGGAGCGGATGCCCGGCTGGCTCATAAGTGCGGCGATCGCTTCCCAGTCGACGACGCGCGCCGCTCGAATCCTGAGTGTCGGGGAGGGGGTGGCTTCGGTCATTGTTTCCTCATCAGCTCGCTGGCACCGAGGAAACAGGACCAAACCCTGCTCGCCTCGGCAGGGTTGGTCGGGGGACAGTCCGTTTAACGCACGTGGTCTCCCGCACACCCCTGGATATGCGTGCAAAGCACCATTGCGATCATCGAACGATTGTCCATGTCGGAACGATAACAAGCGGCAGTGGAATTGCAAGCCGGTTCGGCGACCGGATTGCCGGTGGCGCTCAGGTCACCTGCCAGGCGATATAGACGAGCGTGGCGGCAATCAGCCACAGCGCCAGGCGGCCGGAGCGCGTGTGGCGTGCCTCGGCCTTGCCGATGGCATGCGCCGTCTCGGCGTCGAACCGTAGGCCGTTTTCGCTCATGGCCATGATCTTGCTGGAGAATTTTTCCGTGCGGGCGGCGATTTCCGGTGCTGCTTCGGCCAGACGAAGGGCCGCGTGCAGGCCGTCGCGCAGGTCGGTGACGATGCGCTTCGGTCCGAGATTGTCGCGGATCCACTTGCCGACCACAGGCTCGGATGCTTTCCACATGTTGAAACGCGGATTGAGCGTGCGCGCGACGCCCTCGACGACGACCATGGTCTTCTGCAGCATGACCAGTTCCGGCCGTGTCTGCATGTCGAAGAGCTCGGTCACCTCGAACAGAAGCGTCAGCAGCTTTGCCATCGAGATGGTCTCGGCCGGCTGGCCGTGGATCGGCTCGCCAATGGCGCGGATCGCCTGGGCGAAGCTCGCGGCATCATGATGCGACGGCACGTAGCCTGCCTCGAAATGCACGTCGGCGACGCGCTGGTAGTCGCGGGTGATGAAGCCGAACAGGATCTCGGCGAGGAAGCGGCGTTCCTTCTTGCCGAGACGGCCGACGATGCCCATGTCGACGGCGACGATATGGCCGGCATCGTCGACGAACAGGTTGCCCTGATGCATGTCGGCGTGGAAGAAGCCGTCGCGCAATGTGTGGCGGAGAAAGGACTGGATCAGGGTGTCGCCCAGCGCGTCGAGATCGTGGCCCGCCGCCTTCAGCCCGTCGATATCCGACATCTTGACGCCGTCGATCCATTCCATGGTGACGACGTCGCGGCCGGTGCGTTCCCAATCGACCTTCGGTACGCGAAAGCCGGAATCTTCCTTGGTGTTCTCGCCGAGTTCGGAAAGGGCGGCTGCTTCCAACCGAAGATCCATTTCGATCTTGGTCGTCTGCTCTAGCGTCTTGGTGACCTCGACCGGTTTCAGCCGCCGCGTATAGGGCAGGAAACGCTCCTGCATGTGGCTGACGAGATACATCGCCTCGATATCGGAGGCAAAACGCTGGCGGATGCCGGGGCGGATGACCTTGACGGCAACCTTGTCGGGCCGGCCGTCGCGCATGACGATGGCCGGATGAACCTGGGCGATCGAGGCGGCCGCCATCGGCAGGGAAAATTCGGCGTAGAGGTCTTCGACCTTGCGGCCGAGCGATCCCTCGATCGCGGCCTTGGCTTCGCTTTGCGGAAAGGTCGCCATCTGGTCCTGCAGCAGCGACAGGTCAGCGGCAAATTCCGCGCCGACGACGTCGGGGCGGGTTGCCAGGAACTGGCCGATTTTCACATAGGAGGGGCCGAGGCGTGCAACGGCGCGCGACAGCCGGTCGCTGCGCTCCTCGCCTAGCACCTTGCGGCGGGCGAAAAGCCCGGCTGCCTTCTGGGCGAAACGGGCAAAGGGCGGCAGGTGTTCGGTCGGGACCGCCGAGACGACGCCTTCGCGCACGAGAACCCAGCCGATCCGCACGAGGCGGACATATGCTCCAGCTGTGCTCATAAGATCAGATTTTCCAGCCGGAATGCAGCGCTGCGATGCCGCCGGTGTAATTGGTGAAGGAGACGCGCGAGAAGCCCGCCTCCTTGATCATGGCGGCAAAATCGCGCTGGTTCGGGAACTTGCGGATCGATTCCACCAGATACTGATAGGGCGCTTCGTCGCCGGTGATCAGCTTGCCGAATTTCGGGATCGCGTTGAACGACCATGCATCGTAGAAACGGTCGAGAAGCGGCATCTCCACTTCGGAGAATTCGAGCACCAGCAGTCGCCCGCCGCGCTTCAACACACGATAGGCTTCTTTGAGCGCGACATCGATACGCGGGACGTTGCGGATGCCGAAGGCGATCGTATAGGCGTCGAAGGAATTCGCGTCGAACGGCAGTTCCTCAGCATTGGCCTCGACAAAATCGAGATTGGCCGAAAGCTTCTTCTTTTCCGCCCGTTCCGCGCCGACGGCGAGCATCGAGCCGTTGATGTCGAGAACCGTCGAATGCGCCTTGCGGTCGGAGGCTTCGATGATGCGGAAGGCGATGTCGCCGGTGCCGCCGGCGACGTCGAGCGTCCTGTAGCCCTCGCGGCGCGGCGGATTGAGCGCGGCAATCATCGCATCCTTCCAGGCGCGGTGCAGCCCGGCCGACATCACGTCGTTCATGATGTCGTAGCGCTTGGCCACCTTATGGAAGACGTCGTTGACGAGCGGCTGCTTTTCGCCCGTACCGACGTTGCGGAAACCGAAGGAGGTTTCCATTCCGCCATTGGCCGATACCCGCTGATCCGTCATACGAAGAACTCCACCTGAACCAATTTTTCCGGCACCATAGCGAAATCGTCCGACCCGCGCTATCTCGGGGGCAGGGCCATGGCTGCGGCATAGCGCACCCCTATAGGATAAGTAGCCCGCCAAGGAAATGCCAACGGCCGGGCTTATGGTGGTTAAGAATGCCGGGCGTGTGGTGGTTAAGAAAGAAGGAGACGACGCATGCCGGAACTGCCGGAGGTCGAAACGGTAAAACGGGGTCTGGCGCCGACCATGGAAGGCGCGCTCCTCGTCAGTGCAGAACTGCGTCGGCCGGATCTGCGTTTTCCCTTCCCTGTCAATTTTGCAGCCACCGTTGCCGGTCAGCGCATCGTCTCGCTGTCGCGCCGGGCAAAATATCTGATGATCGATCTGGAGGCCGGTGACGTCATCATTGCCCATCTCGGCATGTCAGGTTCGTTCCGTATCGAACAGGGCGCGCTGCCAGAAACGCCGGACGAATTTCACCACCCACGCGCCAAGGATGAGAAGCACGATCATGTGATCTTCCATCTGGAAGGTGCCGTCGGCCCCGCCCGTGTCATCTATAACGATCCGCGCCGTTTCGGTTTCATGGATCTCGCCCGACGGGACACGGTGGCGGCCCACGCCTTCTTCCGCGCACTCGGGGAAGAGCCGACCGGCAACGCGCTCGACGCCGCCTATCTGGCGGCACGCTTTGCCGGAAAGGCGCAACCGCTGAAGGTAGCCTTGCTCGACCAGAAGAATATTGCCGGCCTCGGCAATATATATGTGTGCGAGGCGCTCTGGCGTTCAGGCCTGTCGCCGCTGAAGCCGGCAGGCGCCCTCGTCGACAGCCAAGGTGGGTCGAAGCCGGAACTGCAGGGCCTGACCGTTGCAATCCGCGAGGTCATTGCCGATGCCATCGCCGCGGGCGGCTCGTCGCTGAAAGATCATATCCAGGCCGACGGATCGCTCGGCTATTTCCAGCATTCCTTTTCCGTCTATGACCGGGAAGGGGAGGCTTGCCGCACGCCGGGTTGCGGCGGTACGGTCGCCCGCATCGTGCAGGCGGGACGCTCGACGTTTCATTGCCCGCGCTGCCAGAAATGAACATCCGGGTCCGGCCGGACCCGACCGCTGACACGAATTCGGAGGAGACGACAATGAGTTACGAGACGCTGCTGGTCGAGACGCGCGGACGCGTGGGCCTGGTCACGCTCAATCGCCCGCAGGCGCTGAATGCGCTGAACTCGACCGTTATGCGCGAGCTTGCCGCGGTGCTGAAAGCGTTCGATGCCGATAACGAGATCGGCGCCGTTGTTGTCACCGGTTCGGAGAAGGCCTTTGCGGCCGGCGCCGACATCAAGGAGATGCAGACGCTGGACTTCGTCGAAAGCTATCTCGGCGATTTCATCGGCGGCTGGGATCAGGTGGCTGCTGCCCGCAAACCGGTCATTGCAGCCGTTTCCGGCTACGCGCTCGGCGGCGGGTGCGAACTGGCGATGATGTGTGACTTCATCATCGCTTCCGAGACGGCAAAGTTCGGCCAACCGGAAATTACCCTTGGCGTCATCCCCGGCATGGGCGGGTCGCAGCGCCTCACCCGTGCCGTCGGCAAGGCGAAGGCGATGGACCTCGTCCTCACCGGACGGATGATGGACGCGACCGAGGCGGAACGCGCAGGACTCGTTTCGCGTGTGGTGGCGCCGGAGAAATTGATGGAGGAAGCGCTGGCTGCGGCCGAGAAGATCGCATCGTTCTCGCTGCCGGCGGTGATGATGGCAAAAGAGGCCGTCAATCGCTCGCTGGAGCTCACGCTTGCCGAAGGCCTGCGGTTCGAACGGCGGCTTTTCCATTCGCTGTTTGCCACTGAAGACCAGAAGGAAGGCATGGCCGCCTTCGCAGCGAAGCGCAAGCCGGAGTTCAAACACAGGTAGATCAAGGGGCGACGCGCAGTTTTCTCCAAATTGCGCGTTGACGGGGCGGCCGTTTCTCGCTATATGCCGCCCTCAGTTTGGAACGCCAAATCTGGGCTTTCCGATAATGCTCCCGAATTGCTTTGATGACAGGTCGCAGTGACCCGGCACGGCGAGGGCGGAGTTCATGTCAGTTTTCGAAGAGAGGCATCAATGGCCAATACAACTTCGGCGAAAAAGGCGACCCGCAAGATCGCACGCCGCACTGCAGTGAACAAAGCCCGCCGTTCGCGCGTCCGTAACTTCGTCCGCAAGGTCGAAGAAGCGATCGCAACCGGCGATCAGGCGGTCGCAGCCGCAGCCCTGAAGGCCGCTCAGCCCGAGCTGATGCGCGCTGCCATCAAGGGCGTGCTGCATTCCAACACCGCTTCGCGCAAGGTTTCGCGCCTTGCACAGCGCGTGAAGGCACTTTCGGCCTAATCCGGCTAATAAAAATCTGTTAATTGAAAGCCCGACCCTTGCGTCGGGCTTTTCCGATTCATACATGTGTCATCACGATGGTTAACCTGCACGACATTTCTCGTGTCAATGCGATGACAGAATTTCTATAGGAATTTCAGAGACTTACGAGAGGTCCTTGGTGATAGGGTGTCTCTGGCTGGGGGTCTTCTGGGCCCGTGATGAGTCAAGCGAATTTTTATTTTTTTTCTTTTTCGCCAGCTAATCAAAGAGCCGAAAATCAAAACCCTTGATTCAAAAGCGATTCTTCCCGGACTCGGATTGCGGCAAGCAAAAGGCAGCATGAGAGTCAACGGGCAGCGCTTAAGGTTGCGTAAAAATCGCGATTGATCTTGCCCATCGATCCTGCCTAAATGCCCTCCACAGGGGACACAGACCATATCTGTAAAGGGAAGTACGGAGGCCATTTCAACGAGATGGTTTCAGGCTTTCTGTTCCCTGTATCAGGGCGGCTCCACGTCGTTCAATCAGACAAGTCGAGAACGAAAAACCGGATGGCCCAACCATTCCGGACGAGGACATTTCGACTTCTGGTTGCCGGTGGCGCCACTGCTCAAAGTCAGGTGCAAGCGGTGCCTGACGAGAGATAGAATCCAGCGCTCGGCTGTCCGCTTCGTACGAGGGTGCGAGACAGTTGTCGGCGAGGAGGAGGATCCGGCACGGTCCAGGGCGGACTGGGGGATTTGTTGACAATGAGGCGCGAGGGGACATCAGCCGGCCGGCAAGGCCTGGCAGATGCGCGTAGCGCGCACCCGGTCGGGAGATGAGGAGCCCGGTTGGATTGCGACTGTGACGTTCGGTGAAGCGGCATGACCTCGATGAGGAAGCCGTGGGTGCCGCACATAAGAGATGGGGCCGGCAGAGATGACGGCGTCTGAACATAATCGGAAGGCGGCAAAATGCGGATGAACTTGGTGACGGCGGCGGGCGCGTTTCAAAAGAACGGCGACGTATTTCAGGCCGGAAGCAATCTATCTCAGGCGGCGGGAGATAAGCACGAC